>CAYZBB010000028.1:0-46394 GCA_964476495.1 uncultured Actinomycetes bacterium | reverse complement strand
AGGCGTCCAGCCAGCGGCTGGAGTTCCGGCTGCCGGACTCGGCGTGCAACCCGTATCTGATGTACACGGTGGTCATCGCGGCCGGCCTGAAGGGCATCCGCGAGGGTTACGAGCTGCCGCCGCCGGCCGAGGACAACGTCTGGTCGCTGTCCGAGGTGGAGCGGCGGGCGATGGGGTACCAGAAGCTGCCCAGCTCCCTGGAGTCGGCGCTGTCGGTGATGGAGGGTTCGGAGCTGGTTGCCGAGGCGCTCGGCGAGCACGTCTTCGACTTCTTCCTGCGCAACAAGCGCACGGAGTGGGAGGCCTACCGGCGCCAGGTCACCCCGCAGGAACTCAAGCGGTACCTTTCGCTGTAAACCGGCTGATCGGAACGAGCCGGACTGCCTACAGTCGGGCATGGCAGAGTTCGAGCTCTTCATGCGGGCCCCTCGGTTCCAGGACGCGATCGCCGAGCTGGTCGACCGCGATCCGGTGGGTGCGACCATGCTGTCCGCGATCCTGGCCAACCACGTTGCCGAGCCCGGGCCGGGCGACCGGCCGATGCTGGCCCTGCTGCGCGACGTGGACGGTCCGTCCGTTGCGCTGCTTGCCTTCGCCGGCTATCCGGTGCAGGTGCTCGTCGACCCGGAACTGCGGGACGTGCCCGCCGCCCTGCGGGCGTCGGTCGACGGCCTGCTCGCCGCCGACCCCGGCGTGGTCGGGTTCAACGGCCGTCGTGAGATCGTCCGGCAGCTGGCCGGCGCCTGGTCCGAGCGGACCGGGGTGGAGCCGCAGCCGCGCATGTGGACGCTGTACTACCGGCTGCGCGATCTTGTGGAACCGGTCGGCGTCCGGGGTGCGCCGCGGCTGCTCGACCCGCGGGACCCGGCGGAGGTGGCACTGGTGGCCGAGTGGTTCGCCCGGTTCCAGCAGGAGACCGGGGTTGGTCGCACCAGGCCCGCGGCCGACGGTGAGATTGTCCTGCGCAGCGTGCGCCGGGGTGAGGTGTTCATCCTGTGGTGCCTGGGCGCGGACCCGGTGTCGATCGCCTGCCATTCGCCGGTCCGCGCGCACGGCACGGCCAAGATCGCTCCGGTATACACGCCGCCCGAGCGGCGCCGGCAGCGGTTCGGCGCCGCGGCGACGGCGACGGCGGTGCGGTCCGCGCGGTCGCTCGGCGCCCGCGAGGTGACCCTGTTCACCGACGAGAACTACCGGCCGTCGAACGAGCTGTACCTGTCGCTTGGCTTCGAACCGATCGCCGAGTTCGCCGAGTTCGACGTCCCCACCGGTTAGCCGCTGCTAGCGGGCGCCGCCGTGGGGTGCGGGCGAGCCGTCAGCCGTCCACCTGGAGGGCGTTGATCGCCAGCTCGCTCATCTGGTGCGCCAGCTCCTCGTCGGTCAGCGGTGAATCGAAGGTGCCGACCGCGTTGAGCATGCCGAACGCACCGTGCACGGCGGTGCGTACCTGTTCCACATCCCAGTCGGGGTGCGCATGTCCGAGCAGGGTGCGCCACCGCCGGACCAGCAGCCGCTGGCGCTCGTCGAGCAGGGCGCGGTCGTCCGCCGGCAGGTGGTGCACCTCCCGCACGAACACCGCCATCAGCCGACGCCGGCCGCACACCGCGTCGGCGTACTTGCGGATCAGCTCCCGCAGCCTGGCCGCGTGCTCGGCGGGGGAGTCCGGTTCGGTCGTCGCCTCCGTGCGGTCGGTGCGGTCTGTCCGGTCCGCACGGTCGGCCCGGTTGTAGGTCACCGCGTCGATCACCCGGTCGAACACGGCGGTGAGCACCGATGCCTTGGCGCCGAAGTGCCGGTAGATGGCGGGGCCGGTCACCCCCGCGGCCGCGCCGATGTCGTCCATCCCGACGGCGGCGTACCCGCGGTCGGCGAACAGCTGGGCGGCCGCGCTCAGGATGGCCTCGCGCCGCGCGGCCCCCCGGGCCGATGGCGCCGGAGCCGGTGCGCTCGGCCGGGCCGGTGCGGCATCGGGCTCGCCGACCGGGACGGTGCCGCCGCTACGCCAGTACTGGCCGTTGGCCCGATCCAGCATGCCGAAGTCCACCAGGCCGCGGCGCAGGCTGACGTAGTCGTGGTAGACCGCCATCAGCTCGCGGTTCACCTCGATCTCGGTGTACCGGACCCCGGGTACGAACCGCTGCGCGATCAGGTCGAACACCGCCAGCTGGCGGGATTGCTTGGCGGGCAGGTTCCGCAGCCGGCCGTCGGTGTCGAAGAACCGCCGGACCACGGCCTGCGCATTCTCCGCCGCCGCGCGCTGCAAGTCGTCCACCACGTGACCGGATCTCAGTCGATCCGTTCGCCGGTCGCGACGCGCGGACGCGGCGCACGCCAGCGGCGGATCAGGCAGGACCGGTTGAATGCGTAGAAGCCCAGCGAGGAGCCGCGGGTCGATTGACCGGAGCTGTCCCCATTGGGGAACTTGACCCGCACCTTCCTGACGATCTGGCGTCCGAAGATGACCGAATCGATAATCGCCGCGGCGATCGCCACGAGCAGCACCAGCGGGCCGTAACCCTGCACGATCTGCAGCGGGATGAGCAGGACGATGAACGACAGGACCGCGACCGGCAGCAGGATGCCGGCGACGTTGCGTCGGGAATCCACCAGGTCCCGGACGTAGGCGCGCACCTTGCCCTGGTCGCGGGGGAGCAGGTAACGCTCGTCACCGGCCATCATGCGTTCGCGGTTGGTGCGAGCGGCAGCCCGACGCTCCTCCTTGGACATCGACGTGCGCTGCTCCTTGGCCCGCTTCATCGCCTCGCGCTGAGTCTTCGGCGGCGGGGCCACGGGCCCCCGGTTGCGTCCCTCTGCTTCGCGGCGCTTGGGCGTCGGCCGACCCTTCTTACCGTCGGGGAGCGGTTCGGGTTCGACAGCGGGTTCCACAGCGGGTTCGGCTGTGGGTTTGCGACGCAGAAAACTCACTTGGACAGCCTAGTGTCACCCGAGGAGTTCAACGGGTTTTTCCTCACTCCTGGCGGGAACCACCCCTGACGGCGGGCCTGGCGTGGCATCATCGTCAGTGCGACTACAGGCGTCGTCTCATTGCGATCGCTCGGGTAGTCCCTCAGACCAGGGGAGTAACAGATGACCGTTGCTGACACCGCTACCACCGGGGTGGCCAAGGCCCACGGTGTGACGCTGTCCGACGCGGCCGCGGCCAAGGCCAAGGAGCTGCTGGATCGGGACGGCACCGCCGACATGGTGCTACGGATCGCAGTGCAGCCCGGTGGCTGCTCCGGGCTGCGCTACGAGCTGTTCTTCGATGATCGGACCCTCGACGGCGACGCGCTGGTGAGCTTCGGCGGTATCGGCCTTGCCGTCGACCGGATGTCCAAGCCGTACCTGGACGGGGCGGTGATCGACTTCGTCGACACCATCGAGAAGCAGGGCTTCACCATCGACAACCCGAACGCGCAGAACTCCTGCGCCTGCGGCGACTCGTTCCACTGATCCTCCATCGACTCCTCCGTCGACGCTGAACCCCCGGTGACCACCGGGGGTTCTCGGCTGTCCGGAGCCGTCCGGCCCGACACAGACCATCTCACCCACCCGCCCTCCCTGCCTGGAGTGCAGCATGCCGATCGCCGTCTGCGGATCCATCGCCACGGACCACCTGATGCACTTCCCCGGCCGGTTCGCCGAGTCCCTGCTACCCGACCAGCTGCATCGGGTGTCGCTGTCCTTCCTGGTCGACGACCTGGTCGTGCGTCGCGGCGGGGTAGCGCCGAACATCTGCTTCGGGATGGCAATGCTCGGGCTGAACCCGGTTCTGGTCGGCGCGGCCGGCGCCGACTTCGCCGACTACCACTCCTGGCTGTCCCGGCACGGCGTTGACTGCAGCCAGGTGCACCTGTGCGACGACGTGCAGACGGCACGGTTTGTCTGTACCACCGACGACGACATGAACCAGATCGCCTCGTTCTACGCCGGCGCGATGGCCCGGGCGCGGGAGATCGAGCTGCAGCCGATCGCCGCCGCCTACGGCAGCCTGGACCTGGTCGTGATCGCCGCGGACGACCCGGCCGCCATGGTCCGGCACTCCCAGGAGTGCCGGGAGCGCGGCTACCGGTTCGCCGCCGACCCGTCACAGCAGCTGGCCCGGATGGACGGCGACGACGTGACGACCCTGGTCGAAGGGGCCGACCTGCTGCTCACCAACGACTACGAGCTGGGCCTGCTGCAGTCCAAGACCGGCTGGCCGGATCAGGCGGTGCTGGACGCGGTGGGGTACCGAGTGACCACGTTGGGGTCCAAGGGGGTGGAGATCGTCGCGGCGGACGGCAGCCGGCTGACCGTGGCGGCGCTGCCGGAGAAGTCCAAGACCGACCCGACCGGCGTCGGCGACGCGTTCCGGGCCGGCTTCCTTTCCGGCCGGGCCCGCGGCCTCGACTTCGAACGGTCCGCCCAGCTGGGCTCGCTGATGGCCACGCTCACCCTGGAGACCGTCGGTACCCAGGAGTACCAGCTCGACCGGGACGTCGCCCGGGTGCGGCTGGCCGATGCCTACGGCGAGGACGCCGCCGCCGACATCGCGGTCGCGCTGGGCTGGTAAAGCGCCCGGGCGTTGGGGCTTGGCTGGGGCGGGCGCCGGGCTGATCAAAGCGGCGCCGCACGGCGCAAGCCGAGCGTCAAGGCGCGGGTTTGATCCGCGAAGCCGGGGTGGGGCGGACGACGGGCCAGTCGGCCGGGGCCCGCGCCGGAGGCCAAGCTAGAGCCGCACCGGGTACACCGGCTCCGGAATCTCGGGGGTGATCTGCCCGGTGACGAAGATCCCGTGCCAGATCATGAACACCAGGATCGTCCAGATCCGCCGTGAGTGGTCGGCCTCGCCGGCTCGGTGCGCGTCCAGCATCGACAGCACCGCCTGCGGGTCCAGGTACTCGTCGGTGTGCGCCGACGTGATGATGTCCCTGGCCCACTCGTAGGACCCCTCCGCGAGGTAGTGCCTGATCGGCACCGGGAACCCGAGCTTGCGCCGGTGCAGCACGTGCGGTGGCACGATCAGCTCCATCGCCCGGCGAAGCGCCAGCTTGGTGGTGCCCTTGGTCACCTTCTGGTCGGCCGGCACCGTCCGGGCGACCTCGAACACCTCCCGGTCCAGGAACGGCACCCGCAGCTCGAGCGAGTTGGCCATGGTCATCTTGTCCGCCTTGACCAGGATGTCGCCGCGTAGCCAGGTGAACAGGTCGATGTGCTGCATCCGGGCGATCGGGTCGACGTCCCTGGTCAGGGCATACACCGGGTCGGTGATGTCGCGGAACGAGCGGGCGGGGTCGTAGGTGCGCAGCAGCCCACCGGACAGGTGCTCCTCGCGGAAGATCCGGGCGTTGCCGTAGTACCTGTCCTCGAGTTCCAGCGACCCGCGCCGCAGCATGTCCTGGCCACGGAAGCCGTCGGGCAATGCCCGGCCCACCGCGGCCAGCCCCTTGCGTAGCCCGTCCGGCAGCGAGGTGATCGACCGCAGGCTCATCGGTTCGCGGTAGATGTTGTAGCCACCGAACAGCTCGTCCGCGCCCTCGCCGGAGAGCACCACCTTGACGTGCTTGCGTGCCTCGTTCGCGACGAAGTAGAGCGGGACCAACGCCGGATCGGCGACCGGGTCGTCCAGATACCAGACGATCAGCGGCAGCGTTGACGTCAGCTCCCGTTCCGACACCGTCCGGACGATGTGCTCGACGCCGATGGCCGCGGCCGATTCGGCGGCCACGTCGACCTCGGAGAATCCCTCCCGTTCGAAGCCGGTGGTGAACGTGAGCAGGTCCGGGTTGTAGCGCTTGGCCAGCGCTGCGATCGCGGTGGAATCGATGCCGCCGGACAGGAAGGCGCCCACGGTCACGTCCGCGCGCATGTGCTTGGCGACGGAGTCGTCCATGACGTCGGCGATCCGCTGGTACAAGGCGGTGCGTTCGGCATCCGAAATGGCCGGCCGGGCGGCGAAGACCGGGTGGAAGTATCGCGCGGTGACCATCGGCCGGCCAGGCCGGACGGTGACGTGCGTGCCGGATTCGATCTTGCGGATCGACGGGTCCATCGTGGCGGGCTCGGGCACGTATTGCAGGACCAGATAGTGCTGCAGTGCCGGGACGTTCACCCGGGCCTGCCCGGTCAGCTCACGCAACCCCTTGGCCTCCGAGGAGAACGCCACGCCGTCCGGGAGTTGGGCCACGAACAGCGGCTTGATGCCGAACGGATCCCGTGCGCCGAACAGCACCCTGTCCTGGGTGTCCCAGATCAGGAAGGCGAACATGCCGCGCAGTCGCTGAACCGCGGCCTTGCCCCAGTGGTGGTAGGCGGCGACGATCGCCTCACCGTCGCCCTGGGTGTGGAAGGTGGTGCCGAACTCGGACCTGAGCGTCTCCCGCAGTTCCAGGTAGTTGTAGACCTCGCCGTTGAACACCAACGCGTACCGGTCGGGGTTCTCCGGGGGACCCCAGCGCAGCGGCTGGTGCGAGTGCTCCAGGTCGATGATCGAGAGCCGGTTGAAGCCGAACACCACGTCGTCGTCGTGCCAGGTGCCATGTTCGTCGGGCCCACGGTGCCGGGCACAACGCATGCCCGCGTCCACCGCGTCCACCCGGGTGGCCGCGTGACCGGTTCCGGAGACGAAGCCCATCAGTCCGCACACCCGGCCAGTATCTCTGCCGGGCGATGACGGGTGTGTCACCGGAGCCCGCGCGCCGCCTGCGACATGGCGTAGAACTCGCAGGCTCCCCGGCCGAGTGGATCCGGGAGCGGGACGGTAATCTCCCACGTGAAACACAGAGCGCTGAGAGGAAGGACGCACGTGACACGGTCCCGCGCGGTACGGCGAAGCTTCCTCGCCGGCATGCTCGGCGTGGTTTCGTTGCTGGTCAGCGGTTGCTCCTGGGCGGACCTGCCGACCTGGGGCTGGCCGATGGGCGTCACTCCCGAGGCAACCAGGATGCGCGAGTTCTGGCAGGGCGCCACCATCGTCGCGCTCGCCGTCGGCGTTGTGGTGTGGGGCCTGATGTTCTGGGCGTTCATCGTCTACCACAAGCGCAAGAGCGGTCCGATGTACCCCAAGCAGACCAAGGAGAACCTGCCCTTGGAGCTGGTGTACACGGCGGTGCCGTTCCTGATGGTGTTCGTGCTGTTCTACTTCACGGTGACCACGGAGAACGCGGCGCTGGAGAAGCAGCCGAACCCGGACGTCACGGTCGACGTGACCGCGTTCAAGTGGAACTGGGACTTCGGCTACCAGGACACCTCGGTCGCGGGCACCGGCGGCGAGGTGCACACGATCGGCACCAGCGAGGAGATCCCGATCCTGGTCCTGCCGGTGAACAAGGTCATCCAGTACGAGCTCCGGTCCAAGGACGTCATCCACTCGTTCTGGACGATCGACTTCCTGTTCAAGCGGGACGTGTTCCCGTACCCGGAGAAGAACCAGACCGACAACACGTTCCAGAACACGATCGAGCAGACGGGCGCCTTCGTGGGCCGGTGCGCCGAACTCTGCGGCACCTTCCACAGCTCGATGAACTTTGAGGTCCGGGCGGTGCCCCAGGACGTGTACGACACCTACCTGAGCCTTCGGGAGGTGGTCAACCCCGAGACGGGCCAGCCGTATACGGCGGCCGAGGCCCTGACCCGGACCGGGACGCAGATCCCCAGCTGCGGGGAGCTCTGCGCGCCGCTGGCCACCACCACAGCCCCGCTCAATACCGACCGCACCGCCAAGGGCGCGAACGAGCCAGTGCCAGGGGGTAGCTGATGAGCGCGCAACGGACACGGGCCGAGGACAAGGCAGGGGCCCGCAAGGGTCTGCGGGTCGAGTCCATGATGTTCGTGGTCCTCACCGGCTTCTTCCTGATCGCGACGGTGGTCTACGCGGTCCTCGCCCCGGCGGAGGTCGTCGGCATCACCGCCCTGGCGTTGACCACAGGGCTCACGTTGATCATCGGCTCGTTCCTGGTGTTCGTCTCGCGCCGACTCGAAGGCATTCGTCCGGAGGACGACGACGACGCGGAGATCTCCGACGGCGCGGGTGACGTCGGCTTCTTCTCACCCGGCTCGTACTACCCGTTCTTCGTCGCGGCCTGCGTGGCGTTGGTCGCCGTGGCCACGGCGTACCTGCTGGTCTGGCTGATGGTCATCGGCGTCGGCATGCTGCTGTGGGTGATCTGCGGCCTGGTGTTCGAGTACCACCGCAGGCCCGCCCACCACTGAGCTGCCGCGCGAGGCCTGATCCACGGCTGCGGTTCGCGCACGTGCGCGCGCACTTCCTCGCGGCGCGCGATCGACCCGTTTTGATGTACCGGCAAGAGACTGCCAACTCACGCCGTGCAAGAGAGGCTCGGCTTGTCGATGCAATGCGGAAGACCAATCGTATTGTTGACGGCATGATGGCATGACCCCACGCCCCGTCCGTTTCGGTCTTGGTGACGGATTGGTCATTCCGCGCTGCTTCAGGCCAAAGTCAGTGGATTGTTCCTGATCAATCATCGCCACTGTCAATCGTATCTGCGATCAGAGTAGGATAATTTGCGCGCTGATCGGATCGGAGCGGAACAATGGGCGACACAGAACGTGGATCGCGAACCGACGGGTCGACTTCCGCCTCGCACCCGGCAATACCCATCGGAGCGACAGGTACGGTTACGACTCCGGACGGTCGGACGCTCGCATTCATGGAAGTCGGAGATCAGGACGGACCGCTGGTCATCCACAATCACGGTGGCCCGAGCAGCCGGTTCGAAGCGCGCCTCTTCGCAAGCGCGGCATCGAAGAACCGGCTGCGCTTCCTGTGCGTGGACCGGCCCGGCATCGGCCAATCCAGCCCGCAGGCGATACGCACCTACGCCGGCTGGGCCGACGACCTGACGGTGATCGCCGACGCGTTGGGATACCGCGAGTTCGGCGTCACTGGATGGTCGGAGGGTGGCCCGTGGGCGCTTGCGGCGGCCGCCTACATCGATCCCGTTCGGCTGCGCCACGTCACCAACATCGCGGGCGCGTGCTACGGAACCTTCGGCACCAACTGGGCGGCGCAGTATCTCTCCAAGGCCGACGCGTTCGGGGGATTCCTCGCGCTGCATTTCGAGCCCGGCTTCCACCTCATGTACGCGACCCTCGGCCTGACCGCCGAACATTTCCGGCAGACCTATGTCAAGGAACTGCAGAAATCCGTCAACGGCTACGACCGGCAGGTTCTGCGGCAACCGGGTGTCGAGAGTGCCTTCTCTGAAATGAGTGCCGAATGCTTCGCGCACGGCAGCGAAGGGCTGGTTCGCGACGCCGAGCCTATCTATCGGAGCTGGTCCTTCGACGTGACGAAGGTCGAACGGCGGGTCCACATATGGCAGGGAACGGACGATACGCTTGTCCCGTCTCCGATCAACAGGACGATCACCGACCGGATGCCCGGAGCGGTATGGCATCAGGTCGACGGCGCCGGCCATTTCGTGGCCGTCGGCGCGCAGGACGAAATACTCGCGATCGCGGCCGGGGAACTGGGCGCGCAGCAGCGGGCTGTTTGATCTTCGGACGCGGCCGCGCTCTCCTTTGCCGCGCGGGACGGACACGCGGCAACGTCGGGAGCAGCCGGCGTCGAACGCCGACTACCTGGTGTTGCGCGACAAGCACTTGCGCATGCTGCTCGTCCGGTGTTCGTCGCGCTCATGTTGCAGCGTGAGCGCGACATACGAACGGTGAGCATCGTGGGCCTCACCCCGACGCTCGCTGACGCCGGTCGGCGGTCGGCGAGTGGTCGCCCGCCGGCGGGTCAGTGCTGGGAGCGGGCCTCGATCTCGTCCCGCTTCATCTCCTCGATCTCCTCGTCGGAGTAGTGCAGCTCGCCCGACGTGTCGGCCGGCGACCAGAGGCCCGGAACGGCGGCTCCGGCCGAGCCCAGCTGGTTCATCTTCTTGGGCACCGGCGCGCCCTGGTAGGACAGCGGCACCGGGTGGCCATGGTCGTCGACGGGGCCGAGCGGCTGGTGGATCTCGATGAACTCGCCGTTGGGCATCCGTCGGATGATGCCCGTCTCGATGCCGTGCTCGAGCACCGCACGGTCGGAATGCTGCAGGCCCAGGCAGAGCCGGTAGGTGACCACGTACGCGATCACCGGACCGATGATCGACAGCACCCGGCCGACCCAGGTCATCACGTTCAGCGAGATGTCCAGCTTGAATGCGAACAGGTCGTTGGCGCCGTTGATCAGGTTGACCAGGTAGAAGGTGATGAAGGCAACGCCGAGCGCGGTGCGCACCGGCACGTCGCGGGGCCGCTGCAGGATGTTGTGGATCGCGTCGTCCTTGGTGAACGCCTTCTCGATGAACGGGTAGGCGAGGACCAGGATCAACAGGACGTTGGCGGCCAGGATGGCCGGGAAGAACACCGCCGGGATCATGTAGTGGCCGAACAGATTGCGCACTTCCCAGTTGGGCCAGATACGGACCATGCCGTCCAGGAAGCCCATGTAGAAGTCGGGCTGCACGCCGGCCGACACCTGGGACGGGTTGTACGGGCCCAGGTTCCAGATCGGGTTGATCTGGAAGATGCCGCCCATGATCGCGATGATGCCGAACACGATGCCGAAGAAGCCGCCGCCCTTGGACGCGAATCTCGGCAGGATCCGGATGCCGATGACGTTGTTCTCGGTCGCCTTCGGCGCCGCGAAGTGGGTGTGCTTCTGGAACCAGACCAGTGCCACGTGCACCGCGATCAGCGCCAGGATGATGCCCGGAATCAGCAGGATGTGCAGCGAGTAGAACCGCGGAATGATGATCTCGCCCGGGTAGTCGCCGCCGAATGCGGCCCAGTGGATCCAGGTTCCGATCACCGGAATGGACAGCAGGAACGCGCTCACCGCGCGCAGGCCGGTGCCGGACAGCAGGTCGTCCGGCAACGAGTAGCCCAGGAAGCCCTCGACCATGCCCAGCACCAGCAGCAGCGCACCGATCACCCAGTTCACTTCGCGCGGCTTGCGGAACGCGCCGGTGAAGAAGACGCGCATCATGTGCAGCATCATCGCGAACAGGAAGATCAGCGCCGCCCAGTGGTGGATCTGCCGGATCAGCAGGCCGCCGCGAACCTCGAACGAGATGTCGAGTGAGGACGCGTACGCCATCGACATCGGGACGCCGCGCAGCTTCTCGTACACGCCCTGATAGACCGTCTCGGCCATGGAGGGGTCGAAGAACAGCGTGAGGTACACGCCCGACAGCAGCAGCACCAGGAACGAGTAGAGCGCGGCCTCGCCCAGCATGAACGACCAGTGGCTGGGGAAGACCTTGTTGAGCTGGGTGCGCAGGGGGCGGGCGCCGTGGTAACGGATGTCCGCGTTGTCCAGCGCCTGCTGCAGGTGGGACGGCCCGGCCGACGCCTTGCGGGAAGTGGTGAGGCGGCTCATCCGGTTGCCTCCTTCGGCTCCGAGTACCACGCCGGGAACTTGCCGTTCTCCCAGAAGCCCGGGCCGACGGCCTCGATGAAGTCGCTCGCCGCGACGAAGTAACCCTCGTCGTCGAGTTCGATCGGCAGCTGCGGCAGCGGCCGGGTGGCCGGCCCGAACACCGGGAACATGCCCTCGTAGAGGTTGAACTGCGACTGGTGGCAGGGGCACAGCACGCGACCGGTCTGCTGCTCGTACAGCGAGACCGGGCAACCGACGTGCGTGCAGATCTTCGAGTATGCGTAGTAGTCGCCGAACTGGAAGCCCTGCTGCCCGTCCCGGATTCGGATGACGGAATCCGACCGAACGCGGAAGAGCATCACCGCGGCGTCGGAGGCCTTCGAACCGCCGGGGACCCCGGGGAACACGGTGGCCATCGATCCAGCCTCCAGGTCCTCGGGACGGACCGGAGTGCCGTCGATCTGGGTGAGCCGGATCTTGGTGCCGTCGGCCAGCGGAGCCCAGGGAGTGACCCAGAGCGGCGAGTCTGCCCGTTCCGCCCAGGGGTTCTTGATGAGCGCGCCGAGGATGGGCACCGTGGCGACCAGGCCGAGGGCACCGCCGGCCAGCGCCAACGAGCCCTTGATCACACCGCGCCGCTTCAGGCCCGACTTATCCACGGTGTCCAGGACCTGCGCGGCCAGGGTCTGCCGATCGAACTCCGCGGACATGCCGATGTGCCGCTGCTGGATCGCCACTTCGTGCGCGAAGATCTTGCGGGCGAGCTGGACCACGCCGATGCCGAAGCACAGGATCGCGCCGCCCATGGTCGCGCCGATGATCGGCGTGTACAGCGCGTAGGCGAGCTGGCCGTCCTCGTACGCGGGCACGTACTCGTGCGGCCACCAGATGAAGGCCACGGTGAACAGCAGGCCGAGCAGGCCGGACAGCGCGAACCACGCTGCCACCCGGCGCTCGTTGCGCTTGTCCGCCGGCGACCCCGGCACCGCGACCGGACCGTACTCGTCGAGCTCCACGTGGTCGACGGCAAGGCCGGCCGCGGCCTTCTCCTCCCGTGACATCCGGGCCAGCGCCGCTTCGTCGGGAACGGTGCTCATGCTCGCGCCCCCATCCACAGGGTGGCCGCCACGATGGCGCCCATGCCGACCAGGAACGCGATCAGGCCCTCGGGCGCGGGACCGAAGCCGCCCAACGGCAGGCCGCCCGGGTCGATCGTGGCCTTGTTGTTCTGGATGAAGGCGACGATCGCGGCCTTCTCCTCCGGCGTGAGCTGACCGTCACCGAACTTGGGCATGTTCTCCGGCCCGGACAGCATGGCGCCCCAGATCTCCTCGTCGGTCGCCTCGGTCAGCGCCGGCGCGTACTTGCCCTGGGACAGTGCGCCACCCTGGCCGGTGAAGTTGTGGCAGGAGGCGCAGTTCAGGCGGAACAGTTCGCCGCCCTTGGCCACCTGGGCCTCGTCCCGAAGCCCGGATGTCGGGATCTCCGGCCCACCGCCGTTGGCCTGGATGTACGCGGACAGCGCGTCGATCTCCTCGGGCGTGAAGAACGGGGCCTTGCGCGGCATCTGTGCCTGGTTCTCGACGGCCGGCATGCGCCCGGTGGACAGCTGGAAGTAGGCCGCCGCCTGACCCACCCCGACCAGCGACGGGCCGCGGTCGAGCACACCCTGCAGGTTCGCCCCGTGACAGGTGATGCACGAGGTCTCGAACAGCTCCTTGCCCTTGGCGATCTGCGCGGCGTCGACGCTGGCGACCTGGGCGACGTTCGCCTCCTTGGCCGTCGCGGTGAACGCGGCGAAGGTAAAGCCCATCGCGGTCAGGCCCAGCAGCAGGGCCAGGGTGCCGGTGATCCGGCGCATCGCCTTGGATTTGCGCCCGGGGAGGCGGGGCCGACCGGGGCCGCGTCGGGATCGACGTGGCGGCTCGGCGGCCGGCGGTGTGTCGTTGACCGACATTCTGGTGGACACCTCGTGCTCGTGTGGCGGCGGCTTGACGAGTGGGGGACTTCCGGGTACTGGCCAGGAACTGCCGTTGGTTCTGAGTCTGCCGTTGGTTCTAAGTACTGTAGAAGCTCTCGGGTCGAATGCGCTGGACGGTTATCGAATGATGTAGATCGTGGTGAACAGGCCGATCCACACGATGTCGACGAAGTGCCAGTAGTACGACACGACGATCGCGCTGGTGGCCTGGGCCGGGGTGAACTTGGAGATCATCGTCTTGCCGATGAGCAGGACGAACGCGATGAGCCCGCCGATGACGTGCAGGCCGTGGAAGCCGGTGGTCAGGTAGAAGACGGTGCCGTAGGGGGACGATGCCAGGGTCGTGTCGTGGTGGGTGACCAGCGTGTAGTACTCGTTGGCCTGACCGAGCACGAAGATCAGGCCCATGATCAGGCTGACGATGTACCAGCGGCGAAGCGCGAACACGTCGCCGCGCTCGGCGGCGAACACGCCCCACTGGCAGGTGAACGACGAGGCAACCAGGATGATCGTGAAGATCAGGGCGTAGACGATGTCCAGTTCGGTGGGTGCGGGGGGCCATTCGCCCTCCGTCTGCGCCCGCACCGTGAAGTAGACGCCGAACAGGCCGGCGAAGAACATCAACTCGCTGGCCAGCCAGACGATCACGCCGACACTGACCATGTTCGGGCGGTTGAGGGTGTGCACGCGTGCGCTGAACGCGGAGGGCCCTGCCGGGCTGGTCGCAGTCGTCACACGAGGATTATGGACTGCGGTCGGCGATCATGCCCCTGGGGGGCGCCGCGCGGCGGGTCGGGGCCGTCGGACGCGCAGGTACGGGTCGCCGGGTGGGCACTAGCATCTACCGGGTGAGCAACCCCGTGCTGCTGGTGTACAGCCACCGTCCAGAGGTCAGGGAGCGGATCATCACCGCAATCGGCCGCCGGCCGGCTCCGGACGTCGGACGGGTGGATTACCTGGAGTGCTCGGCGGTGCACGAGGTGATGACGGCCACCGAAGGTCGGCACGCGGATGTGCTGATACTCGACGGTGAGGCGCAGCCGACCGGTGGCATCGGGATCAGCCGGCAGATCCATCTGGAGGCCAGGGTCGTTCCGCCGGTGGTGCTTGTGGTGCGACGGGCCGACGACCGCTGGCTGGCGACCTGGGCCGGCGCGGACGAGATCCTGGTGTATCCGCTGGATCCGGTGACGGCCGCGGAGAGCGTCGCCGGGGTACTGCGTCGCCGGACCGCCGGGCTGGTGCCGGCGGTCACCGACGCCCGATGAGCGAGCTTGCGAGCGAATCATGGGCGCCGCATCGCTCGGTTGAAACCCAGGAGGGCAGGCGATGAACGCGCCGACCGATCCCGGGCGCAGCTGGCCGAGGCTGCTGTCGCGGCTGCTGGGCGGCGAGCACCTGGACTCCGGCGACACCGCCTGGGTCATGGACCGGGTGATGTCCGGCGAGGCCACCGATGCCCAATTGGCCGGCTTCACCGTCGGGTTGCGAGCGAAGGGGGAGACCCCGGACGAGGTCACCGGGCTGGTCACGGCGATGCTGTCGCACGCGGTCCGGATCGAGTTGCCGGTGCGCGCCGTCGACATCGTCGGAACCGGCGGTGACCGGGCGAATACCGTGAACATCTCCACCATGGCGGCGGTCGTCATCGCCGGGGCCGGCGCGCCGGTGGTCAAGCACGGCAACCGGGCAGCCACCAGCAAGTGCGGCGCCGCCGACCTGCTAGAGGGTCTGGGCGTCGCGATCTCGCTGCCCGCGCCGGCCGTCGCGCGGACGGTGCTGGAGGTCGGCATCGGGTTCTGCTTCGCGCCCGTCTACCACCCGTCGTTCCGGCACGCCGGCGCGGTGCGCCGCGAGCTGGGCGTGCCCACGGTCTTCAACTTCCTCGGTCCGTTGACCAACCCCGCCCAGCCCGCGGCCGGCGCGATCGGCTGCGGCAACGCCTCGATGGCACCGGTCATGGCGGCGGTGTTCGCGGCGCGCGGCGGTGACGTGCTGCTGTTCCGCGGCGACGACGGCCTGGACGAGCTGACCACGACGACCACCTCCACCGTCTGGGAGGTGCGGGCCGGCAAGGTTCGGATGCTCAGCCTTGATCCGACGGAGCTGGGCATCGCCCGCGCGGAACCCAGCGCACTGCGCGGCGGCGAGGTCGCGGTGAACCTGCGGGCCGCGCAGGACGTGCTCGCCGGCCGCCGATCGCCGGTGCGTGACGCGGTCGTGCTCAACGCGGCCGCGGGCCTGGCCGCGCATGCCGGGCTCACGGGCGATCTGCTCGCCGACCTGGCCGACGGGGTCCGGCGCGCGGAGGAGTCGCTTGATTCGGGCGCCGCGGCCGGTGTGCTCGATCGCTGGGTCGCGCTCGGGCGGGAGTTGGCGGGCCGGCCCGAATCGTCGGCCTGAACCGCTACCTGAACCGCCGGCCGGATCGCCCGGCTCGGGCGATTCCGGTCGACGGTCGCCGGCCGTCTTTCGATGTCGGTGGGAACGGCCGAGGAGGTTCACGCGGCAAGGGCGAGCCGGTCCGCGGCCAGGTGGCCGCGGGCGACCTCGGCGATCGTCGCCGGGCCGACCGCTTCGGCCACCGGGGTCGCGCCGACCGCGGCGCGCAGGGAGGCCAGCAACGCCGCCAACCGCTCCGTGTCGCCGACGTGGGCGGCGCGGATGGTCAACGTGTCGCCGGCCGGGTCGACGGCCACGCCGGTAGCCGCCGTCCGGGGCAGCCGGATCGCCCACCGTTGCCAGCCGGCCAACACCCGATCCGCGTCGTCGGCGGAGAAGCTCAACTCGGCCGCCATCAGGGCCGGGTGCGGCACCAGGTCGAGGGTCATCGCGACGACCAGGCCGTGGGTGCCCAGGCCCTTGCGGAGCGCATAGAAGTCCGGGCTGTCCGGTCCCACCAGTCGGCGCTCGCCGGAGCCTGTGATCACCTCGAAGGACCGGATCCGGTCGGCGGCGAACGCGAACGCGCCGGCGTGCGGACGCAACGCGTCGGCTGCGGCGGAAAGCGCGGTGAGACCGAACGGCTCCGCGGCGTCGAGCACCTGCCGCCAGCTCGCCCCGATGCCCACGGTCGCGGTCCGACGGTCGGCGTCGATACGCACTCCGGTCAGCAGGCGGGTCACGACAAGGATCGTTCGGTCGGCGGCGGCCGCGTTCACCACTGTGCGCCGGCCGATGATCTGCGCCACCACCCGCCGTCCGGTGCGGGTGGCCAGCCGGACAGTGCGGGCGATGTCCGCCGCGTCGGCGGCGATCACCACGAGTTCGGGCGTTGCGCCGCTGACCCCGAAGGTGGCGGCGGCGAAGCTCGGCTCGTCGGTCGTAACCACGTCGCCGCGAACGGACGCGCGCAGCGAGACCGCCAGATCGGTGGTGGTGAGCGGGGCGGCGGTGTTCATGTCGTTCTCCGTGGGTCGGGCTCGTGATGACCCGTTCATCCCATAGGCGACCGCTTAAGGCTCACTGAAGGTCGGCTGTATCCGGCTTGAGCCCGGCTTACATTGCTCGCCCGCGAGGGCCTGACCCGGCTGCGCGGGGCTGGGTCAGGCCTGCATGCCGATCGAGAAGGCGTCGTCGGCGTCTCGGCTCGAATACTCGCGGAAGGCGAGGTGGGTGATCGTCCGCAGCACTCCGGGGACCTTGGAGATGTGCCCGGGCACCAGATCGGCGATCGCCTCGTGCGACACCGCCCTGACCACGGCAACGACATCCACGTCGCCCGCGCACGAATACACCTGGTCGACGCCCGGCAGGTCGGCGATCTCCTGGGCGGCCTCCGGAATCCGGTCGGCCTCGATGTCGATGAGCACGATCGCTGTCACCATCCGCCGATGCTATGACGACCTCACCCGACCGGCCGGGTCCACCCGGGTACTGCGGGCAAGGTCCGCAGCCTTCATGAACGGCCGCCACCGTCCGGCGCCACCGACCGGACTCGACCAAGGCGCGGTGATGCGGACGAGGCGGCTGCCCGGGCGCTCGATCCAGCGCAGCAGGGTGGAGGTCTCCTCGGCGGACGCGGCCGGCAACGGACCGGTCCCGGGCCGGACGGTTTCGGCCGAGGCCACCATCGCCTCGACGACGGGCATCGGATCCACGCCGCGCCGGGCGCGGCCGGCGGCCGCGAACCGGCCGTACCGCACCACGGTCAGCTCCCAGCCGCCCTGTTCGTCCGGACGAGCGACGACCATCTCCCGGATGGCCGCGAAGGACCCGAGGCGTTGCCGGCGATCGACCGCGGCGGCGAGGGCGGACAGCCGGTCACGGATCACCGCGGCCCGGTCGAACCGGCCCTCGCCGGACAGCGTGAGCAGCCGCCCGCGCAGGGCGTGCAGTACCTCGTCGGAGCGGCCGTCGACCAGTGCAGCGATCCGGTCCACCAGCAGCGCGTAGGACGCCTGGTCCACCCGGCCGGCGCAGGGTGCCCCGCACCGGCCGAGCTCGGCCAGCGCGCAAGGGGTTCCGTCGGGCGCGCGGCGGCGGATCCGGATCGTGCAGCGGCGGATCGACACCACGTCCTGCAGAGCATCGACCGCGACCTGCGCGGCTTCCCGGTTGGTGAACGGGCCCAGGCAGCCGGCCGAATGCCGGGACGGGTTGCGCACGATGGACAGGCGAGGGAACGCCTCGTCCGTCAGCGTGATCCAGCACACCCCGCCCGGCCGCCGGGATCGGCGGTTGTACGGCGGCTGGTGCGCGGCGATGAGCCGCTGTTCCCGGACGTGTGCCTCCAGCGAGTGGGCGCACTCCACGTGGTCGACCCCCTCGGCGAGGCCGATCATCTGGTTGATCCGGGACCGCGTCTCGGCCGCGGTGAAGTACGACCGCACCCGCTGGCGCAGGTTGCGCGACGTGCCGACGTAAAGCACCTCCTGATGCGGGCCGCGGAACAGGTACACGCCGGGTGCGGCCGGCAGGTGCTCGGCCATCCATCGCTTGCGCCGGCGCTGCGGGGCGACGTCCCGGGCCGCCTCCTGCAGCTCGGAAAGGCTGTGCACGCCGAGCGAACCGAGCCGTTCGAACAGGGCGTGCAACACGTCGACGGTGGCCCGCGCGTCGGTCAGCGCACGGTGGTCGGGCATCGTCCGGGCCCGGAGAAGGGTGGCCAGCGCCGACAGCCGCACGCTCGGCGCCTCCGCCCGCGGCAGGACCTTGCGGGCCAGGCGCACGGTGTCGACCACGGCCGGCCCCGGCCACGGCAGCCCTAGCCCGGCGCAGGCGGACCGCAGGAAACCGATGTCGAACCCGGCGTTGTGTGCCACCAGCACCGAGCCCCGGATGAACTCCAGGAACATCGGCAGCACCGATTCGATCCGCGGGGCGTCGAAGACCATCGCGTCGGTGATCCCGGTGAGCCTCGTGATCTGGGGCGGAATGGCCGGGCCCGGATCGACCAGGGTGGCGAACTCGCCGAGCACCTCGCCGCCGCGCACCTTCACCGCGCCGATCTCGGTGATCGAGTCCGTCGCCGAGGAGCCGCCCGTGGTCTCCAGGTCGACCACCACGAAGGTGACCTCGCGCAGCGGTTCCCCGAGTTCGTCGAAGCTGCGTTGGCCGTCGGTGACCGTCTCGTCGAGGAACAGCGGCATGCGCCGACCGTAGAACGGGGGTACGACATTCCACGGTGGTGTCAGGATTGGCGGCGTGACCGACGTCGGGGATGCGCGCGCGCTGGCCGATCTTCCGGCCGCCGTCCGCTCCCGCATCCTCGGGTGGGCCGCGGAGGTGGTCGGGCTCGCGACGCCGCGCGACCTGTCGTCCGCGCTGCAGAAGGTGGCCCGTTTCGCGCCGGCCAAGCGGGCCCGCCGGGCGGGTGCCGTGCTGGCCGACGCGGTGCAGCACGACGACGTCTTCCGGGCGATGGTGGCCGAGCACGCCGCGGCGGCCGGGGACCCGCCGACGGATGTTGCCGGCGCGGCCGCGCGTGCGGTGCTGCTGCACTCGCCGGACGTCGACGAGCTGCTGGCCAGGGCGGCCGATGCGCAGGACCGGGCCGACGCCCGCATGCGAGTGACCGAGCTCGAACGCGAGCTGCGGGTCGTCACCGAGCGTCTGGCCATGGCAGAACGTCAGCTCGCGCAGCGGGTGGCAGGTCCGGGCCCGGACGGTGCCGCCGAGGCCGAACGGCTTCGCAAACGGCTGCGCGAACAGGGCACCCGGCTACGTGAGCTGACCGACCGGCTGGAGTCCGAGCGGGTCGATCGGATTGCCGAACGCGAGACGCTTGCGGCCGAGCTGGCCGCCGCTCGGGCGGAGGCCCAGGCGTGGCACCAGCGGGCGGAGGCGGCGGCCGGCCGCGCGCAGGCGGCCTCGGAGGGCATGCGTCGGCTGCGTGAGTCCGCGGACGATCGGCGGGCGGCCGACGATCGGCGGCTGGAGCTGCTGCTGGAGGTGATCGAGTCGGCCGCCTCCGGGCTGCGCCGGGAATGGCACCTGGTGACGGGCGGACCGGCGCCGGCGGAGACCGTCGCTGCGGGTCTGCCGGTGCTCGCCGCCGAGCAACGTGTCACCGATCCGGCCCGGCTGACACTGTGGTCGGGCATGCCCGGCGCGCATCTGATCGTCGACGGTTACAACGTGTCCAAGACCGGATTCCCCGACCTGACGCTGGCCGACCAGCGGGAACGCCTGGTTCGCCAGCTGGCGGCGTTCGGTGCCCGGACCTCGGCCGAGATCACCGTGGTGTTCGACGGTGCGGCGGTCATCGCCACCCGGCCGTTCGCCCGCGGCGTTCGGGTGCTGTTCTCCCCGCCCGGCGTGCAGGCCGACGACGTCATCGACGATCTCGTCCGGGCAGAGTCCACCGGGCGTCTGCTCGTCGTCGTCAGCTCCGACCGGCGAGTGGCCGACCGGGCGGTGGCCGGGGGCGCGCGTTCGGCGCCGTCGGCGGTGCTGCTTGCCGCGCTGGGGGGACCCGGCTGAGTGCCGCGGGTCGGGCGGCGCAGTCGACGGCCGATTGTCTGTGCAACAGACTGTCCCGCATGAGACAGATCGCCGCACCGAGTCGGCCGATGCCGTGAGCCGCCCGCTGGACGATCCACGGTTCCCGCGCAGCGCCCGGTACCACCCGGAGTGGGTCACCTCCGCGGTCAGCGGAGGAGCGAACCCGCTGTGGTTGGTCGAATGGCTGGCCGAGGAACTGGAACTCAGGCCGGAGATGCGCGTGCTGGACCTGGGCTGCGGGCGCGGCGCGTCGTCGGTGTTCCTGCACCGCGAGTTCGGCGTGCAGGTGTGGTCGGTCGACCTGTGGTTCGATGCCGACGAGCGCGCCAGGCGCATCGCCGATGCCGGAGTGGCCGACGCCGTGTTTCCGCTGCACGCCGACGCGCGGGCGCTGCCGTTCGCGGCAGGTTTCTTCGACGCAGTGGTGAGCATCGACTCGTTCGTCTACTACGGCACCGACGATCTCTACCTGAACTACCTTGCCCGGTTCCTGCGGCCGGGCGGGGTGGTCGGGATCGCCGGCGCCGGGCTGGTCGACGAACTCGACGACGGCGTGCCGGAGCACCTTCGCCGATGGTGGGGACCGAGCATGGCCTGCCTGCATTCGGCCGAGTGGTGGCGCCGGCACTGGACGCGCAGTGCGGTGGTCCAGGTCGTGCTGGCCGACACCATGCCGGACGGCTGGCGACGCTGGCTGGCATGGCAGCACGCCGTGGCCCCGGACAACACGACCGAGATCGAGGTCCTCGAAGCGGACCGCGGGCGCACGCTCGGCTACGTGCGGGTCGTTGGCCGCCGTGACGGCGTGCCCGACGAGCCGATCGTCGCCATCCCGACCCACTACGTGGCGCACCCGCTGACCCGGGACCGTGCCTGAGGTCAGGTGGCGCCGATTTCCGCCCCGGCGGCCCATCGGTCGGACCGCACTGTCAGACGTTCGTCCTAGCGTGCGCAGCTGATGGCGACACGACGACCGGAGGACCTCATGCACATCGATTGCGACCACTGCGCCGTGCGCGGCGCCGCGTGCGGCGGCTGCGTGGTCACCGTCCTGCTCGGATCGACACCGGAGGGCATCGAATGGGACGAGACCGAGCGCGCGGCGATCGGCGCGCTGGCCGAATCGGGGTTGGTGCCGCCGCTGCGGCTGGTCCCGGTCATCCGGCCGGGCCGTCGTGCAGCAGGGTGACGACGTAATGACAACGTTGACGCGCCGATCACCGGATGTGATGGTGGTCTCAATTCCATCACAACACCGAACCGAGTCACCGTGACGGGCATCTGACCTGGTCAGAGCCATGCGCCGACTCGTTCACCGATGCGGGTGCATGGTTTTCTCCCCATCTGCGCGGACCCGGCTGGACTCTTTCGGGTCGGTCTCGTAACCTGTCCGAGACCTTCGGTCGCATCCACCAAGCGGGTGGTCCCGAGGGTCCCGCCGAATCGGCAATCCGTGCCTGGCACGAGTGCGCCGAACCGGGGAACCAGGTTTGTCTTTGGGGTGAATCCCCTGGTCGAACGCGCGTGGCTGTTGGCTGCCCGCCGATCGGCAAGGGGTAGGGCTTGCTTCCTGGCCCGAATCCGTCAGCTAACCCGGTAGGCGGCGAGGAGGAAGGTAACGCCTGCTGTGGCGACCCTGCACGCCCGGCCGCGCCCGGCCATGACGCACAGCCTTCGTCGCCGCACCCGTGGCGTCGCCATCGGTGCGATCGCCATGCTGTCCGCCAGCCTGCTGTGGACCGGTTCGGCCCTCGCCGACCCGGAGAACCCGGCCACCGCTGACGAGGCGCAACAGGCCTACCTGGACAGCTCCCACCGCGCGGGCGTGCTGAACGAGGAAGTGCTGGTCGCGCAGGAGAAGGAGTCCGCTGCCGCGGCCGCCGCGGCGTCGGCCGCAGAGCAGGTCACCGCAACCGCGACCGCTGCCGAGGCCGCAAGTGCGCGGGCCGCGCAGGCCGATCAGCAGGCCGTGAGCTACCAGGCCAAGGTCGACGCCTTCGCCAACGCCAGCTTCCGCGGCGCCCGGCTGGACGGGATGACCTTCGTGCTCACTGCCGACTCGGCCGAGGACTTCCTGGACCAGGCGAGCTCGCTGGACCGGGTTGCTGCCGGCACCAGGCAGACCCTGGACGAGGCGATCGCGGCGCGGGACGCCGCCGCCCAGGCGAAGGCCCAGGCCGATGGTGCCGCCAACGCAGCCACCCAGGCGAAGGCGGACGCGGATGCCGCTCAGGCCGCTGCCCAGCAGGCGATCGGCGATCTGACCTCCCGTAAGACTGAGCTGGACGCGGAGGCGGCGCGCTACAAGGCGCTCTACGACAGCCTGTCGGCGCAGGAACGGCAGGTCGCCGACACCGCCCAGGAACAGGCCAACACTGCTGCGAACGCCGCCGCGGACCCGGCCGAGTCGCAGGCCGCCAGCAGATCCGACCGCGGCGAGACGGCACCGGTCGCCGCCCCGGCCGGCAGCGGTGTCGCCGCGGCTGCGGTCGCCGCCGCACTGTCCAAGGTCGGCTCACCGTACGTCTACGGTGCCGCGGGTCCGAACGCCTTCGACTGCTCCGGCCTGACCTCCTGGGCGTGGGCCCAGGCGGGCGTGTCCATACCGCGGACCTCCGGCGGGCAGGCCGGACTGCCCTCGGTGCCGCTGAGCCAGTTGCAGCCGGGTGACCTGGTCACCTACTACTCCCCGGTCTCGCACGTGGCCATGTACATCGGCAACGGGCAGGTGGTCCACGCCTCGACCGAGTCCCGCCCCGTGTACGTCACCACCGTGAACGGCGCCGGCCCCAACCCCACGGGTCACCGCGTCACCGGCTGATCGCGGCCGGCCGGCGGATAGGCTCGATGCAGGGCCGGCACGAGGTCGGGCCGTCCGCACTCCGGCCGGTTCGGCCAGAAGGGCCCGGTGGACCGTAGGTGCGGCGAACGCTGCTGTTGACCAACGATTTCCCGCCTCGGGCCGGCGGAATCCAGTCCTACGTTCTGGCTCTCGCGCAGCGGCTGCCTGCAGACAGCCTGGTCGTCTACGCGCCTTCCTGGCCGGGAGCCGCGGAATTCGATGCACAGCAAGCGTTTCCGATCTATCGTCACCCGGGTTCGTTGATGCTGCCGGGTGAGCCGGTTCGGGCCAGGGCAGCGGAGTTGATCCGCGACCACCGGATCGGTGCGGTCTGGTACGGGGCGGCCGCGCCGCTGAGCCTGCTCACCCCCACCCTGCGTGCCGAGGGCGTCCTGCGGACGGTGGCCAGCACCCACGGGCACGAGGTCGGCTGGTCGATGCTGCCCGGCGCCCGCCGCGCCCTGCGCCGGATCGGCCGCACGAACGATGTGATGACGTTCGTCAGCCGATACGCGCGGCGGCGGATCTCGGCCGCGCTCGGCCCGATGGCGGCCCTTGAGTACCTGCCGCCGGGCGTGCGGACCGACACCTACCGGCCCGACCCGCGCGCCCGAGAGGAGTTCCGGGCCCGCTACCGGATCGGTGACGCGCCGCTCGTGCTGTCGGTCTCCCGGCTGGTTCGCCGCAAGGGGCAGGACGCGATCATCGGGGCGGCCGGCCGGATTCGTCGACGGGTGCCCGACGTCCGGGTGCTGATCGTCGGCGACGGACCCGACCGATCGCGCCTGCAATCCTTGATCCGCCGCGCGGGCCTGGCTGGGTGCGTGACCCTCACCGGGGCCGTGGCGTGGTCCGACCTGCCCGGCCACTACGCGGCCGCGGATGTCTTCGTCATGCCGTGTCGCACCCGTGGATTCGGGCTCGACGTCGAGGGTCTGGGGCTGGTGTTCCTGGAGGCGTCTGCGAGTGGCCTGCCGGTGATCGCGGGGCGGTCCGGAGGAGCGCCGGAGACCGTCCGGCCCGGGCGCACCGGCCTGGTCGTCGACGGACGGGACGTCCCGGGAGTCGCCGACGCGGTCACCGAGCTCCTGACCGATCGCGCGCGGGCCACGCTGATGGGGCTGGCCGGCCGGGAGTGGGTGGGCCGGTCGTGGAGCTGGGAGTTCTCGGCCGCTCGGCTCGCCGATCTGCTGTCCGCCTGAGGCGGGAGAGGTGACCGGTGCACACCCGATCGAGTGGCGTCGATCACAAGGAGTGTCCAGAATCTGGGAATCGATGAGGTTGCTCGGTCGAATTGAGAGGTTCGTCATGCCCGAATGGATTGCGACCGTTTGTTTTGCTCTCGTAATCTGCTCGTGACCTTGGGCAGCGGCCGCCGCTCCGGCGCCCCCCTCGGTCACCGCCTAATCGATGCGCGTGCATCGAACCGGGGACCCAGGTTCCTCATTGGGGTGAATCCCTCGAGCGACGGCCACTGCGCCGTGCGCCGGGGTAGGGCTACTTCCTGGCCCGAACCCGTCAGCTAACTCGGTCGGCGGCAAGGAAGAAGGGCTTGCCGTAACCGTGATGCTCGACCGTAGCGACCCCCTGCGCTCCGTGGGCGCCCACCGACCGACCGCCGGCCCTCCTGGTCGCACCGGACGCGGACCCCGCCGCGCCCGGGTGTACCGCCTGGCGGGCGGGGTGGCCGTCGCCTGCACCCTGCTGTCCGTGGCGGCAGCTCTGCCCGCGGTCGCCGACCAGGACGGACCGGCGTCCGACGCTCTCGTCGCCGCCGTTGCCGTGCCGGCGACCGCCGAGGACGCCAAGCAGGCCTGGCTGGACGCCGCTCGGCGCGCCGAGTCCTACAACGAGCAGGTGCTCGCCGCGCAGGGCGCGGTGGACGCCGCCAGGGCCAAGGCGGACGCCGCAGCGGCCGACGTCGCGGCCGCAACCGCGGCGACCTCGGCGGAGCGGCAGAAGGTCGACGCGGCCGACGCGGTCGTCGCCCGCTACCAGGCGAAGGTCGACGAGTTCGCCAATGCCAGCTTCCGCGGCGCCCAGCTCTCGGACATTTCCGTGCTGCTCACCGCGTCGGGCCCGGAGGACTATCTGGACCAGGCCAGTTCGCTGGGCCGGGTCGCCTCCGACCGGGCCGAGACGCTCAGCGGGGCGATCGCCGCCCGGCAGGTCGCGGACGCCGCCCGCGCGTCGGCCCAGGCCGCCGAGAACCAGGCTCGAGCCGCCAAGGCGGCCGCCGACCAGGCGACGGCCGACGCGCAGGCCGCCCGGGACGCACTGGACGCCGGCAAGGCGCAGTTGGACGCCGAGATCGCCGTCTACCAGCTGGCGTTCGCCCGGCTCTCGGCTGCGGACGTGGACGCCGCGGTGGCCGGCCAGGAGGCGGCAAACCTGGACGCCGCGGCGATTGCCCGGCACGCCGAGCAGGCCGCGCAGCGGGATCGGGCCGGTCTTGCCGCGGACGCCGCCCCGCTGGACACCGGCGCCGAGTTCTCGGCGTGGGCCGCCGCCCACGCCCCGAGCGTGCAGGCCGGCATCGCGGTGGAGGCCGCGCTGTCCCGGCAAGGCCTGCCCTACGTGTGGGGAGCCGTCGGCCCCGACACCTTCGACTGCTCCGGCCTGATGCTGTGGGCGTGGCAACAGGCCGGAGTGGAGATCCCGCGCAACAGTGCCGCCCAGGCCGGATTGCCGCAGGTCCCGCTGGATCAGTTGCAGCCCGGCGATCTGGTCACCTACTACTCGCCCGTCAGCCACGTCGGCATGTATGTCGGCGACGGCAAGGTGCTGCACGCGTCGATGCCCGGCGTGCCGATCAAGGTCGTCGACCTCGCGGCGGCCGGCCCCAACCCGACCGGGCACGCGGTCAATCGCTGAGCGGACCATGACCCTAGGGTGGGTGGGTGCGGTCGGGTGGGCGGGTGCGGTTAAGAGTTGTCTCCGACGTGCACGGCAACATCGACGGTCTGCGCGAGGTCGCCCGGGGTGGCGGGCAACTGGTGGTGCTGGGGGACCTGATCGACTACGTCGACTACCACGACCCGTCCGGCGGCATCATCGGCCGGATCTTCGGCGCCGAGCGCGCGCGGGAGTTCATCCACCTGCGGCTGATCGGCGACTTCCCGCGGTTGCGCCGGCTCAACCATGCGCTGTGGGCCGGCATCCCCGATCCGGTGGGCACGCTGTCCGACCTGGTCGCGGCGCTGTACCGGGACGTGATGGTCGCCGTCGGCCCGGATGCGTTGCTGACCCTCGGCAACGTGGACGTCGCCGAGCTGTGGACCGACGTGGCCGGCCCGACCCTGCCCTACCTCGATGGTGACGTGGTCCAGATCGCAGGTCGACGAATGGGTTTCGTTGCCGGCGGGGCCGGTCGGCGGCCGGCCGGGATGTCCGGTGCGCCCGCGTCGGTGTGGCGGCCGTTCATGCGCAGCCAGGACGAGTACCGCGCCGCCGTGGCTGCGCTCGGCCCGGTCGACATCCTGTGCTCGCACGTGCCACCGGACATCCCGCTGCTCCGTTACGACGTGGTACCGGGGCGGATGGAGATGTGCGGGCCGGGCCTGGTGGAGGCGATCGACGGGCACCGACCGGAGCTGGCGCTGTTCGGCCACGTCCATCAGCCGATCGCCCGTCGGCTGCGCCGAGGGCGGACCGAGTGCATCAACGTCGGGCATTTCGCGCGGCATCCGACCGCGTTCGAGATCGAGCTGCGCTGAGCGCGCATGTCGGAGAGCGGAACAACACCGGCCCGAACCGGCCATCTGCAGCCGAACGGCAACGACCTCGGTAGCCTTCCATGCATGGCCACTGGATCCTCGCAGTCGATCACGATGACTGCCGAACCCGCGGCGATCATGGACGTGATCGCCGACTTCACTGCCTATCCCGAATGGACCGGCGCGGTGAAGAGCGTCAAGGTGACCGCCTCGGACGAGGACGGTCGGGCCAAGCAGGTGCAGTTCAGCATGGACGCGGGCCTGCTCAAGGACACCTACGAGTTGGCCTACACCTGGGACGAGGACGGTATGGGTGTGTCCTGGACGCTGGTGTCCGGTCAACTGCAGAAGTCGCAGAAGGGCTCGTACAAGCTCAAGACCACGCCCAAGGGCACCGAGGTGACCTACACGCTGGCGGTCGACCTGGCCGTGCCGATGATCGGCGTGCTGCGTCGCAAGGCCGAGCGGGTAATCCTGGACACCGCTCTGAAGGAGCTGAAAAAGCGGGTCGAAGCCGGATGAGAATTGCCCTGCACACCGGCAAGGGCGGTGTCGGCAAGACCACCATCTCGGCGGCCACCGCCGTTGCCTGTGCAGCGGGCGGTGCCCGCACCCTGCTGGTGTCCACCGACCCGGCCCACTCCATCGCTGACGTGCTCGGCACCGCGGTGCCTGCGCAGCCCACCCCGGTCGCCGGCTTGGACGGTCTCTGGGCGGCCCAGGTCGACACCCGCGGACGAGTCGAACAGAGCTGGTCGCACATCCGCAGCTACCTGGTCGGGGTGCTGTCCGCGCGCGGCATGGCCGAGGTACAGGCCGAGGAGCTCGTCGTGTTGCCCGGCGCGGAGGAGATCGTCGCGCTGCTGGAGTTGCACCGACTTGCGGCGTCCGGCGAATTCGACGCGATCGTGGTGGACTGCGCGCCGACCGGCGAGACGCTGCGCCTGCTGGCCCTGCCGGAGACGATCGGCTTCTATGCCCAGCGCCTGCTCGGCGCGCCGCAGCGGGTGCTGCGCAGCATCGCCGCCAGCCTCACCGGGATGCCGGGGGCGCCGAACGCCAACGTGCGGGACGCGGTGGGCGAGTTGCTGTCGGAGCTGATGGCCGCCCGGGCCCTGCTCGCCGACCCGGAGACCACGGGCGTGCGGCTCGTGCTCACCCCGGAACGAATGGTCGTGGCCGAGGCCCGGCGGTTGTTCACCGCGCTGTCCCTGCACGGATTCCGGGTCGAGGCGGTGACCGTCAACCGATTGCTGCCCGCCGGGATCGGCGGGCAGTTCCTGCGCCGCCAGCGGGAGGGCCAGCGTGAGGCGATGACGCAGGTGGAGGAGTCCTTCCAGGGTTTGCCGATCCGTCGGGTCCTGCAGCGCCCCGTCGAGCCGATCGGTGGCGCGCAGTTGACCGACCTGGCCAGAGACATGTTCGGCGAGCTCTTCGGTGTCGGCGACCCGTTGGCGGCGACCGGCTCGGGCCCGGCCATCGAGGTCGACGGATCCGACGGTTGGTACCGGTTGTCGTTGCCGCTGCCGCTGGCCGAGCGCGGCGACATCTCCCTGTCCAGGTCCGGGTCGGACCTGGTGGTCACCGTCGGCGACGTCCGCCGGCGGATCGCCCTGCCGTCCGTCCTGCAACGGTGCACCACCGAGGGCGCCAGCTTCGAGCACGGCCGGCTGATCATCGACTTCGCGGCAGACCCTGCACTGTGGCCGGCCGGACTGGTCAGCGGGGTGGCCGGGACTGCCCTGGCCGGTGCCGGGTGACCGGGGCTCGCGCCGACGACGAAGGCGCGCCGGCGGTGGGCCCGCTTGCCCTCGAGGCGGCCCTGCTGCTGGACGTGGTGGCCGACCGGCTGGCCGCGCTCAGGCCGGACGCCACCGGGGTCGCGCCGACTCCCCAGCCGCCCCGAACGGACGGAAGGCCCGGTCCCGGCCGACCGCCTGGCCCGGACGAAGCGTGCCCCGAATGCGGGGCGGTGCCGGGCGCGTCGTGCACGGCGTGCCCGCTGTGCCGGTTGCTGGCGGTGCTGCGCGGCGAGCGTCCGGAGTCCACGGCCAAGCTCGTCGACGGTGCGCTGCTGATCGTGCGGACGCTGCGCTCGATGATCCCTGACATCCCCGCCGCCGACCCGGCCGCGGCGGCGGCCGAGGGCGCCGCGGCCGGCCACGGAGCCGGTGATGAGCCCGCACCGCCCCGCCGCGGTGGCCTGGAGCGGATCGACATCCTGTGACCGCAACGATCGGCATCGACATCGGCGGAACGTCCGTGCGTGCCGCCGTGTTCGACGGGACCGCCGCCGTCGGCAACCCGCTGAGGGAGAGCACGCCGCGCACCGAACGCGAGACCGAGGACCTGTTGGTCACGCTCGTCACCAAGCTGTCGGCCGCCCATCCGGTGTCGGCGGTCGGCCTGGCGGTCGCCGGTTTCATCAGCTCCGACCGTCGACGGGTGATGTTCGCCCCCCACCTGGCCTGGCGAGATGCCCCTGTGCCGCAACGGATCTCGGACCGCGTCGGGTTGCCGGTGGTGATGGACCACGACGTGAACTCGGCCGCCTGGGCGGAATACCGGCGCGGGGTCTCGGCAGGCGCGTCGATCGCCCTGCTGATCGCGCTCGGCACCGGAATCGGTGCCGGCCTGGTCGTCGACGGTCGGATCTTCCGCGGAGCGCACGGTGTCGCCCCCGAGTTGGGGCACCTGACCGTCGTGCCCGACGGCCGGCCCTGCCCGTGCGGCAAACGCGGCTGCTGGGAGCGGTACTGCTCAGGCACCGCACTGGCCCAGGCCGCTCGGCTGCGGATGGCCGACCACGATGCGCCGGTGCTGCGCCGGCTGTCCGGCGACGACCCGGCCACGGTCACCGGCACCATGGTGGCCGTCGCGGCCACCGAGGGCGACCCGGTCGCGCTGGCCGCGATGGACGAACTCGGCCGATGGCTCGCCGTCGGGCTGTCGCTGGTCACCGACGTCCTCGACCCGGAGGTCATCGTCATCGGCGGCGGGGTGTCCGCGGCAGCCGGGATGTTCCTGCCGCTGGCGGCGTCCGAGTTCGCCGGATCCATCACGGGTGCCGGCCATCGCCCGCTGCCGCGGGTGGACCTGGCCCGCTTCGGCGACCGGGCCGGCATCATCGGTGCCGCGCTGCTGGCCGGCGAGGCGATCGGGGCGGCCTGAGCGGGCCCGGCTCAGACCACCGCGCCGTCGTCCCTGCTGTCGCCGTTACTCCTTCGATGCCGCCAGATCCCGGTGACCAGCAGCGTCGCCCCGCCCACGATCAGCAGAACCGCCATGATCATCGCAAGGTCCGGCGCCACCGCCAGGATTCCGGGCCGGGCCAGCAGCAGGATCCCTCCGACGATCATCAGCACGGCGCCGACCGTGCGCAGCCTCGGCCGGGGCAGCGGCGGCGGCTCGGGCGGGGTGAAGTGCTCCTGATCGGCTTCGCGTTCGGCCTCCGCCTCGGCCTCGCTGGCCTGGAACGCGGCCAGCTCCGCGGCCCGTTCCAGCCGCCGCAGCTCCCGGCGGCGGGCCCGCTCGGCGGCCGCGTCTCGCTGAGGGTCGAGCGCGCGGTCAGGCTGGCCCGGACCGGGATCCGGCAGGTCGAGGGTGCCCGACGGGTGTCGGCGGACGCTGTCGGTGATGATCCCGGACACGATGTCGGCGAATGCGGCGTCCACGTCGTCGTCGGTGGGGTTGCTCCGCCAGGCGTGGTCCCGCGGCCCCGACGTGCCGAGCGCGTCGAGGGAGTCGGCCGGACCCGTCGTCTCCGGGCGGTCCGGCCGATCGTCCTCTCCAGGGGCCATCGTCACGGCAGGCTCGCAGTGACCTTCTCGATGAACTCGACCGAGGACGCGAAGATCAACCCGGCATCGTTGTCCAGGGTCGCGACGTGCAGGCTTTCGGTCAGCTCGATGTCGGTGACGTCCACCGAGCCGATCTCCGACCGGACGATCCGGGCGTTCGCCGGCTCGACGACGTGGTCCACGGTGGAGTGCAGCAGCAGTACCGGGACGTTGATCGCGGGCAGATCCCGGCGCACGACCGGCCATGCCTTCGACAGTGAGTACGCGGCCCTGGTCGGAATCACCGTGTATCCGGGCTCGGTCGCCCCGGGCTTGGCGATGTCGCCGGTGATGCCCGGGAACTTCGGAACGATTCGGTGCACCCACGGCAGCACCCACTTCGCGTCCCAGCGCTGCGTCATCACCGACGGGTTGACCAGGACGATGCCGGCCATCGCGTCCGGGTAGAGCTCGGCCAGCCGCAGCGTCAGCGTCCCGCCCATGGAAAGGCCGCAGACCACCACCGCCCGGCAGGTCTCGGTCAGTTCGCGCAGCGTGGCGGTGGCCTCGGACAGCCAATCGTCGAAGGTCGTCCGGTTCATGTCCTGCCATCGGGTTCCGTGGCCGGGCAGCAGCGGCAGTCTGACGGTGTAGCCGGCGTCCACCAGATGGTCGGCCCAGTCGCGCAATGACCCGGGAGCGCCGGAGAAGCCGTGCAGCAGCAACACTCCGACGTCGGAGCCGTCGTGCCGGAACGGCGCGAAGTCCCGGTCCGATGTGCTCGGTGTCATCAGTGCTCCCGCCGAGGAAAGGGTGTGCCAGTCAATCATGCCCGCCCGCCGGGTGGGTCCGCTCGCCCGGAACCCGACGCCGATGGCCCCGGCCGGTCTCGGCGCGCCGGCTTGCCAGGCGGCGTACGGTTGTCCGCAGTCCGTTTCCGGCTCGATCCAGACTCGATCCAGACTCGATCCCGGCTCGATTCCCGGCTCGAATCCCGGCACTGAGAGGCCTGCGCGCGTGGTCTACAAGCTCATGAAGTACGTCTTCCTCGGGCCGTTGCTGCGGCTGCTGTTCCCGTGCAAGGTGATCGGCGCGGGGTACATCCCGGCCGAGGGTGGCGCGATCCTGGCCGGCAACCACATCTCCGTGGCCGACTCCTTCTTCACGCCGCTGCATATCAAGCGCCGCGTCACCTACCTGGCCAAGAGCGAGTACTTCACCGAGAAGGGCATCAAGGGCACCCTCAAGCGCTGGTTCTTCAGCGGCGTCGGCCAGGTGCCGATCGACCGCAGCGGCGCGTCGGCGGCCCGGGCCGCGCTGGACACGGGGATCCGGCTGCTGCGGGAGGGGCACATCCTGGGCATCTACCCCGAGGGCACCCGCTCGCCCGACGCCAAGCTGTACAAGGGCAAGACCGGCGTCGCCCGGATGGCCCTCGAGGCCAACGTGCCGGTGATCCCGGTCGCCATGATCGGTACGGACAAGGTGAACCCGATCGGTTCGAAGATGTGGCGACCCGGCCGGATCAAGATGATCATCGGTCGCCCCCTGGACTTCTCCAGGTACGAGGGGATGGCGGGTGATCGGTTCGTCGAACGGTCGATGACCGACGAGATCATGTACCGGCTGATGGAGCTGTCGGGTCAGCAGTACGTCGACAAGTACGCTGCCAAGGTCAAGGAGGACATGGCCGCGGCGCAGGCGAAGGGGGCCCACATGCCGGCGGTGCCGAACGAGGGACGTGGACCCGGGACCGTCACCCGGCTGCCGGGCACCAAGGCCGGCTGAGTCCCTCTTGCCCGTCCCGATCCGGCACGGACCGGTTGCCCGCTACTTCTACGACTGCGAGTTCATCGAGGACGGGCGCACCATCGAGCTGATCTCCATCGGGGTCGTCGCCCAGGACGGCCGGGAGTTCTATGCCGTCTCCACCGAGTTCGATCCCGCCCGGGCCAGCGCCTGGGTGCGCGGACACGTGCTGGACAAGCTGCCGACTCCGTCCGACCCGGCGTGGCGGTCCCGTGTCGCGATCCGCGACGACCTGTACGCATTCCTGACCGCGCCCGGTCTTCCCGTCGAGCTGTGGGCCTGGTTCGCCGCGTACGACCACGTGGTGCTCGCGCAGTTGTGGGGTGCGATGCCCGGGCTGCCCCGCGAGGTGCCGCGGCTGACCCGGGAGGTCCGCCAGCACTGGGAGGCGGCCGGTTGCCCACCCATCCCGGGGCCCGGCATCGACCGCCACGACGCGCTCGCCGACGCGCGGCTGGCCTACGCCCGGTGGCAGGTGGCGCAGAACGCGCTCGCCGGCCGGCGACAGATCATCGACTCCCGCTGACCTGCGCCTTGCCGGCGGCGGTGTCGTCCGGGAAGTACTTGCGCATGAGGGAGATGCCGGCCGACCCGGCCACGATCAGGACGACCCCGACGATGGTGTCGACGGACTCGGTGACCAGGCCGGAGATCCCGACGATCAGCACGAAGATCGGCAGCCAGTCGAACAGCCGGGCGATCGACTGCGGTGGATCGGTGGGCAGGCCGGCCTTCTGCATCGCCTTGTTCGGGCCGTACTCGGGATAGAACTCGGTGAACGCGACGGCGAACACGATGGCACCGATCTGGATGACCCAGCCGGTCCAGAAGTTGTTCGAGTCGCCCAGCACCGCGTCACCGATGAAGCCGGCGATCGCGGCGACCAGGAACGCCAGCGTCCACGCCCAGGTGATCATGTAATTGGTGCGGATGAACAGCGGCTGGTCCCAGAACTCCTTCGGAGTGGTCTCCCGGGCGTACTGCAGGGTGAAGGGTCGGCGAGCCAGGATCGAGCCGAGGGAGAACAGCACGAGCGCGATGTTCGACAGCTCGCCGGCCCACAGCTCCAGCCAGCTCACCACCGCGTCCGAGGCGAAGAACGCCAGGCCCGCCATGATCGCGAAGTAGGCGGTGTCGAACACCTCGAGCAGCTTGATCGAGCTGCCGTGCTGGTGGTTGAGGACGACCAGGGCCAGGGACAGGCCGAGCGCCACCGCGGCCGCGTCGTCGAACCGGCCCGGACCGGAGAGCAACGACATGACGATCCACGGCGACATGCCGGCGATCGGTGAGGAGAGCACGGCCCGCAGGAGCCGACGTGGCCGGCCGGCCACCTCACGTTCCGTCTCGGCGGGTGTGGTGCCGTCCGGTGAATCCGTCATCAGCGCACGATACGTGACCGGATCCTGACGATCGGTGATCGACGACGGTTCGATCTCGTCGTTCTCGTCGGCGACTACGCTTGCCGGGTGAACTGGACCATCGACATCCCGGCGGACATCCTGCCGAGCTTGCCACCCCTGCCGCCCGACCTGCGGACACGGCTCGACGCCGCGCTGGCCCGGCCGGCCGCGCAGCAGCCGGAATGGCCGGACCCCGAGCAGGTGCTCGCGGTCCGCGCGGTGTTGGAGGCGGTGCCGCCGGTGACCGTGCCCGGTGAGGTGGACAAGCTCGCCGACCAGCTGGCCGCGGTCGCCCGGGGTGAGGCGTTCCTGCTGCAGGGCGGCGATTGCGCCGAGACCTACGTGGACAACACCGAGCCGCACATCCGTGGGAACATCCGCACCCTGCTGCAGATGGCCGTCGTGCTGACCTACGGTGCGTCCCTGCCGGTGGTCAAGGTCGCCCGGATCGCTGGCCAGTACGCCAAACCCCGGTCGTCACCGATCGACGCGCTGGGCCTGCCGTCCTACCGCGGCGACATCATCAACTCTCTCGCGACCACCCCGGAGGCGCGCGTCCCGGACCCGTCCCGGATGGTCCGCGCCTACGCGAACTCCTCGGCGGCGATGAACCTGGTCCGCGCGGTCACCGCGACCGGCATGGGCGACCTGGCCAAGGTGCACGAGTGGAACCAGGAGTTCGTGCTGACCTCGAGGGCCGGCGAACGGTACGAGCGGGTGGCCATGGAGATCGACCGGGCCATGCGGTTCATGACGGCGTGCGGGGTCACCTCGCATTCGCTGCACCAGGTCGACATCTTCTCCTCGCACGAGGCGCTGCTGCTGGACTACGAGCGCGCCATGCTGCGGCTGGACCAAAGCCACGACGAGGCCCGGCTGTACGACCTGTCGGGGCACTTCCTGTGGGTGGGGGAGCGGACCCGGCAGCTCGACGGGGCACACGTCGCGTTCGCGCAGCTGCTGTCCAACCCGATCGGGCTGAAGATCGGCCCCGGTACCACCCCGGAGATGGCCGTCGAGTATGTGGAACGGCTGGACCCGCGGAATCGGGCGGGCCGGCTCACGTTGATCACCCGGATGGGCAATACCAAGATCCGGGACGTGCTGCCGCCGATCATCGAGAAGGTGCAGGCGTCCGGGCACCAGGTGATCTGGCAGTGCGATCCGATGCACGGCAACACCCACGAGTCGCCGACCGGGTACAAGACCCGACACTTCGACCGGATCGTGGACGAGGTGCAGGGCTTCTTCGAAGTACACAACGAACTGGGCACCCACCCGGGCGGCATCCACGTGGAGCTGACCGGCGAGGACGTCACCGAGTGCCTGGGTGGCGCGCAGGAGATCTCCGACGACGACCTGGCCGGTCGCTACGAGACGGCGTGCGATCCCCGGCTGAACACCCAGCAGTCGCTGGAGTTGGCGTTCCTGATCGCGGAGATGCTCCGCGGCTGAGCGTGCACGGTCCGGCCCCGGGCGGTTGGTTCACGGTGGGGTCGAGTCGTAGGTCGCACCGTCCGGCGCGACGGGCGGCTCCGCCTTCGCGTGCGGCCGAACGACCTCGGCGTTGAGCCGGGCGAGCACGTCCAGCGGGTGCTCGGCATCCGGTTGCCAGACGCAGAAGAGCCGGCTGCACGGGTATTCGACCGTGCCGTACCACGGGTCTTTCTGGCGGCCGAGCTCGACCATCCCGATCCGGCGGCAGACGCCGGCGGAACCGGTGTTGTGCGGCCACATCCCGGCCCATACCCGGGGCGCGCCGCTGTCGACGGCCACCCTCAGCATGGCCGCGGCCGCCTCCGTGGCCCACCCGTGGCCCTTCCCGTCCGGGTGCAGGAACCAGCCCACGTGCGGGTCCCCGTTCGGGAACCGCTCGATCATCACGGTGCCGACGGGCACGCCGGTCTCGTTCGGCACGATCGCCCGCTTGAGCGGAATCCGCGTGGTGGTCAGGTTGCCCGTGACGAACTCCTCGACCTGCCGCCGGGTCCACGGCTCGGGATCGCCGAGCCACTGCGTGATCTCGGGTCGGCGGACGATGTCGTAGAGCCGGTCGGTCTCCTCGGGTCGCCAGGGACGGATCACCGCCCGTTCGGTGCGCAGCTCCATATGATCAGCGCAACACGATCACGTTGACCGCGCCACCTGGTGCGACGCGTTGCCCGGCGCCGGGTGACTGGTTCCAGACGACCCCGTTGTCCCCGCCGAAAAGGGACGTCACGGCGATCCGCAGACCGAGGTCGTCGAGCCGCTTCTCGGCATCCTTGACCCGCATGTCGGTCAGGTCGGGCACCCGGACCGCGTTGGACGGCACCAGGAACACCTTCGCGCCGGTGCGGTCCACCCGGCTGCCCTGGGTCGGGTCGGTGCGCAGGATGTGACCGGCGTCCACGTCCGGATCGAAGGCCGGGTCGCCGACGGTCACCGAGAAGCCGGCGTCGCGCATCGCGGCGGCGGCGTCCTTGGTGGCCAGCCCACGCACATCGGGGACCGTGATCGAATCCGCGACGGTGAGGGTCACCGCGCTTCCCTTCGCCGCGGTGGCACCCGCGGCCGGTGAAGTGCGCAGCACGGTGCCCGGTTCGGTCTTCGCGTCGAACGTCCGGTTCACCGTGCCGACCGTCAGGCCGGTGTCGGCGAGCGCCTTCTCCGCGTCGCCCTGGGACTTCCCGGTGACCTGCGGGACGACGACCGGCCGGGGTCCGGCGGACAGGATCAGGGTGACCGGGGCGTTCACGCCCAGTTCGGTCCCGGCGATCGGGTCGGTGCGCAGCACCGCGCCCACCGGGACCGCGTCGTCGAACTCCTGGTTGGTTGATGTGATGGCGGTCAGGTCCGCATCGTCGATCGCGGCTGCGGCAGTCGTCACGTCGAGACCGGCCTTGATGTCCGGCACCGTCGGTCGGCCGGCCGAGACCGTCAACCCGACGTCGGACCCGCGGAGCTGCTCGACGCCGGGGTCGGGGTCGGTGCCGATCACGACACCGGCCGGCACCGTGTCCGAGTGGTCGGTGGTGACCCGTGGGACCAGGTCGGCCTCCCGGATCGTCGCCTCCGCCTGCGCCTGGGTGAGCCCGGCGGTGGTCGGCGTGGCGGCCCACCGACCGCCCAGCCACCAGCCGCCGGCGGCGGAGACGAGGCCGAGCAGCACCACGACCAGCAGGGCGATCAGCCAGCGCCGCCGGCGCCGCAGGCGCAGCGCTCGCGTCGGGTCGGGCGGCACCGGTGACCGGTGCTGCACCGTGGTCGGCGGCGTGGTGGCGACCTCCGGGTCGGCGCGGGTCGCCTGCGGATGCGGATCGATGGGGACCGGGACGGGTGCGGCCGGGTCGGAGGTTCGCCGCTGAACTGGCACCGGGATCGGGACCGTCGGCACGGCCAACGCGGAACGGACGTCCCGCAGCCGGGCCAGGAAAGCGGCCGCGTCCCGGGGTCGCTCGGCCGGGTCGCGCGCGGTGGCCGCGACGATCTCATGGTCCAGTTGCTCGGGCAGGTCCGGTATCCGGGTGGACGGCGCCGGAACGTCGGAATGCACGTGCTGGTAGGCCACCGACATCGGGTTGTCGCCATCGAAAGGGGGTCGCCCGGTAAGCATCTCGAATGCAACGATGCCGGCCGAGTACACATCGGAGCGGGCGTCGCTGATTCCCGTTGCCACCTGCTCGGGAGACAGGTACGCGACGGTGCCCAGGATGACGTCGCCGGTGGCCACGGTCTGCGAGCCGACCGCCCGGACCAGCCCGAAGTCGGCGATCTTCACCGCGCCGCGGGCGGAGATCAGCACGTTCTCCGGCTTGACGTCGCGATGCACCAGCCCGCTCGCATGGGCCGCGCCGAGGGCGTCCAACAGCGGGTCGAGGATCCCCAGCACCACCGGCACGGGAAGCGGTCCGCGTTCCCGGATCAGGTCGCGCAGGGTCCCGCCGTCGACCAGCTCCATGACCAGGTACACCAGCTCGCCGTCCTGTCCCTGGTCGTACACGGCGACGACGCCGGGATGGCCGAGCGAGGCGGCCAGCCGGGCCTCCCGCTCGAATCGGCTCAGGAAGGTGGGGTCGGCGACGTACTGCGGGCTCATCACCTTGATCGCGACCGGCCGGTCAAGCCGGGTATCGACGCCTCGGTACACCGTGGACATCCCGCCGCGGGCGATCATCGCGCCCAACCGGTACCGGCCGTCGAGCATGGTGCCGCTCGTCAGCCCGGTGAAGACGTCCACAACGATCGATTATCCCCGGCCCTGGTCGGCCCTTTCGCCCTCGCGTCGGGAAGCGGAACAGCCGCAGTCCGGGCATTCTTCTTCCGGATGCGACTTCTTCCGGATGCGACTTCTTCGGGCGGCTTCGTGATCGGCGGCGACCGGGGTTGGCGACTCAGGTCCGTTTCGTGTCGGCGGCACCGCGCATAGGGTCGGCGGGTCAACCGCACCCTGGAGGTTCGATGTCCCGTCGGTCGCGACGTCCGGCCGCTGCTGCGTTGCTGTTGTTGCCGCTGCTGCTGGTCGCGTGCGGCGGCAGCGAACCGGCGGCAACCACCACGGCCGCCCCCACCTCGTCGGGCTCGGGCGCCCCCGGCACCCCGGTGCAACTGGACGACGCGACCAGGGCACTACTACAGGCCAGCTTCGCGGAGACGTTCGCCGCGTCCGACGTGGACGGCGTGCCGACCCCCGGCGCGATCGCGTACGTCTCCGTCGGCGACCAGGAGTGGATCAGCACATTGGGTGTCGCCGACCTCGACACCCAGGCGCCGGTCGACCCTGCCGGGCACGGCCGCATCGGCAGCATCACCAAGCCCATCGTCGCCACCGCGGTGCTGGAACTGGTTGACAAGGGCGAGCTCTCGCTCGACGACACGCTGGAGAAGTACGTCACGGGCGTCGCCGAGGGAGATCGGATCACCGTCCGTCAACTGCTGTCGATGTCGTCCGGGGTGTGGAACTACACCACCGACCAGACGTTGGTCGACACGTTCGCCGTTGATCCGATGGCCTCGTGGACCGTCGATCGGACCATCGATCTGATCCGGGCGCACCCGGCCGACTTCGCGCCGGGGGAGAAGGTCGCCTACTGCGACTCGAACTACGTCCTGCTCGGCCGGATCATCGAGATCGTCACCGGCCAACCGGTCAGCGAAGTGGTGCGCACAACGGTGACCGAACCGCTCGGCATGGCCGGCACCCGGATGCCCGCCGACGACCAGCCGGGGGTACCCGACCCCGGAATCGGTAGCTACATGCCCGCGAACGGTCAACCGGTGCCGGTCCCCGAACTCAACCCGGATTTCGCCTGGACCGCGGGCGCCGCGACCTCCACCGTCGGCGACCTCGCCCGGTTCGCCAAGGAGCTGACCGAGGGTTCCCTGCTGTCGCCCGAGTTGCAGGCGGAGCGGCTACGGACCACCCAGTTCACCGGCATCGTGCCGAACGTCGGCTACGGGCTCGGCCTGCTGAACATGAACGACCTGCTCGGGCACAACGGGGACATCAACGGTGGTGGCGGGACGATGCTTCGGCTACCCGCGCAGGATGCGACGTTCGTCGTCCTGGTCAACCTCTCGACCAACTCCGCGAACGCCTCCGGGTCGATAGCGAACGCGTTGATCGACGACCTCTACCCGGGGCAGGCGGTGCACCGATAGGGATCAACCCGGATCAACCAAGCGCGATGTCCAGCACCGACGCGATGGTGCGCACGACACCGTTGTCGTTGTTGGACGGTGCGACGAATCTCGCCCGCTCGCGCAGCAGCGGGTGCGCGTTGTGCATGGCGAACGCGTAGTCCGCCGTGTCCATCATCTCCAGGTCGTTGAGGAAGTCGCCGAACACCATCGTCTGCGCCCGGGTGATGCCGTACGCCGCCTGCAGCGAGGTGATCGCGTGCCCCTTGTTCGCGCTGCGGGTATTGACGTCGAGCCAGTGCTCGCTGGACACGGTGACCTTGTGGCTCTGCCGGAACTCCGAGAGATGCGGCAGGGTGCTGTGTTCGGCGGACGCGAAGTCGTAGACCGCGATCTTGAGCACCTCGTCGTCGGTCACCTGGGTGAGATCGTCGACGATCCGAAGTCGGGCGTAGTAGCGCTCCACCTGATCGAGGAACGCCGCGTCGCTGCGATCGATGTACGCAGAGTTCTTGCCGCACAGCACGATCCCGCCGTCGAGGCCGGCGGTTGCGGCTGCCCGCAGGGTCCGGATCAGGCGCACGGAATCGTCCCGGGTCAGGCAGTCCGAGCTGACCTCGCTGCCCCGGCGCATCACCAAAGAGCCGTTCTCGGCGATGAAGACCATCTCGTCGGCGATGTCGGAGAACTCGCGCAACAAGGTGTAGTACTGCCGGCCGCTGGCCGGGGCGAACAGGATGCCGCGGTGGTGCAGCGCGTCGATCATGGGCCAGAAGTGGTCGTGAAGCTGCTTCTCGTCGTCCAGCAGGGTGCCGTCCATGTCCGCGACGATCAGCCTGATGTCCGGAGCGGGCTCGAACGCCGGGATCGTCACGGGAATCGGCGCCCGAGTCGGAATCGGCACCGGAATCGGCACTGAAATCTCGGCAGAGGGTTCGGCGAGTAACAAGGTCTCGTATCCTTCACGGTTTGCATCACTGCGTGGCTACATCACTGGTTGTCCATCGAACAGACGGGCGCTGTGCGGGCGCGGTTGCCGAGGTGTGACGCAGGTCGGACTCTCGGCCGGGTGACGACATGGACACTCGGCAATCATGGAGGTCGATACGCAATCCGATGATGGCCTGAGATAGCCTGAATGGGTGGGTTTCACTCGTCTGCACGAAAGTGAATCTGTAGACTCGGGCGAGACGTCGGATGTTACCCTCCGTGATCGCCAGCCGGAGCGCGCATGAACGGTGACGTGGCAACGAACCCCCCGCCGGCCGCACCGAAGAGGCAACGCGGATCGGACACCAGGACCAAGCCGCTGCCGCCCGTCGCCTCACCCGCCAGTGACGGCCTGATCGCGGTCGGCAGGATCGCGATCGTCTTCACCGTCGTCGCCTGGCTCGCCTACGTGTTCGCCTACTTCGTCACCGGCATCATCAACAGCTCGTACCAGAACCACATCGACTTTCTCGTGGAGACGATCGTCTACGTCGGGATCACATCCGTTCTGGCGCTGTCCGCGCTGCTCTACCTGGTGGCCCGGCAGGGGGCGCTGTACCGGAGCCGGGCGCATCGACGGGTGCCGCGGGCCGTCATCGACGGCTTCTTCGACACCACGTTGCCCACCATGACCGTGCTGGTGCCGTCCTACCGCGAGGAGATCGCGGTGGTGCGCAAGACGCTGCTGTCCGCCGTGCTGCAGGAGTACCCGTTCCTGCGGGTGGTACTGCTGCTGGACGACCCACCGAACCCGACGTCGGCCAAGAACAAGGCGCTGCTGGACGGTGCCCGCCGGTTGCCGGCAGAGCTGACCGAGTGGTTGGCCGAGCCGCGGGAGCGGTTCGCCGACACCCTCGAGCAGTTCGAGATGTCAGAGCTGGAGGACCCCGAGCCGGCGCTGGTGCTGGCCCAGATGCGGGCGCTGGCGGCGGAGTTCACCTGGGCCGCGAACTGGCTGCGGATGCGGATGGCCCAGGAGGTCATCGAGGACCACGTCGACCGGTTCTTCGCCGAGCAGGTGCTCGGGGTCCTTGCCGAAGACTTCTCCTCGGTCAGTCGTGCGCTGACCGAGGCGGCCGACGAGGAGAGCGAACTGCCGCGGGCGCGGATGCTGCAATTGCACCGGCGCCTGGCCTGGACGTTCCGCGGCGAGGTGACCTCGTTCGAGCGCAAGCTCTACTCCTCGCTGTCGCAGGAGTCGAACAAGGCGATGAACCTCAACAGCTACATCGGGCTGATGGGTCACAGCTTCGAGGTCGTCCCGACCCCGCAGGGCCAGGTGCTGTCCGCGGCTGGGGCGTCCGGATCGCTGGTGATCCCGGACGCCGACTACGTTCTGACCCTGGATGCGGACAGCATCGTCCTGCCGGAGTACTGCCTGCGCCTGGTCTACGTGATGTCCCAGCCCGAGAATGCGAAGCTGGCCGTCATCCAGACCCCGTACTCGGCCTTCCCCGGTTCGCCCACCCGGATGGAGCGGCTGTCCGGGGCGACCACCGACCTGCAGCACATCGTGCACCAGGGAATGAGCTACTACGGGGCCACCTTCTGGGTCGGGGCGAACGCGGTCATACGAAAACGCGCGCTCGACGACATCGTGGAGGTCGAGCATCAGGGTGGGTTCGAGATCCGCCGCTACGTGATGGATCGCACCGTCATCGAGGACACCGAGTCCAGCATCGACCTGGCGATCCACGGCTGGTGGTTGCTGAACTACCCGGAGCGCCTGAGCTACTCGGCCACCCCGCCGGACTTCGGCTCGTTGTGCATCCAGCGCCGCCGCTGGGCCAACGGCGGGCTGATCATCCTGCCCAAGCTGTGGACCCTGCGGCGGGCCAGACGCAAGCGGGCGCAGAGCAGCCGATCCATCGAGACCCTCTTGCGGATCAACTATCTCGCCTCGACCTGCTGGAGCAGCGTGGCTCTGGTGCTGCTGCTGGTCTACCCGTTCAACAATCGACTGCTCAGCCCCCTGGTGTTGCTGGCCGCGCTGCCGTACTTCGCCGCGATGTCCTCCGATCTGCGGCGCTGCGGCTACAAGCGGATGGACATCTTCCGTGTTTACGGCTTCAACCTGATCCTGTTGCCGGTCAATCTGGCCGGCGTGATCAAGTCGATCCAGCAGGCGATCACCGGTCGGCGGATCCCGTTCGCCAGGACGCCGAAGGTCGCCAACCGGACGGCCACCCCGCTGATGTTCGCCTTCACGCCCTTCCTGATCATCGGCTGGTCGGTCTGGACGGCCTGGCGCGGCTTCGAGAACCAGTTCTGGGGCAACTTCGTCTTCGGCGCGTTCAACGCGGCCACGGCGACGTACGCGCTCGTCGCGCTGGTGGGGGTCCAATTCGCCCTGGTCGACGTGTGGCTGGGCTTCGTCGAGCGCCTCTACGTCTCCGACAAGCCGCGCGAGGTCGTCAGGGTTCGCCGCCGCCGGGTCAGACCCGAGCCGGTGCCGCCGAGCTGGCGCGACGTCCTGTACCGCGGAGCCGCGGCCACCGCCTCCGGCGAACACGTCTCCGACAGCGCCGGAACCTTCCGCATCCTCGCCGAGGTGCCGGAGGCACCGGTGCTGTACGGCCGCCGGGCGACCGACCGGGTACCCCAGGGCTACGGGCGTCGGGCGACCGATCGAGTCGAGGGCGCGGACCGGCCGGACGGCGAGATCCGTTACGGGCGTCGGGCGACCGATCGGGTCGAGGGCGCGGACCAGCGGAACGGCGACCAGGTCGGCCGTGGGCGGCGGGCCACCGATCGGGTCGAGGGTGCCGGACGTCGGGCGGGTGATCAGTCGTGAACGAGGGCGATGTGATCGACGCCGAGGCGACCGAGGCGCCTCCGGCGGACGAAGACGGACGGCATCTGTCGTGGTTCCGCGTCTTGCTGGTCGTCGCGATCGTCGCGGCCTCGATCGGCGGCGTCTGGTACTACCTGCAGCGACAGGCAGATGATGCAGCAGCCGCGCCGGCGGGACCGTCGTGGTTCGCGCCGTACGTCGACGTCACGTCGACGCCGAGCTACGCCTTCGAGGAGATGTCCGACCGGACGCATTCCTCGGCGGTGCTGGCGTTCGTGGTCAGCGCGCCCGACTCCCCCTGCGAACCGAGCTGGGGCGGCGCGTATTCGATGTCCGCGGCGGCCGAACAGCTCGAACTGGATCGGCGGGTCGCCCGGCTGCGCCAGCTCGGTGGCGCGGTGATCGTCTCGTTCGGCGGTGCCGCGAACTCCGAACTCGCCATCGGTTGCACCGACCCGGCGGCCCTGACGGCCGCCTACGCATCGGTCGTCGACAGGTACGGGATGACGCAGATCGACCTGGACATCGAGGGGCAGGCGTCGATGGCGCCGGAGGTCAACGAGCGGCGAGCCAAGGCGATCGCGGGGCTGATCCAGCAGCGGCAGGCAGCGGGCAAGACCCTGGACGTCTGGCTGACGCTGCCGGTGATCTCGACCGGTCTGACCGACCAGGGCCGGGCGGTGCTCACCTCGATGCTCGCCGCGGGCGTCCGGCCGGCCGGTGTCAACGCGATGACGATGGACTACGGCGAACCGTTCCCTGAGGGACGGAGCATGGCCGACCAGGGCGAACTGGCCCTCACCGCGCTGCAGCAGCAGATCCGGGACGCCTACGCGGCGGCCGGTGCCGATCTGTCGGCCGCGCAGGCCTGGGGCCTGGTCGGGGCGACGCCGATGATCGGCCAGAACGACGTCCCGACCGAGGTCTTCACCCTCGACGACGCCGCGCATCTGCTGGCCTTCGCCCAGCAGCAGAAGGTGGGCCGGCTCTCGATGTGGTCGGCCAACCGCGACCAGCCCTGCGGGCCGAACTACCCGGACGTGACCGTGGTCTCCGACGTCTGCAGCGGGATCCAGCAACAGCCGGGAGCGTTCGGCTCTGTCCTCGGTCAGTTCGGCGACGCGCAGCCGGCGCGGGCGACCACCGACACGGCCTCGCCACCCACGACCGCGACGACCGGGCCGACGGTGCCCACTGCGTCGACCGGGGCCACCTCCACCGAGATCGTCGACGATCCGGCGACCTCGCCCTACCAGATCTGGAACGCGAATCAGGGCTACCCCAAAGGCAGCAAGGTCGTCTGGCACAAGAACGTGTACCAGGCCAAGTGGTACTCGCAGGGCGACCGGCCGGACCTTCCGGTGGCCACCGCCGACCAGACACCCTGGACGCTGATCGGGCCCGTGCTGCCAGGTGACACCCCGGTGCCGACGCCCACGCTGCCGGCCGGCACCTACCCGGAGTGGAATCCCACCGATGCGTACGTCGCGGGCAGCCGGGTGCTGCACGACGGCATCGGGTGGCAGGCGCGGTTCTGGTCGCAGGGTGACGTACCCGGGGCGATCCCCACCAACCCGAACGACATCTCGCCCTGGCAGCTGATCCTCGAACCGTCCTGACCGTGCCTCGACCTGCCGATCCGGCTGCTTGGGTTCGATGTGGCGTGGCAGGCTGGCACCCGTGACCCCCGAGCCCACCGTGACCACTGCATCCGCTGGACCCACCGTGAACACCGAGCCCACCTGGGTGCCCGTCCCCGACATCGCCGAGCGCCTGGGCCTGCTGGTGACCAGGGTTCACCAGCTGATCCGGGACGGGCAGCTGGTGGCCCTGCGACAGGACGGCGTGCTGCGCGTTCCTGCCGAGTTCGTCGCCGGTGGGCTGGTCGTCAAGGGCCTGCCGGCGACGGTGACCCTGTTGCGGGACAACGGGTATCGCGACGACGAGATCGTCGCGTGGCTGTTCGAGGCGGACGAGTCGCTGCCCGGTTCCCCGATGCAGGCGCTGCGCGAGAACCGGGGTCGTGAGGTCCACCGGCGGGCTCAGGTGGCCGGATTCTGACGCTCAGCCGGCGGTTCGGTAGGAGAGCTGCCGCAGTGACGTCACGCGGGCGAGTACTTCGAAGTCGCGATCCTTGTGCACCAGCATGGCGTCGTGTCGAAGTGCGACCGCGGCGATCAGGCAATCGGCGATGCTCCGCACTGACTCGCCGCCGGATCGGGCCAGCCGATGCAGTGCGGCCGCCGACCTGAAGTCCAGGATCGGTTCGAAGGCCAGCGACGGCAGACCATCGGTCAGTTGCTCGATCCGCGCAAGGGCGGTTCGATCCGCGGCGCCGGCCAGCAGTTCCATGGCGACCGGCTCGCACATCACAAGCTCTTCATGGCGCTGGGTGATGAGCCCGCGCGCGGCCGCTGCCGCGGCTGAGTCGGTGCCACGAAGGAAATCGACCCAGATGGATGTGTCGACCAGAATCACTGCGGCACAGATGCTCCGGTCCGAAGACCCTCGAGGTCTCCGTCCCAGCCGGTGCCCTCGAGAGCCAGGAGGTCATCCTTGGTGACCGGAACACCGACCAGCCGACGCAGGGCCAGGTCGACGGCCTCGCGTTTGGTTCTCACCTGATAGCGCCGCATCACCTCGCGGACGAGGCTCTCGTCGATGTCGATGTTGGTGCGTGCCATACACCAAAGGTACACATGGGCGCCGAGCATCCACATGGCAACGCCGCACCGTGGTCGGGACCTTGGACCGTGCCGTCGAAGCCCCCTGTCGTTCTATGGTCATACCAAAGAACGACAGAACGGCGCGCACCCGGAAGGAGCCGACGAGATGACCGCCACCGCAGTCCCGACCGCACCCGATCAGGTCGACGCCTGGGCGGGCTTCGTCTCCGGTCCGTGGATCGGGGGCATCGACGTGCGCGACTTCATCCAGCGCAACTACACCCCCTACACCGGCGACGGCGGATTCCTGGCCGGTCCGACGCAGCGGACTACCCGCATCTGGCAGACACTGGCCGGCATGTTCCCGGAGGAGCGGGAAAGGGGTATCTACGACGTGGATACGGCCACGCCGTCGACCATCACCTCGCACGCGCCGGGCTACATCGACAAGGACAACGAGATCATCGTCGGCC
>CAYZBB010000027.1:0-46647 GCA_964476495.1 uncultured Actinomycetes bacterium | reverse complement strand
GTCTAGCGACTCATACCCCCCCACCCTCGATATTTCTGACGGGGGGGCGTGTTTGCTAGCAAACTCCGCCGTGTTTGCTGGGATGCGTTGTGTTGCAACGGTTTTCACGTTGTGTGGTGCGCCCGAATCGCGTTGCTGTGTAGGCACTTTCACCACGGCACTTTCACCACGGCCACCCCATCACCAGCCTGCTCGTGTCGACCCCATCGACGACGCCGCGCTGGTCGTTGCGCCCGTCGCCTCGTTGCCGGTTGCACTCACCATGCAGCAGCCGGTTGGGCAGTGGAACGGGCAGCCCTCGCCTCAGCGCCTCGGCCCGGCTCATGTCGCTGTGGTCTGCCTGCAGTACGCCGCTCGTGGGGTTGGTGCTCGAGGGGTCGTAGTCGTAGTTGCGTGTGCGGTCCTTGTACATCGGCCGTCCGCACAGCACCCACTCGCAGCGCGCCCCATCGGTGTGCCGGCGCAGTAGCGCGTCACGCGCCTGCTGGTGCCGCCACCCGAGCCCCTTCTCGGTGGTGGTGCGCTTCCGTGCTGCGGTAGTGGCCACTTACTGCACATCCGCCACAAGCGTGAACCCTGACGCGCTGGGCTCGAACCGTGCGGTGGCGGGCTGCAGCAGCGGCCCCTCGTTGAGTGAGCGGGCGATGGCCTTGCCAAGCGCGAGCACGAGCGCGCACCGCACCTGTATGGGCAGGCCCACCTGCGGCCCGAAGTCGGGGGCCGGCGGGGACGCGACGGGTGGCGGCATGTGCCAGCCTTCGATGTCGTCGTTGAACATTTCTTTGCCGTCGACGACGAGGTAGACGTGGGCCATCAGCCATACCGCCGATGCCACGGGCAGCGAGTGACCTTGGCCTCGCATAGCCATGACCGCAGATGCCAGTACCAGGCGTAGTTGTCGAACAGCCACCAGTCCATCAGTGCCCACCTGCCTGGGGCTCAAGGTTGGCCGCCATCCTCTGTAGCCATTCCCTTGCTTCGTCGATGGTCCAGAATCCGATGGCGTTCACGTTTGCCTCGATGCCGTTTTGGGGCGGCATCATCCAGACTTGTGGTCGCGCCATCAGTGCCCACCTGCACATTCGGCGCTCATTGCCTGCATGGCTGCGATGAGCCCGGGCCCGTCGACTTTGAGTTTATCGGTGTCGTATTGGCTGAACCGCGCGGTGAGCAGTTTCTTGCCGCAGCGTCGGCAGTGGATGTCGCGTTCTCCGCTGGCGAGGTGTTCGTTGGCGGCGGCTGCGGTGCGCAACCGCTGCAGCTCGGTCTTGTCGACGATCTCGCTGCCGCTGGACGCGTTGATCAGGTGGACGAACGCTTCGGCGCCGATCCGGGCTACGTCGCCGTGGGGTAGTCCGGCTTCGGCCGCGAAGTGTTCGGCCATCTCGGCGGGTAGGGGCGCGAACATGGGCAGATTGAGCCCGAAGGGCTGGTTGTGTTGGTCGCCGGGCCACGTGATGGAGCCTTCGCGGAGGCGGGCGGCGATGAACTCGACTATCGCCTGGTCAGCCATTGAGCACTGCCTCGAACGAGTTGAACGCCTCGACGCGCTCCATGAGACCAAGCAGGGGGTCGGCGTCGGCCGATAGGTCCGTGACGGTGATCGAACCGTCAGGCGCGCGGTCGATTCTCGCTCGCTCGCATCGGTAAACCACCTTGCCGCTGGCGTCGACTGCAACGACCTGGCGCTCGATAGGGGCTGTAACTTTCATTGCTGCTGTGGCTTCCTTGTTTGTTACTGCATCAACACCGACGGCGCGCGCCCGTCGTACTCCACCTCGGCACCGAGTGGCACGAGCAGCGCGATCGCGATGCAGATCACGCCGCCGATCGCCAGCACGACGCCGATGGTGCTCAGTGGCGGGTGTGGGCCGCACCGCATTGACCAGCACCAGCAGCAGGCCGATGACGAGCAAGATGATTCCGAGTCCGATCATGTTTCCCCCTGGGTTGTTACCGCAGCCAACCCCGACGCCACACCCGCAACCGCGCATCGAGTTCCGGGTCGATCAACGCCAGCGGTCGGCACGCGACACGCTCGACGAGTTCGTTGAGTTCGTCGGTCGACTTCGCGATGCTGCGGGTGTAGCCGAATCGCCGGTCGACATTCAGGCGCATGAGCGCGCGGGTGATGTCGCGGTGAAGTTGGGTTGCGACGGCCATAGTAGTGGTGACCTCGATGCCGCTGGAGTGTGGCCCTAATCCGGGCCTGATTTCGGAATTCGGGAAGGGCAAAGCCGCCGATTTCTGTCCCACAGTTAACCACTGGGTCTCCCTCGTTGTCTACGAACCTGCTGGTAGCGGCGTTTCGTCGGTCTTCCACCGCATGGCCGCAACCTGCTTGGCGCTCATCTGCCGACGCAGGTCACGCACCCGACTGAGGCGGTAAACGGGCAGGTCGTCGGGGCTGCGTCGCGTTAGCCCAAGTCCGCCGTCCAGTCGCCGAAAGCCGCTCTGCCGCAGCGCATTTTCCTTAACCCAGCGGTGGAACGTCGATTTGCTGACAGGTTCCTCCAGCAACCCCATAATGCCGGTCCAGTCGCCGTTGCGTTCGCCGATGAGCTCGTCGCGAGTGAAGCGCCAGTGCTCGACGTTGGCCAGCAGGCGGTTGATGATGGCGTCGATGGTGTGGGTGGCCCGGCAGGTGGGGCAGCGGACCTCGATCGCCTCACGCTTGGCCATCAGGCGCGTGTTGCAGACGTGGTCGCGCTGAGTGCAGCCCTGGCAGTTGCGATGGTCGGTGATGAGTGATGGGCACGGCCCGCAGAACCTCGGCGGCACCGGCCGGTTGATCATCCGCTCGATGCGTTCGATGGCCGTCCGCACGTCGCCGAACAGCTCGCCGGCCGCCTCGTCGCACGCAATCGAGTTAACGGCCTGGGCGAGCCACAGAGCCGCCAGATTGGCCTGCCGGGTGACATCGCACCGCAGCGCGCCGAATGGCAGCGGGCCGACGAAGCTGGGCGGGTATGCGCGCACGTTTCGCACCGGGATCGCGCGGGATTCGCAGATGTGGCACACCCACGTGGTGAGCCGCCCGTCGATCTCGTCCAGCAGCCGTGACGCCTTGCCGTTGAAGCTGACGCCCTGGTGCTCATCGCGGGCCCGTCGCTGGCCGTCGCCCATCTTGGCTTGCCCTACCGCGTGCTCGGCGAGCGCGTCGAGCCACGGTGTCGAGCGGTGCCCGTGGTCGAGTGGGTGGCCGATCGCGAGGCCCTCGAGGTTGTCGCGGAGTTCGCGCTGGCAGGGTGAGCACAACGACACGGTTGCCCGGCCCATGCAGGCTTGGCAGGTGGTGCTCACATGGCCTCCCAGAGTGTCCGCTGTATGCCGTGCTCGGTGGTGTCCACACGCGGTCGGCCGGGCATATTCCAGCCCGCACGCGGTCTGCGCTCAGCGACGACGCGCCAGCCAGCGGCACGCAGTGAAGTGCCCGATTCACTCGCCAGGGTGTAGGTGATCAGCCGTCGGTACCCGAGCGCCTTCGTTGCGCGCCACGCGGCGGCATAGAGCATCGAGTTGGCGTTGTGAGCGGCTGTGCACGTGCGGTTGACCTCAAGAGTCCAGCCGTCGTCGAGCATGCGGGCGACGGGCCGGCCGACCATTGCGACACCGACGATTTCGCCCGTGTGATCAGCCACGCCGATGCTGAACTTGTGGCCCGCTGGCGGCGGATGGTGCCGGTGATGACGCCTGACGTACTCGGCAGCCTCGGCGTAGGTGATCGGACATAGGCACAATGCACTCACGTCCCCGGCCCTCCGTTTCCGCCACTCGGCGTTCCTGTATTGCTCAGCGACCAGGCAGACCACACAAGGCTCCTCGTCGTTACGCCGGTGCCGCATATACGCCGCGTGAGTGCCGCACGGCTTGCGCCACCAGTGCCTCACGCCACCCTCCTCCGATCAGGCCACGTCACCTTGTCCACATTCGCCCGATGCCAATCCCGCAGCTTGAACGGCGCCACACCCCCATGCGCCACGTCGGCCATCACCGCCATACCGGCGGCGTCTGCGATGTCGTGATTGCGCACCCACACCCCCGGCCACCACGTGTTGACCTCGTCGAGCACCACGTCCTTCTCGGCTCGCGACTTGCCCGTGATGAACGCGCACCGATACAGCGGGTTGACCACCGCGCACGGCACCCCCCGCACGTCCAGGTCGCCGAAGATCGCCCCCCACAGCAGCCCCCGGTCATGCGCTTTGCCGTCGCGCGCGGCGTACGGGTGCTGCTCGATCGCGGCGTAGTCCAGATCGAATTGCGCGAGTGCGGCACGGATCTCGGCGGCCAGCTTGCGCACGCGCCGGTTGCTCGTCAGATATGAGTCGCTGTCGTGGCCCTCGGACTCGATCGAGTGCTGCCACATGGGGCGGGAGTTGTTGAGGATGAACAGGCCGGTTCTACGCAACGACGGATCGATCGCGGCGATTTTCACCGGATATACCCCGATCCGCCGGCGGCGAGGGTGACCCACATGTGGCCGCAGTCGCATATTTGGAGCATCCGATGCTGGTCAATGTCGCAGCGGATTCGGTGATTTCGGAGGATGTGCCACCACATGAATCTGTTGATCACCGCGCACCACCCGCATACTCGCGCATCGTCCGCGCTTCCCACGACCGCACGAGGTCATCGCGGTGGTCTTTGGCCTTCGCGACGGTGGGATGCCACGAGTAGGTGCGGTGTTGGCGGTACTCGCAGATGAGCACAAAACCCGAGTCGTAGGGCCCGCATGTCAGGCCGCGCAGGCCGTCGTCGGCGTGGTGGCGGATGGTCCACTCGGTGCCGTTGTGGTCGAAGCGGTGTAGGACGCGCTTGCCCTCCCATTGATCGAGGCTCTGCATGCGCTTGATGCACGCCTTGGCGTGTACGCACTTCCATCCGTCGGGGCGGCCGAACAGTGTTCGCACCTCGACCATTCGGTGGCCGGTGCGGCGACAGAACTTGCATTGCTTCATCGGTCGATCGCCTCGTGGTACTGGCTATGCCGTTCCGGGTTGGCCACCACCGCGCCGCAGCGATGGCACATGTCGAGCCGGACGTGGCCAGTTCCGTTGTCGCGTTCGACCCACATGATTCGGCTGTAGGCGCGTGGGTCGTAGGTCACCGCACTGCCAGCCGGTCGATGGCCACCGCGAGCAGGTTGGCCAGGGTGGACGTGTGCACATGCGGACAGATGGCCGTCCCGTCGCTCTTGGTCGGGTCACAGAACATGCGCACGGCGAAGTCGAGCCGCTCCAGTCGGTCGTCAGTGCCGCGTGCGAAGGCATAGACCAGGCCGTCGAGGTGTGCCGCCACGTTGGCGTAATGCTGGTCGCCGCGTGCGATCTCGCTCGGCGGGCGGCTCACCGGGCACCCCGCATCCCCGGGTCCAGGCACAGCCATTCACACCCGATGCACTCACCTTCGGCCAGCTCCTCGCCGGTGAGTTCCTCACCGCACCACAGGCAGTGATCCCAGCGGGGCGGGCGGTGTTCGGTGGCGTCGAGGATGGCTTGGGCTACCGCGATGGCGAGGTGGCAGGCGGCGCGGGTGAGGAGGCGGATCATGAGGTGACCTCGGGACGCCACACCAGCACGGCGGGCAAGGGGACCTCGCTCGATGGCTCCCCAAAGTCCATCGCCCAGTAGAACCACGGTCGTCCGGGAATGTCGGGATCGTCGGTTTTCTGCCAGGCGCCCTCGCCCCACACGTCGCCGTCCTGGTCCACGCGATCCGGGCAGACCACCACCGACCCGACCGGCAGTGCGTCGAGTTCCTCCCGGGTGGTGATGGTGCGGGCGGCACACAACTCAGCAGCAAGGACGGATGCGACGCGGGCGGCGATGTCGTCCCGCAGGTGCCGCTTCAACACATCCTCGATGCGTTGTTGTTCGGTCACTTCAACTCCTCAGTGGTGAAACCCATTGCAGCGACAGCAGCACTGGCTAATTTGTCGGCCAACCCCTCCGGTAACGCGCGACCGGTTTCGACGACGTATGCCTGCCAAATCTCTTGTGCCAACACGTCAACGTCGGGTGCCAGCGCAGCCTCAGCCACGTGCGCGCGGTAGTCGTCCCACGTCCAGATGCCCGGCGCACCACACAGGCAGTTGGTGTCATGGCCGAACGCGTACTCGTGCGCTCGGAGGATGGCGGCTATACGGGCCACGTCCGCTCGGGGTTCAGTCATCGCAGTTGCACCCCTGGCTTCCCTGGTAATCCCCACTCGCACGCCGCATCACTCGCAGCGTGGACGTGACGCCAGCGCGTATCCGGTCGGCGCGGCTCCCCCGCTTTGTGCACGGGCCGACCACACTTGCCGCACTTGGTGCTCGGCTCCGTTCGGCACGCCCCCACCGGCATCACGTCCATCAAGCAGGCCGGGCAGAACGCCGGGTCGTCGCCGGTGATGATCAGGTCGGAGCCGCAGCGGCAGCGGGCATGCTGCTGACACCACGGGTCGGGGCAGGTACAGGGCAGCGCTCGGGGTTCAGGCACCAGACACCCCCAACTTCTCGGCGGCTAAGCTTCCGGGATCGCACGCCTTGTGCCAGATTTCGTGGTCGTACTCCTGCAACGGGTCGTCTTCAGCCAGATACGGGATGTCCCGCGTGACGTGGATGACCTCTTGGCCGTCGGCGATCTCCTTCTCACAGATTGGGCAGATGACCGGCGTCCATGTCGCGCAGTTGCAACTGTCAGGGTCGCGTCGGTCGCAGCCGACGAATCCAAACCCTGCAGCGACGTAGGTGATTACCTGCTCGCTCACCGCACCCCCTCTGGTCGGTCGGGGCAGTCGTTGTGCCCCTGATAGCTCGTCGGGACACCGCAGCGGTTGCAGTGCCAGCCGTAGCAGCGCCCGTTCATCTGCCGACAGCCCGCGTGGTCCATCGTCGGGAACCGTGCCGCCATGTCGTCGGACCACGACACGGCGACAAGTTCGACCAGTTCGTACTTGTCAAGGAACGAGTCAGACACCGGACACCCCCTCGCGTATCCGTCGGCGCGCATTGAAGTGCCACCACCGCACCGGCACCCACTCCTCCTCGACTGCGGAGTGCACCCAATAGCGGCCGCAGTCGTCGCACTGCCAGACGCTGCCGCAAGGGCGTGACTCCCAGACCCGGTCAGGCACCGGGCAGAAGTGCGGCTGTGGCGCCGAGGTCTTGGATGTCCAGTTTCATGACCGAACCGCCTGTGTGGCTGCCAGCGCCTCGATGCGGGCCTCATGGAATCGAACGGTCCTCACCCGCTTGTTGGTCCGTGGGATCACGCAGTGGTTGCCCGGGGGTGCCTCGCACCACGGGCAGCGCACCGTCAGCTCATTGGGTGGTGTGCGCCGCCAGATCGGCCTGTCGTCGGCCGGGATGGCCTTCGCGGTGGCGAGGTCGTTCACGACGTCCGCGACGGCCTTGCGGTCCCCGATGGCCTCGATGTGGCCTCGCTCGGCCGGGTCGGTGCGCTGCAGCCGGTCGCGGCGGATCTCGCGGGCCGCCTTGATGATGTCGGCCGGTAGCGGTTTGAACCCGCTGCCGTGCGCGGCGTAGCTGGCGGTGACACCGGCCAACAGGTCCTCGACGGGGATCTTGGCGATGGCGAATTGCTCGGCCCAGGCGAGCACCGTGACGTCGGCCGCTCGGGGAAACCACGGGTCCGTCGCGGCGCATTTCGCGAGCACCTTGCGCGCTACGAGCTGGGCGTCGTCGCTGATATTCATTGCAGCTCCAGGGGGGTGGTTTGTGGGTTTCTGCCGAGCCAGTCGAGGACTTTCGCGTCGCCGTGAGAGACGCCGGTGGGGCCGTTGGACGTGCGCACACCGGGGGCGGCGCGGGCCTTGATGACCTCACTGACCAGCGATGCGAGCGAGTTGGGGCCGAGGTGCGGTTTGGAAAGCCACAGCTCGAGTGCCGCACCGACATCGGTTTTGCTGTTGCCAGCACGAATGAGTTCGCTTGCCCGGATGCGGAGCATGGTTCTGACCGCGGCGGGATGCTCGGCGGGGATGATGGCTCGGACGAGTTCGGCGCCGGGGGTTGCGGATTCGGCGGCGTCGGCGGCGTCTACGGTCGTGAGTTCGCCGCTTGGGTGACTGTTTTGTGTCTTAGTCTTAGTCTTAGTCTTAGGGTCGCAATCGTCCGGCGGATGTCCGGGCGATGTCCGGGCGGACGTTTCAGCATTATCTGAGGTAGATGAGTTGCGGAGGGCATCACGTGCGGCGCGCTTACGGTCTGCGTCTGTGCTGCGATATGCCTTAACTTCGTCGCGCGAACGTTGGTACTTAACCCACTTCGTGAACTGAATGCCGCCGTCGCGGGCGTCGACCCAGAGCGGGTCAAGTTCCCCGTCGGGGCCTCTGGTGCTCATCAGCGCGGCGCGGATCGCGTCGGTGCAGCCAAGCTGCTTCAGCATCCGCGGGCCGACATATCCGTCCAGTAATTTGTTTGCTGAGTAGGCGCCACACAATGCCCAGACGCCGACCGCTGCGGCGCGGATGCGCCTCGGCATCGACTCAACCTCCGGGCCGTCGTAGAACCCGATGGGGACGAGGAACCCAGCCGGGCGGCGCACTGCCATCAGACACACACCTCCGAGTTGGCGAGCTCGAGCAACACGTCGGCGTGACAGCAGATTTCGCCAAGGCTGCCGTTTCGATTGATGCGCCGCGGTGGGCACCAGCAGGCGAGGTCGTGTCCAGCTAGCTCGGCGCGGATCTCATCGACGCTCGGGTAGTTGGGGTACCGCCCGTTGAGTAGGTCGCACTCGAAGTACCACGCAGCGAAGTGCCGTGCTGTGTCGAGGCCTACGTAGGCGGGGCCGCCGTTTCGGTCCATTGGTGAGCCGTGGACCCGATACATGGTGTTCCCGTATCTGCCGCGCTCAGGTGTGATGCGGATCGGGTTCCCCCACTTACTCGGCCGCGACACCACCACGGCGTTCGGCGAGATGTCCCGGAGCCGCCAGCCGGCGGTGCGGCGCAGCTGGATGCGTTGGGGCATCAGGCATCACCGCCAAGCTGCATGTCATTCCACGCCAGGCAGCCGCTTAGGACCGTCCACGGGTTGGTGTCCAGGTCCCGCATCGTCTGCGCCCAGATGGGTGTTGCGGGGCAGTTCCAGCGGTGGTGCGGGTCGAGTGGGCAGCCGCACGGCACGTACAACGGGCGGACCTGGCGCCACGCTTCGCGGAGGATGTCGCCGACGCCCGGGGAGACGAGGTCGTCGTAGCACTGGGCGTAGGCCTCGATGATGGCGTCGGGAATGTGCATCACACCGCCTCCAAGTCGAACAGCGACGGCATCTCATGGCGGCGTTCTTCGGCCTGCAGGTACTTCACGCCGTCGAAGAAGTAGCCGGCGTTCAGTTCGACACCCCGGCCGCGGCGCCCGGCCCGCAGCGCGCGCACCGGGACGGTCATCAGGCCGCCGAACGGGTCGTAGACCAGCTCTCCGGGGTTGGAGAACCGGTTGATGAGCCGGTCAACGATGTCGAACTGCAGCGGGCAGACGTGCATCTGTTGGGCGCGTTGGGATTGCGCGGTGTTGAGGGTGAGCATCCGATTGACGTCGTGCCACACGTCTGGCGCCCACGACCCGGGCGCCAGCGTCATGAACGTGGCGGGCAGTGTGCCTTTGGCATCGAGTTGCTCACCGATGCGCACGTGCGATTCGTAGTCGTACACCTGCCGCAGCGTCTGCTCGGTGAATAGCCGGGACAGCTGTTCAGGCGGAAGGGTCGCGAGTTCGTCGGCGGTCAGTAGTCGATCGCCGGCGGAACGCCAGAACGCGTGGGCGTCGACCTGCCACCGGGCCCGGGTGTAGTCGGCCTTGCTCTTGGTGACCGGGGTGTCGGCGTAGCCGCGGCTGCGGTCGGTCTGTGGCTTGTGGAACAGCAGAACATACTCCGGGCTACCGACGCCCATCTTGGTGGCGTCTTTGCACTGCTCGGACCAGCCCAGCCGGTAGGTCTGGTTGTTCTCCCGCACCACGTCGGTAACGACGGTGATCATGCCGAGGTAGTCGAAGCCGTGGCGGCGGCCGTGGAAGATGGCTTCGGCGTGGAACGGGGAGACGGTGGGGACGCCGGCGCCGGTGACGTTGCCGAACAGGATGCGGTCTTTGACGTGGCAGGCGTAGATTCGCCCGGGCGCCAGCACCCGCAGCAGTTGGGGGGTGAGGTAGTCCATCTGGGCCCAGAAGTGGGCGTTGTCGTCCGTGTGGCCGAAGTCGTTGTAACTGGGCGTGTATTCGTAGTGGTTTGAGAACGGGATGCTGGTGACGATCAGATCGACCGAATCATCCTCGATCGCTTCGGTTTCGGGTACGCAGTCGTTGTTGGCGACCAGCCAGCCCTCACCGGACACTTCGATTCGGTCGACGCCGATCGAGCGGGTCAGGGCTTCACTGATCGAGGTTGATGACAGGCCGTGCTCACGGATGACGTCGCTCATGGTGGCGGTCAGCTCCCGGTGTTCGGCCCACTTGCGTTGCAGGGTGCGCACCACCTCGCGCTCGGATTCAGCGAAGATGACGTCGACGCGCACCGGGTGGGTCTGCTGGAAACGCTGCAGGCGGTGGACGGACTGGATGAAGTCGTTGAATGAGAACCCGACACCGACGAATATCGCCCGGTGGCAGTGGCGTTGGAAGTTGCAGCCGGACCCGCACAGCGAGGGTTTGGTGGCCAGGATGCGGTGGCGACCGTCAGCGAAGTCGATGACCCGCTGCTCGCGTTCGTCGAGGTCCTGCGATCCGTACACCTCGACCGCTTCGGGGATGGCGGCCTTGATGGCGCGGCGTTCGTCTTCGAGGTCGTGCCACAGGATGAAGTGATCGGCGGGTGATTCGGCGACGAGCTCGCAGGCCTTCGCCACCCGTGCGGGCAGGGTGTGGCGTTTCTCCCGGGCGGCGTCGACGGTGGAGAGCACACCGCCGCGGAACAGGTGGCCCTGCCCGTCGCGGCCGGCGGCGGCCGTGGTGTGGTCGACGTCGATCTCATGCCAGCGGACGTCGAGCGGCGGCAGGTCGTAGCCTTCGTCGCTGTGGCCGAGGTCGCTGGGCTTCTGTAGGAACACCGCCCACGTGTTGAGCCACAGCCAGAACTCCCGCACCTTGTGCGGGTAGAGGGTGAGGTTGTTGGCCTTCGTCGAATCCCGTTGGAAGAACCGCGTCAGGGCCTGCCCGGTGTCCATGACGCCAAGGAACCCTGCGTAGTGGATCAGCTCTTTATACCGGTTCGGTGATGGTGTGGCGGTCGCGACGAAACGATATGGGACGCTGTCGAATAGCGGTAGGAACGTCTGGTAGGTCTTCGATCCATACGACCGCAACACCGAAGCCTCGTCGAGGCTGACCGCGGTGAACAGGTTGGGGTCGATCCTGCCGTCACGAATGGTTTCGTAGTTCGCGACGTAGATCCCACTGTCCTCGAGCTCGTCGGCGGACCGCACAAACGTCGCGCACGCGCCGAGCTGTGCCGCGCCGCGGATGAACTCCTGCCGCACACCGAGCGGGCAGACGATCAGGCCACGGCCGCCGCGGTGCGCGAGGGTGAGGCGCAGTACTTCGAGTTGAATGAACGTCTTGCCGAGCCCGAACGCGGCGAAGACCGCTCGGCGGCCGCCGGCGACTGCCCAGGTGACGATGTCGCGCTGGTGCGGCTTGACGATCGGGTGCACGGCGGCCGGGTCGACGGCGTGGCCGAACGACGCGTCGAACCGCACCTTGTCGGCCAAGAACTCTGCGTACGGCGCGGCGGTCATGACGCGACTCCGAACAGCTCGAGCTGCTGCGTGGCGTGGCATTCACATGGGCAGCGGTACAGATGCGACGGCTTGATGACCGCGACGACCTCCCGCTGCAGTCCGTGAGCCTTCGGGCCGTGGCCGACGAGGACGTAGCACTCTGGGAGCCACACGCCCTGTGTGAGTTGGCCGTCGGGCCGGTAGGGGCAGCGGTCGTGCCGGTCGCTGCCACACCATCCGGTCACCCCGTACTGGCAGGAGGTCTTGGCGGTCATCACCTATCCCTGGATCTTTCGCAACATCTCGTCGGTGAAGATGTCCCAGTCGATTTCGCTGGTCTCGCGCGCGCCCTGGTGCTCGTCGTCAGATTGCGCGGTGCCCATCACTTGCCCGCATCACTGAACGCCGGCCGCACCGCAGCGAACTCATCGAGTCCCGACTCGTCGTACCCGCCGTTGATGATCTCCCCCACGGTCTGCGGCTCCCCCACGGCTTCGGGGGTAACCTCACCGCCGTCGGCGAACATCGCGGGTGGGGGCTCGTCCTCGGCGGGCTTGTAGGGCTTCGTGGTGACCCGTGCGGCAATGAACTTCATGCGGCGCACGTGGACCATCTCGCCGCCGTCGAGCATCTCCCGGCCGTCGGCGCGGCACCGGAGTGTGAGTTCCACCTTGAGGAACTCGCCGGGTTCGGGCGGGGTGTCCATCACGTCGAGCACCTGATTGCCGAACATCACCTGAGCGGGCGGTGTGGCGAGCAGGTCGTCGGGGATCTGGTCGAGGTCGTTGGGCATGCCGGGTAGCCCCTCGGGCTTGTCGGTGATGATGGCCATGTCGTCGTTCAATTCCCTTCTGCTGTAGCGGTGTCGAGCGTCTGCTGCTCGGGCTCAAACTCCTCGTAAGTGGTGGTGTCGCCCGCCTTGATCGCCTTGCCGAGTGCGGCCAGTGACGCGATGTCGTCAGCGGTCCATTGCGCGTGCTCAGAGCCGATGCGCGCCTCGAGCTGTTCGAGCGTCACGCCCATCGCCTTGAACGCCGCGATGACGGCGTCGGCGCGCGGTGGCCTGCCTGTGCGCTGTGGCTCGTCGGGCAGGGGGTCGACACTGATGCGGGTGCGTCGGCCGCGGGTGCTCGTCAGCATCGCCGAGAAGGGCTTGTTGCCAGGCAGGTGACTCATATGCGAGATGCGGATTCCACCAACGGCATCGGATCCGAATCGCACCGACTCGTCGCGGTAGAGGCGCACTCGTCGCCCGGTCCACTCACTGGCCTCGTCGCCCCATGCGGCGATCAGCAGGCGCAGCATCGTGAGCGGTGGCCGCCATGCGCGCCCTTCGCCCTCGACGAGCTCGATGTCGTACTTCTGCTCAGCCTTGCCGGTTGAGACGCCAGCAATGGTGAATGTCCTTGGCCCGCCGATGAAGTCGTCGGCGTTCCACTGGTCACTGCGGGGTTCTGCGGTGATCTTCATAACTTGAGCTCAGTTCTGGTGTGTTCGGGTTCGCGTTCGGTCATGGGCAGCCCGTCGACAGACTTGCTGTAGCGGCTGATCATGTCGGCCACGGTCGCCTCGAACGCTGCGGCGGCCTGCTCGATGGCGGTGAACCACTTGGGGTCTGGCTCAATCCGCTTGAGGTACAACGGCATCCCACCGCAGTAGCTCACATAGTCGATCCACTTGCGCCCAGACACCAGCAGCCCGCACTGCAACTGGGCCATATTCTCGGCCGGCACGTCGTCGGCCAGGATGGTGGCGAGCTGCGTCTTGGACCGCCGCGACTTGACCTCAATGAGGCCGTCATCACCCACGAGGCCGTCTGGCGAGTAGCCGATCGGGAATCCCCAGCGGTCCTCGACCATGAATCCCGCCTCGGTCACGGGCGCGTAGTGCTCGGAATACTTGTCGCGCGCTTTGGGCTCGTCGTCGATGCCGCGCCACATGTCATCAGAGATGAATGTGGGATCGGTCCAGCCGGTGATCCGTTCGGCCGCGAGCAGCAGTGTGAGGCTTCGTGACTGGTCGGTTTCTGCGGGCTCGATGACGGTCTCGGCCACCTCCCGGGCGTAGTCGGTGCGCTCAGGGTGGGGGTTCTTGATGACCGAGCCCGCCTTGACCTTGCTGCGACAGGCCTCGTATCGCTCGGCGATGCACGCGGGGCAGGGGTGGTCGAGCGCGGTGAGCTTGCGGACGGTGACGAGCTGCCCGACGGACGACGCGGTGATCATGCCGCGCCGAACGCCGAGCCACTCGTCGGAGCCCTGGATCAGATCGTGGTGGACCGTGAGCGTCATCAGGCCACCGCCCCCCGCCGCCGCTGTGCATCGCGCTCAAGCTCCCTGCACAGCACGCCGACATCCATGTAGCCGCCGACCTGGCCGGCGCGCTCGTCGGGGTCGAAGTCGGCTTCGTAGGCCGCATAGTCGAACTCGGTCAGATCGGCCACGGCAGCACGCCACTCGGTGTACTCGTGCTCGTATGCCATCAGTCGCCGCCTTCTAGTGCCAACAGCTCCCGTCGTAGCTGTGCCACTTCGGCGAGCGCTTCGTCGCGGCGTTCGTGTGCGAGGACGAGAGCTTCGGCGGTGAGGCGCGATTGACGCAGCAGGTGGTCATGCGTCGCCTGCAGCTCGGCCAGTTGAGCTCTGAGCTTCTCGGCGTCGGTCATGGCCGCGATGCGTGATTCGACCTGCTGTGCGTATTTAGCGGCCAAGTGGTCGGCGACACCCTCGTAGTCGATGCTCACCAGAACAACCCCTCAGCCTCAGCACAATGCCTCTCCCACCGCCGCAGCTCCTCGCAGTGGATCCACACCGCCGCCGCGCCGGCCAGCACCGACGCGATGGCGAGCAGGACGAACAGCAGCGGCCACCCGAGCAGCGTGAGCGCGGTGATGGCGACGGTGCCGGTGATGATGCCGGTGATGATGCAGGCGAGTTGGAGTGATCTCATGCCGACACCTCCGATTCGTCGCGGCGACCATAGACGTTGCTGGGCGCCAATTCCTGGACCCATCCGAGTAGCTCGTCGACCGTCCCATCGACGGGCACCATCGCGAGGGCCGCGACCGCCAGCTCGTGGAGCATCCGCCGCGACATTCGGCGCAGCACCGCGCTCACCAGCTCGGGATTCTCGTCGCGCAGGCGCACGGCGAGTTCCATTGCCAGGTCAGCGGTTTCCTCCAACTCGTCGGCGCGTTCGTCGCTGACTTCGGCCGGGTCGACCAGCTTGGGCCACTCGGGAATCTCGGCTGATCGGTGCCGGACCACGTTGCGCTTTGACATGTCGATAGCGCAGGCGATCTCGGCGGCCGACATGCCGCCAGCGGTCATCGACTTGATTCGTTCGCGGGTGGTGTAGAGATCGCGGTGTGAGTCCTGGCGGTACACCTCGAGCTCGGCGGCGTGCACCAGCGGATGAACGACGGCGGCGCTCACGAAATCCGCTCCCTCGTCCGCAGGTCCACCACCGGCGCCGGTTCCTGTTCACGCGCCGCCTGGTGGATCGTGGCGGGGTGCATGGCCATCGCGCGGGCACGGGCCTGTCTGAGCGTGTCCTCGCGTGGGAGGAGGGGTTTGACGTTGGTCATATCGAGCCTCCGAGGCTGAACTCGGGTAGCACCGACTGGCCGTCAGCGCGACCCCAGAGGTGCAGCGCGAACTCGTGAATGTTGACGTGCTGCGCGCGGGGCGCGAAGACCTGATAGGCGTATCCGTCGCCGAACACCGCTTTGTGCAGCATGCAGAGGTCGGCGTAGGTCGGCATTTCGTGCTGGTCGGCGATGCTGGCGTGGATGTATTCGACGCCGTCAATCTCGGCTGCCGTGACGATGACGCTGGCGGTGCCGTTCTGGTGCAGCATCGTCCAGCCGTCGGGGCCGAACGGTGTTGGCGGCAGCCAGTTCTTGCGTCCCAGCACCTTGCGCATCTGCAGCGCGTTGACAGTAGTGCTCACGCCACCCATCCCTTCCGCACCAGGTTGTGCTGCGGGCAGTACGCCGCAATCGACGCCGCGACGAACAGCGCGGCCAGTTCATCGGGCAGCACCACCGCGATGTCGGCCACGAGTTCCTCGGCGGTGCGGCCTACGTCGAGGTCGGCACAGACGGCGTGCGCGATGGTGAGCGCGTAGTTCGGGCTGCGGTAGACGATGCCCGCCGCGTCGATCACGTCGAGGAACGCATCATCGGTGGCGTCGGCCCGGGCGGGTGTGGAGTAGAAGAGGGCGGCGGCGATGATGAGGCCGGCGATCACAGGCCAGAACCACCAAGCGCGGATCATGCGCTCGCCGCCTTCTGGCGCAGCTTCGCACGCATGTCGGCGACATACCGCAGCGCCATGGCGCCGACCTGCACTGCCTCGTCGATCGAGTGCTCAATGTTGTTTGCCTTCACGTCATCCCAGAGTTCGTCGAGTTCCTCGGCAATGACGGCGTAGCCCTCGTGGCTGCTGTTGAACGGCGCAAACTTGCGGCGGGCCGAGCGGGCCTCAACGGCGATGTCGTTTGCCGCTTGGGCGTAGTCGGGGCCCCATGGCGATCCGTCGAAGGTGCTCACGCGACCACCGCCCGCCCGCGCCGCAACTCCACAACCCCCGACCCGTGCAACCGCGCGAGCGTGTCGAGCAGATACACGGCGTGCGCGTAGTCGACGGCGTTGATCGCGTTGGGTAGGTGGTCGCTGTCGACGACCCACGAGCCCGCGTAGTAGGCGGTGGCGATAACACCGTGCGCCGTGTGGGCCTCGATGCGGCGGATGCCGCAGGTGGTGCGGTCGGTGAAGGTGATGGTCATCTCCTGCCGCCTTTGAGAATTGCGGAGAGCAGGTTCAGGGGAACGATGACGACGAGCGGAGCCCACAGCGGCAGGGTGACCAGCCACCAGGACCAGTGCTGCACGTCGGTGTCACCGACGCCGAGCTTGAGCACCAGGAACACGAGGAACATCGCGCCCCCCAAGCCGATTCCCCCTGAGCTACGGGCAGATACACTCTCACTTGACATCCGGGACTTGCCTCCTGTGCTGTCGTCGCCCCGGCCTCACCCGCCGGGGCTTTTCTGTTGATTACTGCTGTGCCGCTTGGGTGTTCGTGCGGCGACGTTTCTGCCGGTAGCCGATGACGATGCTGGTGGCGAGGGTGGCGGCGTAGAGGGCTGCGGGGGCGTAGGTCATGCGCCGTCGCCACCGGGCTTCGCGGAGGGAAAGTTGATGACGGTCTGCGTGTGGCCGCGGTCGGCCCACAGCTTGCGGTTCGCCTTGTGCAGCTCCTCGGCGGTGATCTGCGGCGGGCACTTGTGGTTGCGCAGGCGCGCAAGCTCCTGCCGCGCCGGGATGCTGAGCACATAGGCGACGATGTAGCCGATGGCGAAGGTGAGCACCAGGCTGAATGCCGCTAGGGCAGAGGCGATTACGTACGTCATCGCTCGTCGCCTTCCAGTTCTTGTATCCGGCAGTCCCGCGCGAGGATCTCCTCGCGGTGCCGCTCGATGACCTCGTCGGCGTCGCTGAGCTTTTCGGCCAGTTCGTCGCGCTCGTCGCATAGAGCCCCCTGCTTCTCGCCGAGTCGCATGTAGCGCTCCATGAACTCGTCGCGGGCTTCGTGCGAGAGCCGCAACGCCTCAGCCGACGCGCGGCACTCGCGGTAGGAGTGGTCCAACGCCGCTTTCAGGTCGTCGACTGCGTACCTCTGCGAGTGGTGGTGCTCGAGCGCCGCTTTCAACTCGTCGTTCTCCCTTGCGAGGCGATACGCCTGCTTGAGTGCCTCGTCGCGGGAAGTGATGAGCTGGGCGACCTCAGCACGGTGGGCGTCAGGTGACACGTAGGACTGACCGGTGGTGAACAGCGTGGTGCCGACCCAGTTGATCTGGCACGGCGAGGCTCCACAGCGGTGTGGCAGGTCATGTCCCGGCGGTTGGTGGCATACATGACCGGCCCGGACCGCACCGCACGCCACCCACCCCTCGGCGGGCGCCGTGGTCTGAGGCCCGGCAGCCGCGCGCGAGGGGTGGTCATCCGCAGGGGGAAGGGCTGCGGACGTTGAGGGGTCTGGGTAGCGCTCACCGAGGCACGGCAGTCCGCATGGTTGCCCGATGGGTTCGGCGTTGTAGCCGTAGGGCAGTCCGCTTTCGTCGGGGTCGCATCGGCTCTTGCCGATGTGGCCGCTGTCCAGTCGGTGGACGTACCCGCTCATCGGGCTCCCCTCCGCGATGGCCCTGCCGCAGTGCTTGCAGGGGCCGTGCTCGCGCGGTGTTCGGGACGCCCCGGCGAGGATGCGGTCACCCGCCGGGGCCAGATCCGCGGCGGGTCCAGGGGCTGCGGACGTTGAGCACCCAGCAGCAGCCCGGCGCAGGTCATCGCTCAGGCCGGATGCAGGGCCGTCATGGCGAAGCCTTGCCCTGGTCAAGGTGGGGTTGACGCCGGGTCGCTGCTGAGTCGGGGGGTTGGGGGTCATCGGCCAGCCTCCGTGAACCGCTCGCACTCATCGGCGGCGTTGAGCAGTTCGGCGGCGAGTTGGCGCGCGTCGGCGGGAACCAGCCCTGACATCGACACGGTGACAACCCATCTGGGCTCGCCCGTGATGACGTTGCGCAACTTTTGCATACCGACATCAGGGATGCGATCGGTGATGATCATGACTCGCGCCGCCAACGCTCAATCAGCTCGTCGAGCGGCTCGCCCGCCAGTTGATCGAGAAGTCGATCGTTCATGTCGAGGATGTCGTCGGTGAGCCGGCGCATCCGCGAGTCCACCCACACGTGGAGCGCCAGGATGCCGAACAGCACCGTGATGGCCAGCTTGTCGAGATTGTGTGTGCCAACGAACGCGGCGGCGTTGATCGCGGCCACGAAGCAGAAGATGGCAATGAAGGCCATCTCGTGTCGCTTCACTCGTCGCCCCCGTAGAACGGTGCCGAAGCGTCGCGCAGGCCGGCGAGGTACCGGCGGGCGAGGGTGAGGAGGCGGATCACCTGCGGGATGGTCTTGCCGGTGACGCCTGAGTTCGCGGTCATGAGTCACCGCCAGTGGGTCCCGCGCCCGGCGCTGCGTCAGGTTCAGCGCCGGCGTCCGCGCTCACGCCGACGCCTCGGTGCTCAGCAGCTTGTCGACGTCGCCGCGACGAAACCGGAAGTGCCCGCCGGGTGTGCGGAGGGGCTTGAGCTTCCCTGCTTTGACTGCTCGGAGAATCGTCATCTTCGATACGCCGCTGATGTCGGCGGCCTCGGCAGATGTTACGAGTTCGTCTGAATCGTAAGTATCCTCATCGTCAGGCACGCAACAGACGATGACATACGAATACTTATGTGGTCAAGCGTCACGCGTAAGTATTCTGATCCAGACTCGAATCCATGAATACGGTTGTTACCGATTGACAGCGTTTGCCTACGAATCAATACTTAGCGCATGACTACCAACCCAGCATCCGAGTACGTACCCGAGTGGCGGCCGGCGGCGGCTGCGGCGATGGAACCAGTGTCGACGTGGGCGCGGCCTGCGGCGCGGTCGCACCGTTCCTCGTCCATGTGTGGCCGAGGTAAATGCCGCCGGCGGCAATGAGCCCGGCGAGCGCCGCCGCGCCGGCGACGATGAATGTTTTTCGCCACGTCTGGCGTTCGATGGCGTCGGCTGCGGCGACTTCGTCAGACCACGCTGCTACTGCCACGGGGTGTCACGATGCCCCGGCGCGGATCGTGGAAATTATCGACGCGGCGTTCACCAACGGCGAGCACCTCGAAAACACGCAGTCGGTGCCGGGGCCGGCGGGGATGGTGGTGGTCGGCGGCAACATCGTCGCGGCCGACGGCACCCGCGTTTCGAGTCAGGATTCGTGGGTGATGAGCAACGCTCAGGTGTACGGGCTGACATCGGACGCGCGAAGGCACACACTGTTGCCGGATGGCCGCGATCTGATCCCCGACTGGCCTACCTACAACGATGCCGTCGGGGGGTGTGTCGGTATTGCCACGCGAGCGGCCAACCGCTGAAACGCACAAAAAGCGCCCCCCGACCGTAGTCGAGGGGCGTAAGCGGGGCTATAAAACGCTATAGAGCGTGGTGAGCCGTCTCCGGTGCGGGAGCGGGGGGGACTACAACCGCACCGGAGAGGCGATCGTGGGTCGGGCGCAGTTCACCGGCACCGCCGCACCAACTCGGCCCCTCGCTCCATGCTGGCGCCGACGAGGTGCAGTGGATCCGCCCACCATGGCGCGACGCCGACAAGGTGGGCCAGCAGCGTGACTCCGATGGCGGGGACGATGACGGGGTGGTCGTGGCGATGCCTGACGCACGCCTGTGACAGCATCTCCCGGCGCCGGCCGGCGGCCACGACGTTGTGCACGACGGCAAACGAGATGATCGCGGCCCAGCCGTAGTCGGCACTGGTCATGCGCGGCTTGCGATCGTCCATGTGGCACCTCCGCTTCGTTGCGGGACGCACGTCTGAGCGCAGGTCATGATTCTTCCGGTGCGCGTGCGGCGGTGCGGGGTGTGTCGAGGCGTTGCTGTAGGAGCCGCATCGCGGCGTCTATCGCGGCGCAGCCCTGAGCTTGCGCCGAGTCGGCACTCGCGCGGGTTTCGCGTTCGTCGCGGAGCTCGCCGCGCATCTGCCCCATGTCGTTACGCAAACCGCGGATGTCGCGGCCATGGTCGTCCTGCTTAGCCCCGATGTCCCCGAGTCTTTCGAGGACCCGGTCGAGGTCGTCGCGTAGTTTCCGGTCGGCGGGCTCGGTCTGCACCTGCTCGCGGACCTCGGCCACCTGGGACGGCACCGATCGGTTGTGCCACAGGTTGATCCAGCCGGGGATACCCGCGGCGAGCGCTGGCACGGCGATGATCAGGAGCCCGAGCAGCCCCCACCAGTTTTTCGGCTCGTAGGTGGGTGATTGAGCGACCAGGCTGGCGACGAACGCCACCAGGATGGCGGTCATTCGTCGCGGAGCAGCGACGCGTCGTCGGGGTTGCCGCGGCGTGACGCTGCCAGGCACTTGGCGAACGTCGCGGCGGCCATGCCGCCAGCGGTGCCGAGCGCGGCCATCCACGGCAGGTAACGGGCATCGACAGCGTCCGCGACTTCTGCGACACCGCCGAGGCCGCCTCCGACGAGGAAGCCTTGCGCTGCGGAGGATATGACTCGTTCGGCGGTGTCGCGCCAGAACCGGCGAGAGAACACGGTCATGCTTCATTCCCTTCGGTTGAAGCGGTATGGATCATTAACCGGACAACTGGAGCTGAACCCGTTCTTGTGCTTGACCATGAGGGCGAGCCCTTGTTTCGGTTAGGCACCAACCATGCCGTCACCTGCGCCGCGCACGTCATGCAAATAGAGCCCGATGTCTACGAGAGCCACTGGACGGCACCTGCCTCGGCCGAGTATGCAGGCGAACTTGCAGGACTGGGGATGCCTGGATCGCCCACTGCTGTGGCACTCACCCGTGCCGCTGGGGATCGCCTGAACCGCTGAGGATCGCCTGTATCACATCGGTCGGAATCCACGAGCGGTCCTCGATCGCGGCGGCGATGGCGGCGAGCTTGGCTAGGGCAGCTTCCAAGCTGTCCACGCGCCGGGCCCGTCATTCCACGACGCGACTGTGCCGGGCACGGTGTACACCGTCGCGCTGCGCACCTTCTCCGCGATGATCTGCGCGGCACAGTCAACGCCCGTGAGGCCGCGCCACTGCGCCTGCGGCTGGTCGTGGTAGTGGTAGTGCGCGTTCGTGCTGACGAACTTCAATGCCGCCGAGATGGTTTGGATGATCTTGGGCAGCAGCGCGAACAGCGACAGCACGTCGAGCACCGGCCCGCCCGTCTGGTGCTCAGGCCCCTCGGTCACCAACCCGGCGATGGACGACAGCGCGCCGAATCCGGCGGTGGCGACGGTGACCACGGGGGCCAGGCCGGGAACCGCGCCGCCGACGACGGCGCCGGCCACCGGCACCGCCACCTTCGCGAGCCCGAGCAGCGCAGGCCCGAACGCGCTCGTGAGCTTGCCGAACAGGAACGCAGCGAAGGTCAGCGACACCTCCATGCGGGTCAGGATGTCGTAGAGCTGTGGCAGCAGACCCACCGCGTTGGGGTACATGTCGCCCGGCATCGCGAAGTCATACAGCCGATCCCACGTCCATTCGGGGTACCAGGTGCCCGAGATGCCCTGCCCGGGCGGGTTGTCGCCGAGCAGTGTCGGCCCCGGGCGGCGCGACGGGTTGCCGAACGTGACGATCAGCTTCCACTCGTCGCGCCGGTCGGTGGGCCACCGCTCCAACGCTTTGCGCAGCGTGTCGGCGCCCATGCTGTAGCCGATACCAACCTTGGGCTGCCCGACGAGCGGCAGCGCTAGGCGTAGCTGTTCGTCAGCGCCCTCGTCGGTGGCCTCGACATAGGAGTGGTCGAGTTGGCCCATGAGGAAGGCGTTGGTGTTGTAGCCGACGCCTTGCTGCACGAACCGCTTCGCCGGGGCTTTCGGTGGCAGCACGAGGACACCGGTGGCTACCTTCGTCGCGTACCGCAGCACCCCATCGGCGGACTGGGGTGGGTTGAGGTGCGGTTGCAGGTTGCGCAGCGCCTGGTCGGTGGCGGCGTCGAAGATGCCCGACTCGGTGACGCCGAGCTCGACGGCCTTGGAGTTGCGCGGGTAGGCGAAGATCAGGCGATGCTGCAGCTTGCGGATCTCGTCGGTCGGACCCATCGGCGGGTCGGTGAGTTGGGGCTGCTGCCAGGCCATCAGCACGGCACCCATCGCCCATTGCGGATGAACCCATGCAGTCCACATGGACACAGCACCGACGGCGAAATGGTCACCGGGTCCAGGCTTTCGACCTGCCACCGAGCTTCCGCCGGCACGTGCGCGTTCTCCGGCACATCGAGCGCGATCGCGTCAGGCGCATCACCCTTGCGTGGGCAGTCATGCCGGTAGTACAGGTGGTGTTCCTCGGCCCACACCCAGAAGCTGACGCCGTGACCGGCGTCGACCCATTCGGGCGCTGGCGCTGTCATGCCGCGCCGCCGCGGTGAATGTCGGCGATGCCCTCGACGGTGAACTTGCCGCGCGACCCGTCGGCGGTCTTGCCGAACAGGTCTGGGAAGCCCTTGGCCTGCGGGCCGAACAGTTGCTCCCAAATCTGGCGGACCATTTCCTCCTGCGACGGGTACTGGAACCCAGTCGGCGGGATCGGTTGCGGCGTGGTCCCGAAGTCGCCGCGCATGCTCTTGGCGATTTCGCCGCGGAACCAGTTCGGATCCAGATTCCCCGGATCCCATTTGCCCTGAGCTTGTTTCGCCCATTCCTTGTGGGTGATGTTCCGCTCCGCGCCGTAGCCCAGCTTCAAGGTGATCGCGGCGCCGACCTCCCGCATTGAGATGATCTGCGCGTCCGGCCACCGCTCCCGCGTCTGAGTGGCCTCGGTGATGCTGGTGTCCAGCGGCCAGGCGCACTCGATGCCGATGAGGCGGTCGTTCGCGTCGTTGACCGGCAAGCCGAAGCCGGAGCCGATGCCGGCGTGCCACGCCACACCCACCGCGACGAGCGTCACGATGCCGTCGCGGCCGATATGAATGTTCGACACGGGGCCCGGCAGGTCAGGGCGGCCGTCACGGATCGACTCGGCGGTCGCGCGTCCGTTCCCGGTGTGGTGCCACATGACGCCCCACACGTCGGCGAAGTCGCCGTGCCCACGTTCGTCCCACCCGTCGAGCACCCGCACCTTGTCTTTGAGTAGCGGCCGCGCGCGCAGCACGTCCTCGAGCCAGACCGGATCCCCCGACCATCCCACTGCTGTACCTCCTGATTGTGGTTCGCCGGCGAATCGGTCGTAAAGCTCGGTCGCGCGGGCGATGTGCTGCCGTATCTCCGTCAGGTACGCCTTCCGTCCACGCGCGTAGGCGGTCTCAGCGGTCGCGTCCGCCGGTCTCTGTTGCAGCCAGAAGATGTTTTTGAACGGGTCCGGCGACGCGCCCGGCATGCCGCGTTTGATGTCGAGGCGGTCGAGGAATCCGAGGATGTTGCCCATCGGGTCAGCGCGGTTCGGATATGAGGCGTCCTGCTGGTAGTAGCCGAACCACTGGCGGTTCGGCGACCACACCATCCGCAGGCCGGACTCCCGCAGCCCGGTAGACAATTCGGCGATGGTCTCGTCGCGGGAATGTCCGCGCCGCAGGGATTCCACAACGATCGCGGCGGCAACCTCGTCGGGCGGCGACTGCGCGGTGAGGGTCACTTGCCGAACCCCAACTGCTTGCGCAGCCCGTCAATCAGCCGCGGCAACCCCGCGGCGATCGGGTCGAGGATCTCGTCGTCGAGCCGGCCGGGAATCCGATCCGTCACCCCGTCGACAGCCTCGCTGGCCATGTCAGCGGCCGCCGACATCACCGCAGCCACCACCGCCTCGATCAGGCGCGGCATCCACTTGTCGAACTGGGCGGCGATCTCGGCGCGGATCGCGTTGGTGATGCACTTCATCAGATGGCCCGCCAGTCGGCCGCAGCGGTGGGAGTGTCGACCTGGGCTACGAAATCCTTCTGGGTGCCAGTTGTCAGGGTGGAGACGGTGTTGGCCCCAGATGATTGGACCGTGACACTGCCCGACGAGTTGTTGATGATCGTGTAGCGCATACCGGCCACGATGGACGTTGTGGGCAGAGTGACGGTCTGGGTGGTCGAGCCGGTGAACACCTGAACCTGAGTGCTGGAGATTGTCAGCGCCGTGGTTCCTGCCGCGGTGGCAGTGGATGTCCGGGTGGCCCAGATCGCGTTGGCGAACAGCTGCCCGTTTGAATCTCGCAGGGCTGTGGAGGTGTTCGACGCCGACGATGACCCGGTCAGGCCCACCACAATCCAGTCACTCGCCGCGGTCGGGGTGTCGACGCGGGCCATGAACACCCCTACCCGGGTACCGCCGAGCGCCTGAATGCTGTTGCCGGCCGAGGATCTGACGGTAACCGTTCCCGACGATTGGTTGTCGACTGTGTAGCACTGTCCCGCGATCACCGAAGTTGTTGGCAGGTCGCAGTTCTGGGTCGTCGACCCCGTGAACACCTGCACTTGCGGGCTGTCGATAGTGAGTGTGGTGGTGCCTGCCGCGGTGACGGTGGACGCCCTGGTGGTGATGAAGTTGTCGGCGGTGATGTTGGCGTTGGAGTCGCGCTGCGCGAGTGTGGACGCGGTTGCGGCCGTAGCCATCGCCGCCAGGCCGAGCAGGCTCAGTTGAGCCGCTACGTCGGCCGCTCCCAGGAAAGTTCGGGACACTGCCGTGAAATCAATTACCGCAGCAGAGCCGGATCCGTTGAAGTATGGCAGTTTGTTCGCCGCGCTGGTCACCCCGGCCAGCGCCGCTAGCTCGGCGTCGTAAGCCTGCACGTCGGTTCCGATGACCAGGCCGAGTGTGGCGCGGGCGGTGTTGGCGTCGGCGTCGTCGAGCAAGGTTCGGGCGAACGATGTCAGGTCGGCGAGCGACCACGTTCCCGAGCCTGTCGCGTACGGGAGTTTGTTCGCAGCCGACACCAGGGCCGCGATGGCGGCGAGATCCGTGTCGGCCTGCTGGGCGTCGATTGTGGTGCGCACGGCGGCGGCGTCGGCATCATCGAGAATGGTGCGGGCGAACGCGGACAGGTCGGTCAGCGATGCCGTCCCCGATCCTGTGAAGTACGCCAATTTGTTTGCCGCACTGACCAAACCGGCCAGTGCGGCAAGTTCAGCGTCGATAATCTCAGCCCAGTTGCCCGCCGTGGTGGGCGTATCCACCCGGGCCATGTAAACACCGACTCCACCAGCAAGGACGGTGCCGATGGTGTTCGACCCCGATGATTGAACCGTCACGGCACCAGACGAGTTGTTGACGACCGTCCACCGCATGCCCGCCTTCACCGACGTGGTCGGGAGCTTGACGGTGTGCGTGGTGCTGCCCGAGACCACCTGAACTTGCGAGTCGGAGATGGTAAGCGTGGTGGTGTCGGCCGACGCGGTTATCGTCCCGCGCCCGTACACGACCTCCTCGAGGCCGTCCTCAATGTGCTGCATGCGTGACGCGGACAGCGGCGTGTTACCGCTGACGCCGTTTGACCACGTCTGCTTTGAATAAGACACCGCGAGCCTCCTACGAGGGGTACAGGTTGGTGGCCGGGTACATGTCGCCATCCGGGTAGTGGACGATGGGCCCGGTCGTGTCGTCGATCCAGGTCGCCGACCCCTGGGCGGGGATCGCCAGCGGGGTGTCGACCCGCGCGGACAGATCGTTGGCGCCGAACGCAACGTTGGCGTGGTACAGCGCATCTACCGTGCGCACGTTGTCCATGTAGATGCCAGTCGTCACCCTCGCCAGATAGGGCAGCGACTCACCCCAGTAGCCGATGTGGGTGTCCTTATCGCACACCTTCTCGCCATTGATCCACACCCGCAGATGCCCGGACTGGCCGATGGTGCCCTGGATGACAAAGTGGGTGACTTCCCAACTGTCCGGCGCCGCAGCCAAATACACCTGATCGTTAGTGGCGCTATCGGCCGATCGGTTGTTGACTGACAACATGCCGCCGGTCAAGACCACCCCAAGCGGCGGCGGCCCATAAATCGACGACGGATGCTGGTGCCACTGATGGATCAACGCCTGGGTGTCCTGGTCGAACCCGTCACGCGCGTCGGTGATGATGGTCGACCACGCAGCCCAGACCGTGTCACCGGACTGAAAACCGGCCGGCGAGGACTGAATCAGCTCAACCCGCCGCCGCAGACGCGCCCGGTCGCGAGACGCCGGGTCGGAGTCGTACCGCGCTTCAAAGCGATACAGATCCGTGTTGGGTGTGTCGAACAGGCGCGGCGCTGGATAGCCCATGAACGCGGGCCGGGTTTCGCCCATGTAGAGCCCCAGCAGGATACCGCTGATGGTCACCATGAATTGAGGGACATTGGCGCTGTCGATGGTGACTGATGCCGAGTCGACGATGGTGCCGGCGGCCAGAACACTGCGCCACACCGCGTGTTCGGGCTGGGCCAGAGCAGCAGCCGACACCACATACCGCCCGTCGGTCAAACGGAGCGGGCTCAGCGCCGCGTAAGCGAACTGGTCTTTGTAGAGGATCTGCCCCGCCTGGACCTCCGTCAGGGCGATCAGGCTAGCCACCTACACCACTCCGACGGCGTCCATGTAGGTGTTGACGGCGTTGTAGAACAGCGCAGCCTCGCCGCCGGTCATCGAGCCGCCGTAGGACGCCATCGAGTAGGTGCCGTCGGTGAATCCCGACGCGCCGCTGGTGACCCCGATGTAAATCGGGATGGTCACGGTGTAGGTGCCGTCCACGGTGTAGGGGCGGGTGTTGGACTTGATCAGGCCGCCGTCCTTGTAGATCCGCGATCCGACGTCTGACGAACGTGACGTGATGTACATGCCCGGCTGGTTAGCGTTGGACACCGAAACACTGTCGCCTGATCCGTCGCACAACCGCCAACTGACAGCGTTGTTGTCGGTGAAGATCCTTGCTTCCCAACCGGACCACGAAAAATCCCAGCTACCAACCGTCCTGCGCGTCTTGATCCACAGCGATGTAGCGATGTCGGTGGGGCCCGTGTTGACCGCATCAGCGGAGGTGTTGGTCAGGTACGACGTTGCGCCGTCCCCGGTGAACCCCACGTCGGCGGTGAACACCGGTGAGTTGACCGCGGTCATGTTCGCGGCGTCGCGCCGCCAATTCAGCAGCGCCGCTTGCTGTGTGTGTGCGGCGAACAGGTACAGGCCGTCGAGGCGGTCCCACAAGTCGTAGTCCTTGAGCGCCTTGATCAAGGTGTTGATCGCCAGCCGGTGATCGAAGTCGGGCCGCACTGACATGCGGTCGAACAGATCGAGCGTCTCGGTTTCGTAGTGGCCCACGATGTTCTCGAAACGCTCGGTGAGTTCGTCGGTGACCGCGATGTCGACGTCCTTGATGGTCGCGATCGGGTTGAGTCGGGTGACCCGCTTCACGACGACACCGCCCCCGTGATGGTGAACGACACTGCGGTGCCTGCCGAGCACAAGCCCCAGATCGCGTCCCCTGGGCCGAGCGCGACGCCGATCAGCTCCTCGACAACGCAGGACTCGCCGTCCACGAGCGGGATCACCGCGACGCGATTGGACGCACCCGCAGTTCCACCAGCCACGATGTAGGACAACCGCACCGTGCGCGTCGAACCGGACTCGTTGCACAGCGTCGCCGACATGATCACCGTCGACTTATTCGCCGGCCCGGCGTAGATCTCCGACAACGAACTCGGCATCCAGCCGGAATACAGACCTTTCGGCAGATTCGATGTCGCGGCAATCAGATTCGGGGTATCGGCCATCTCCTGCGCTTTCTCTTGACGAAACGTTGCAGTGCTATCGCCCGTGCGCGCTGACGCCTGTGCAGCGCCTCGTCGGCGGTCGGGGTTGGCGGTGAATGGGTGCCGTCGCTGTAGTCGGTGACGTACCGGTCGTCGTCGTTGACGTGCACACCGGTCACATCCGGGCCGGGCGTGGTTGGTGTCGGGGTGGTCATGCGCCGAATGTCATCGCGTAGGACACCGCCATCGCCGACGCGTTCCCGATCGCATCGGCGAGTTCGGGAATCACCAGCGGGACCGGCCCCAATTCGGTGCCGTCGGTGACGATGAACACCAGTTCGCCGAGGCCGACAACATCGAGATCTACGAGCCCGAACCCGGGTCGGCCGCGGGTGTATCGCTGTCCGGGCTGCGGCATCTCCAGCGCGAGGTAGACGATCGAGTCCTCGTTTGGCGCGTCGAAGTAGAACGGCCGGAACCCGATAGGGCGCCCGAAGGGGTCGGTGAGGTCGGCCTCAACCCGGTAGTGCAGGCGGTCCATGTCGAACAGGTCAGGGTCGTTGCACCACACCCGCAGGCCGGGGGTGCCTCCAGGCTCATTCTTCAGGCGCCCATCCACGTCGAGCCAACCGCGGAACGCGCGCAGGTAGTAGCTGGTGGGCCGGGGCGCGAACACCGAGGACGGCACATGAGACTCGTCGCGGAACTGCGGGATCAGCCACACGGGGCCGACGCCGGGGGTTGTGGCCGTGTCGCCGCTGTGGTCCTCGACGTCATTGCTGGCGACATCCCAGTGGACGGTGAAGTTAGCGACCATCGGCGACTCCCTCCATGCGTGCCGACCATTCGGCCAGGTACTCGAGCGGGTCCCAGCCAGGCGTCTCGATGCCGCCGAACGCGAGCGCGAGTTTGCGGAACACCTCGGCCTCAATGGGATTGGCGCGGCTCATGTCACCGCCACGAGCGTCACCGAGATGCGCTCGGAGTTGGTCTCGAAGGTGTCGCTGCCGCTCTGCTGCTCAGCGTTGATGTAGACGGTGAACGCCGTGTTGGCCGCGATCTTGTTGGCCGACACCGATGCGCCGGCATCGCAGCCGTTGATCAGCACCAGCCGATCCGATTCTCCCGCGATGCCGTAGCCGCGGCCGATCACCGTGCCGCCGATACCGTTGAGACGCGCCACGATGTCGACCTTGCAGTCGGGGCCGTCTGCGACGACCTGGCAGCCGGCCTCGATGTGCGGCCGCACCGCGAAGTCGTAGGTGTTGGACGACACCGCGATCTGTGCCAGATTGACGGTGCCCGAGCTGCCCGGGGGGGCCGATGTGATCGCTGCGGGCCACTTCATGTCGCCGACCTTCTGGGTGGCCAGCGTGACCCCGTTGGCTGAGTCGTTGACCACCAACATCTTCTTGGCCACCAGCACGCCCGCGAAGTCCTCGGCCTCGAGGATGTTGAACGTGCCGCTGACACCGGGCGTGCCGCTGTGAAGCGACAGATTCAGCTTGAGCACCGGCGGCGTGGTGGACGTGCCGGGTGACACCACGTCGAAGGTCGCCGACGCCACAGTGGGGTCGTTGTAGTCGAGTTCGTTGAGCACGACATCCGACTGGATGGTCGGCGTGAATCCGCGCTCACCCCTGACCAGCGCGGGAATCTCCGCGATGCCCATTCCGGGCGGCGACACCGCGACGAATACATTGGAGCCCGGCTCCCACTCGTAGGGGATGAGCGCGTCCCAGCGCAGGTACTTCTTGCCGTTGAGTTCGAACACCCTCGTGGGGTCAATGACAGCCATCTATGCCTCTCGATGTCATCCCGGCGGGGCGAGTGTGAAGACGTTGAGCGCTTCGACCAGGCCGGTGGCGAAGCGTTGAATCTTGGCCAGCGGCGCCTCCTCGGCCTGCCCGTCGCCCAGCAGGATCGTGACGTCACGGGTGTGTTCGTCGATGCGCCACGCGGTGTTCTCGACGTAGTCCGTCAGGGCCTTGAAGTAGCCGACCGGCGTCGGGTACACCAGGGTCATCAGGCCGCCGCGGAAGATGTCGCGGCCCAGTCGCAGCCCCGCGGCGCCATCACGCAGCGTTGCTTGTGCCGACGTGTAACCCCTACTGTCCCAAAGGATATTGAGGAAGGTGAATATCCCCTCCACGTTGTAGGGGCTGGAGCCGGTGGCGTGGAATTGCTCCATGTTGGGGTGGTAAGGCCCCATGTCGGCGCGGCGCTCGTAGTGCTGGTGCAGGGCGAACGCGAAAAACGAGTCGTTGAGCAGGCCGTCCAGCAAATTGCTTGGCACACCGGTGATTCCGGAGAGAATCGAGATGGAATCGATCAGCCAGCCGAATGTGGCGTTCAGGGTGTCGTTGAGTCAGGAGTAGCCCTCGTGGGCCGGTGCCCCCCCAGTTTCCCGAGGGGGCACCGGCCCACTTGGGCGATCGTCCTCCGATGATGTGCTGCCAGCCCTTGGGTGTGTGGTCGACGATCTCGCACGTCGCGAGCGGGCTCTTGCCGCCAGCTTCCGGGGCGAAGATGATCGCATACGGCGCAACGCAATCCACGCCGATGTTCGGCGCGGTGAACACCCCGTCGGGCGCGATCTCCTTCTGCCTGCCCAGCAGTGGGCCGAACAGGTCGCCGAAAAACGACCCCTGCACATCGACCGCGGTGCGCAGGACCGAGTCGATGATCGTCTTCGTCGGGCCGACCACCTGCGAGCGGTCGGTCACGCGAATCACATAGGTGGGCTGATCAAGGTTGGCGAACTGGTCGGGCTGCGCGTCGCCCGGCTCCCACAGCGTGACCTCGACGTCAACGCCGTAAGGCTTTGCCAGGTCCCGGATTACCGCGCCGCACGTCTCCATGCGGACCGTGCGGGCGATCAGCGGCGAGGTGTCGAGCAGCGGATTGTGACGCACCACGTACGCGGGCGTCTTGAGCAGTTCGGCGATGTTGCCGTTGGACTGCAACAACGTGCCGAACCACGCCCGCATGTCGGGGTTGAGACTCAGCGCGTTGTTGAAGAACTCGTTGAGTCCGCTCTGCAGGCGGGTGGCGCACTGCGACAGCATCGCCTCGATGGCCGTCACGATGGGCGCGACGAATACGGCGTGCGAGATGGGCTGCGCCTGGATGGGCAGATACCACTGCGGCCAGATCACCCACCAGAACAGCAGATCCCAAATGCCCTTGAGCTCAGCGGTTCCCGTCCACGCCTTATCGAAGGCCCACTTGTGCTTGTCGATGTAGAACGCCTGCTTGCTGCCGCCGATCTCGAGCTTGACGCCCACCATCTCCTTGTGGCAGCCCATCATGGTGGAGATGTGGGGCGAGGAGCCCTTCAGCTTGATCGTGGCGGTTGGCACGTTGTTGCGCGGGTCGGTGCCACTGCCCTCGATGAGGTCGCCACCCAGCTCGCCGACGCGCCGCCATAGCTTGTCGCACATGGTGAACCGGAAGTCGAGCGGCACTTCGCTCTTGAACTTCGCCAGCTTCTCGGCCGCGGTCGTGACCGCCATCGGGTCGGCGCTGTCGAACTGCGACTCCCAGAACGAGAGGTCGTCGGCGTTGAGGGTCGTCGTCACGCGGGGTACCTGCGCAGTGGAGTGCCTGCCACCAGCACGCGGCTATCGGCGTTGCCGCCCGCGATCGACACCTTGACGAACTGCGGCTCAGGCGGGCGGCCGGCCAGCTTCGGCGGGATCGCGCTCTCCTTGGCCCACCGGCCCTTGAGCAGCGTCCACGGGTTGCCCTGCGGCGGCAGGATGCCGAACCGGCTCTCGATCTCCTGGAGCAGTGGCGGCACATTGTTGCCGGTGGCGAACGTCAGGAAGTTCTTGAGCGCCTGCTGAAACTGTGTGAGCTGCTGCGGCGTCGGGGCCTTGGACGTCAGGTTCTCCACGCGCGGGTGTTGCGGGTCGGTGTCGATCCAGAACACCTGATTGGGCAGCACGGGCCCGAATTCGATCATGTCGCTGCTACCCGGCCCGTTGGCGAAGCTGAAGATGCCGGGGCCGAAGATCGTGTACTTGTCGGGCATCGGCTGATCGCCCGCGTTGACACGACGCAGGAAGCCCGACTGTGCAACCTCGGCGTTGTCGCCCGCGTTGGTGCGCCGGATGCGCGCCGGGGTGGTCTGGCTGAACAGGCCCGCCTCAGCCTTCATGCCGCTGGCCACGCCGCGCCGGTTGCTGCCCAGCGGTGAACCGGTGCCGGATTCGACAACGTCCATGATCTTCAACCGGTTGCGGTACACCTTGAACGCGCGCTCGTTGCCGGGCTCGCCGCACACCAGCATCCACTTCTCACCCGGCAGTGGCGGCACGACCAGCGGCCGGGTGCGAATTACCTTCTTGAGGAAGTTGTTGTAGTAGGCCAGTTCGATCCGCCCGCGCCGGTACATCAGCCGCACGCCATAGCCGTTCCATGAGCCGTCCTCGTTGCGCCCGACCCGCCCCCAGATGTGATTCTCGGCCTGGTCGCCGTAGGCCATATCGGCGAAACTGCCGACCTCCTGGACGATTACCTGGTTGTTGGTGGCGGTCGTGAACGTCTTGTGGACGTTGATGACCTCGCGCTGATCGGTGAGGAAACGGTCGTCGGGGTCGTCGGTCCACACCATCTCGCTGTTGACGGTGTGGCAGATCCCGCCGCCGGGGCCGGTGTAGCGCTGCGACCAGTCGGGGCCGAGGTCGTCCGGGTAGGAGGTGTCGAACGGTTCGTCCAGCGATTTGTAGGTGAACTCGAATACGTCGACATCGTCGTAGGAGCGCCAGAACCCGTTGTCCGCGCGCCACACCCACGAGAAGTCCTGCTCGAGATACTGGGCGCCACGGAAGATGTCGGGCGGGGTTTTGAACCACCGCACATCGGCCCACCACTTGCCCATTTCGGGCGTGACCCAGGACAGTTCGCCCGTCACCTTGGCCTCGTTGGCGTCGATCCAATCGCGGATCACCTTGCGTAGGTGCGGCGCGTCACGCCCGATGGCCGTCAGACCCGCGTCGACCTCGATTGGACCGTAGAGCGCGTCGATGAACGTCACGCCGTCCTGGGTGGCACCCTTCTGGTCGATCGTCTCCCACGGAGGGATCAGGCCCTTGAGCGAGCGGATCAGGATCGCCTCGGGCGCAGCCGGATCGGCCACCGACAACCCACCCATTAGGTCAAAGCGCATGAAGTCGTCGGCCAGCTTGAACCGCACCATCGGGTGCGCCCCGGCCATGATCATGTCGGCGCCCAATGGGGTCACCGCCCCGGCGGGGTAGCGGACGGTCAACGCTGCCCCGGCGCCATGTTGGTCGTGGTGGTGTGGCGCGCCAGGTCGGCGCCCATCCGGTCCTCGGTCTTCACCGGCGAGTAGTTGTTGTAGTTGATCGTGGTGCCGCCGCCGTCGCCCTTGCCGAGCTGCCCGCCCATGCCCTGTGGGTTCTGGCCCTGAGCTGCCGCCTGCTGGGCCGACACGGGCTGCGGGGCCTGCCCCGCCGTGTTGTCGCCCGCGGGGCGCGCGCCGGCGAATCCGGACGCGATACGGCCGATCCAGTTGCGCGACGGGTCGGCCAGTGCTGAATCGTTGAGCATGAACGTCTCAAGCAGTCCGCCGACACCTATGCCGGCCATCTGGCCGCCGTAGCCGATCGCACGGTTGATGAGCTGAATGCCCATCTGGGCCGCCGCGCCCGCACCGGGGGCCAGCACGTCGAGACCGCTGGCCGCCGTGTTGATCGCCGCCAAGGGCGCACCGCCGACGCCGCTGAATCCGCCACCGCCGCCGACGCCCGCACCCATCGGTCGGCCGCCCACGACGCTCGCCGCAGGTCCGCCGGGCATCGCGGCGGGACCACCCAGCGACGGGATGCCAGGCAGTCCGGGAAGACCCGGAATGCCGCCACCGCCGCGCGCCCGCGCCATGCCGATCAGCCCCGAGCCCTGATCGCCCGACACCGAACTGATGGCGCTGAGCTGGCCGAGCATGGGGGCCATCGCGAGGCTGGCTACGAACCGCACCAGGTTGTCAGCCAAGCCGGGCAGCCCACCGCTGAGACCGAAATCGGCGTCCAGCGGGGAGCCGATCTGCCCGAGCCCGCCCGAGCTGCCGCGACGAGCCGCGGTGAAGCGGCCTTGACGCGCGTCGGCCGCATCCGCCACGGCTTGCTCGGCGTCCTCAACAGCACGGTCGCGGGCCTTCTGTGCCCGCTCAACAGCACGGTCGGCGCTGCGGCGCTCATCCTCAGTCGCCAGCATCGTCAGCTCGGCGCGTTTGTCCACCGCGTCGGCCAGCCGCTCGTTGGCGTCGGCCACCCGGTCTTGGGAGTCCTGCACCCGCCGGTCGGCCTGCGTGATCTGGCGCTGATCGGGTCGGTAGTAGCCCGGCTCGCCGTACTCGTTGTAGCCGGGCGTTGAACCCGCGGGGCCGGCGGCGTAGCCGGGGAACGCGCTGGGACCGCTGTTGAACGACAACGCATCTGATGGCGGCCCGCCCGGCCCGCCAGCGCCGGGCTTGTACCACACATGAACGTGGTCCTGATGGTCCTGCGTGGGGTCGCCGGTATGCCCTGCGGTGTAGTCCTGAGGGGTTGGACTGCCATAGCCGTAGGTCTGGTTGTTGAAGATGGCGCCGTACACGTTGGGGTCCGCAAGTGCCTGCTGGAGCACCTGTTTGCCTGTAGCAATGTCGGGGACCATGATGTCGAGCGCGCCGTTCTGGTGCTCGCCGAACTGGTCGGCCGCGTGATCCCCTACGGTCAGGCCCTGACTCTGCCAGTACGGCATCATTGCCCGGTGTGCGAAATCGCGCGGGGACTCACCCGGCAGCGGGGCGCCTGTCCACCCACTGACGGGTGGGCCTGCCGGTGTACCCGTCGCCGGATCCGCCGATGGCCTCCCGAGAGTCCCCGTCCCGAAGACGTCGATGCCGATCGGGCTTGACTTGGCCGTGTCGCCGACCTGCTCGATTGTGTTGCGCAGCGCGGTCAATTGGTCATTGAAGCCACCCACTGAGTCGGCCGCGCCGTCGATCTTCTGCGAGATCAGATCGTTGGCGTCACTCCACGCGCTGGCAACCTTCTCCACCACGCGCAACTGGGCGGCCTGATCGTCCATGCCGATCGCGTCGAGGAAGTCGCCCGCGAGCCCGGAAACCGTCGCGACGGTGTCCCCGAAAATCTGCTGCAGGTAGGACACCACGTCGAACACCAGGCCGAAGCCCCGGATGCCCACCTCGACCGTTGCCGCGATGGCCTGGCCGAATAGCACCGCGCCCTCGGCGGCAGAAGTGAAGATGTCGATCAGGTCATCAGGGTGCTGCTCAGCCCAATCGGCCACCTTGCCGAGTTGGTCGTTGACCGCGTCGAACACGCCGGAAGCCAAGGGTTCCAACGCAATCTCAAACTTATTCCGAAGGATGTCCCACTGCTCGGACCAGTCGTAGGTGTCGTCAGCGAGCTGCGCGATAGTCGGGCCGGTGTTGGCGAGTTGCGAATTCAGCGACTCGACCGTCAGCGCGTCGTTCTTGATCGCGTCGAACACCCGCAGGCCGCCGCGGCCGCCGAACACCTCGTTGGCGAAGTCGAGCGCTTTGGCTTCCTGGCCCGCGTCGATGAGCCGGTCAATCTCGGTGATGACCTGCCCGAGGCCCGCCTTCGCGTCATTGACACCCGCGTCGGCCAACTCCTTGAGCGCCTTGGTCAGCGGTTGGGCGAAGCTCGCCGGGTCGAGTCCCGCGCGGTTGAGGTTTGTGAACAGCGAAAGCGCGTCGTCGACATCCATGCCCATCTGGCGCAACTGCGGGCCGGAATCACCTAGAACGCCGAGCATTTCGTCAATACCGATGCCGGTCTGCTGCGAGAACGCATTCAGCAGATCCAGCGTCGGCACCATGTCCTCGGCCGCCACATGGAAGCCGCGGAACACGCGGCCGAGGTCGCGCTCGTCGATCTCCTGGCCCATGTGCGCCAAGTTGCCGAGCGTGGTGGTGACCTGCTCCAACGCGGGGCCCGTCAAGTCCAACTGCTGATGGACGCCCGCCATGATGTCGCCGATAGTGCCGATCGACTCGGGCACCTCGGCGCCGACCGCCTTGACTGAATCTTTCAGCGAGTCAAGGACATCGCCAGTCGCGCCGGTCTTGATCTGGATGGCGTCGAACGTGTCGTCCCACTGGCTGCCGAGGTCGTACAGTTCGCGTGTGGCCGCCGCGATGCCGGTTGCCAACGCACCGATTCCGGCAATCGCCGCGCCGCCGGCCAGCAGGCCCGCCGACCCCAGCGCTGACCCGAAGCTCAGCGCGCCCGTCTCAGCACCACCGAACATGTCGGTGACTCCGCCGATGGACTGGCCGAGGTCACCGAAGAACCCGCGGGCCTGATCACTGACATCACGCAGCGAAGACTCGTTAAGCTGCGCAATCACATCCAACGTGATGGACATTCAGCTCACCTACCTTTCGCCGCGAAGTTGGGCCAGCACCTCGTCGTGCCGGGTTCTCTGCCAGTCGTCGTGCACCAGCTCCTTCGCCTGCTCGTAGGGCGACAGGATCAGGTCGGGCTCGTAGTCACGGCCGTCGGCGCGCGACAGGGCCAATTGGTTGGCGATCCGCGCCGAAATGAGCTGCTCGGATGTCCAGTCACCGCCGCGGAACGCCCACGTCTTGAACTCGGACCGCTCCGGCAGGCCGTCGAGGATGACAAGCAGCTCGCGGCTGGTCATCTCGCCGCGCAGCCACTCCTTGATCGAACGGTGGTGGTACAGAGAGAGATCCGATTCGATCTCCCGCGCGAACCACCGCCACGCGATGACCGCCTCAGTTACTTTTGGGCTCTCCGCCCTCCAGGGCGCGCTCGCTGCGTTCGCGAGCCTTGCGCCACTGTGCGATCTCGTCGTCGATCTGCTGCTCGATGAGCATCACGGCGCCGGCGCTGCCATCCTCGGGGCACAGCTTCTCGAACAGCCGCGCCCGCTCCTCACCCCACAGCGCCGCGAGGTAGCGGAACTCATACGGCGGGTCGAGCGGCTTGCCGTCGAGTTGGTGTGGTGTGACGGTGCGCTTGTCCACCACCACGGCGCCGGATTCTGGGTGTACCACCAGCTCACCCGTCTTGCGGTTGGTGCGGTCGATCTCCTCGTAGTCCAGCGACTTCACCAGTCGCTCAAGGTCATTGAACCGGCGGACCTGCGCCGAGGTGCGCAGTAGCTTGGCGCGCACGACGAATACCTCGCCGCCCTCTTCGATCTCCACCATGGGTGTGAAGCCGAAGTGCCGTGCCGCCTGATTGGTCGCCTCACTCAGCGAAAGACGCTGGCGTTCCTTGGCTTCGGGAATCTCAATGGGTTCAGACATGGTTGCTGTGGCTTTCTGTTCATGCTGTGGCGTTGCAGGGGTTGAGCACCCGGCGGTGGTGCCACAGCAAGGACCACCGCCGGGGGCGATTCGGGGTTATGCAGTGGTGATCGAGTTCGACTCCGACGACACCGCCGCAGCCGCGTTGCCACCGGTGGCGGTCACGCGGAACGTGTAGGCCGTCGCGGTGGTCAGGCTCGTGACGGGAAGTGTCACGGTGGTTCCCGACACCGACGGGGTGCCGATCGTGGCGCCGCTCCACACGCCGCCCGTCTTCTTCTCCAGCGTGTAGGTGAACGAATCCGGCGCCGGGTCGAGCAGCAGCGTCGGAATGGTGAACGCCACCGTGGCGGTCGTGGCACCCGTCTGGGTCGCCGTCGGGGTGCCGGAGAACTTCGGCGAGCCGCCCAGTGCGCGCCAGCCCGCACCCTCGCGCGCGATCCCCACGGGGTACTTGGCATACGGGCACAGGATCGCGCCGTAGGCCAGCATCAGCTCATGCGGATTCTTGCGGTTGAGCTGGGTATCACCCACCTTCTTGCGGCCGACACGCGGGAAGATGTAGGCGAACCGCTGATCGCCATCCTCAGCCAGCGCGATCACCTGACGCTCGATCAGGTTGCCCTCGGCCGGTTTGGCGACGAAGTACCCCACCTTGCCGATGTCAGGCAGGTTCGCCAGTGGCTTGTCGAACCGCAGCGCGTCGACGCCGGGGTTGTCTTCCCGGTAGGTCCAGCCGACCTCGTCACCCTCTTTGCCGAGGTCGAAACGCTGCGGCCGCCGTGACTGCGCGATCATCGTTTCCTCGACCGAGGTATCCTGGCTGACCTTCGTGCCGTCGTCCTTGATGCCGCCGAGGTCAAAGAACTGGCCGCCGGGGAAATCGATATCCAACAGGTCATCGCGGTACCCGCCATCCTGGGCGTACGGCGTGAAATAGCCGTCGCTGTTGTGCCCCACCGCCGGGTCCGCCAAGCTGGTCAGACTGCCGTGGTAGTCACGGATCAGGATGTTGGTGATGATGCCTTTGCGGATACCGAGCGGGTTGTAACCGTACTTCTCGTGCCATTCGACACCGGTTGAGGGCAGGGCCACCATGTTCTTCCTTTCATGAACTGGACCCGCGCGAATTTCACAAGGCGGGCAACAAAAATCCCCACGCGGGGGTGGGGATCGCTGGGGTTTGCTGTGGACTTAGAGGACCGCGATGCGACGCAGCGCCACGCGGTAACGGCCGACGAAATCGACGATCAACTGATCGCCGTACGGGGTGTCGACCGGCGATTCGAGGGTCAGCACCTCGTCGGCCCGCACGATCCGGCCGTCATTCAGCGTTACCGGCTGTGGCGGCACCAGCGGCGGACCCAGCGCCAGCATCCGGTTGTGCGTGAGCGTGCTGGCGTCGTCGGCGGCCAGGAACGCGGCCTCGCGGCTTGCGCCGGTCGCCAGCGTGTGCACCGAATAGTCACCGAAATCCGTGACACCGTCGTCATGGCCGCCGATCCGCCGCACCATCCGGTAGGGCAGCGCGTCACCCGACGGGCGACCCGGTCCACCCTCGCCGAGCGTGGAAAGCCAGATCAGCAGCATTTCAACACCGTTGGGGAACTCGGTCTCCGGCGTGATCACTGCGGACCCCGGAAGTACGCCTCGGTCCTGGCCACCGGAGCGAACTCGGGCGTGTCCTCGGAGCCGTGCTCAAGGATGTGGGCTATCGGGCTGTCCCACAACACCTTGACCTCGCCGCCCTGATCGGCCACCCGCACGGCCTCGCGTGACTCGCCCGTGTCCTCCGGGATGAACGAACGCATCACGTCGGCCGCCCGCTCGGCGAGCTCCACCTTGCCCCGCCGTACCTCGTCGGACTTGAGCGCCGCGTCGACCTGCTGCTGTGAGATACCGAGATCGGCAAGCAGATCATCGACCGCCATCAGCCGCCCTGCCATTCGACGACCAGCCGCACATGATCAGACCGCCCGTGGATGTCGTTCTGCACCACCCGATCGCCGGCCAGCTCGTACACCCGGCCGTCCGGGTAGGGGAACTGGATCGCGTCAGTCGAGTCGATCGCCTGCGTGTCGTCATCAACAGGCAGGAACACCCGCGCCTGCTCCCGCTCGACCGTCGCGCCCTCGTCCTGACCCTCACGGCGCTCCGGAGCGGCCGACTGCACCTGGAATAGGCACCCCGACTTGGCCACCACCGTGGGGGCGGCGTCGAGCCTCTGCCGCAACCGGTCCCGCGTGTTGGACTTGGACCGCTTGACAATGCCGACGGTATCGCCGCCGATGGGAAACACGGCCATGACTGCGCCTCAGTAGTCGCACTTCTTGAAGCTGCCGCGAGGTGCCGCGCGCACCGCGCCGATGCCGAGCAGCAGCCGATGCCGAGGCGTCAAGTAGTCGTTGACCGCCTTGGCCTCGGCGTCCAGCTCGCCCGACTCGGTGCGGTCGGCGGTGGTGTTCGTGAACGACTTCAGTTTGTCGAAATCGCCGTACAGCAGCGCATCTCGCACCACCTCGAACACCACCTGAGCCGCCGCATCTTCGTCGACATCGGACTTGCGGCCCCAAATCCAATCGGAGACGACCTGCAGCAGCCGTGTGGCGATGGCGGTTTGACCGGCATCGAGTGTGCGGCGGAACTGCTCTTCGAAGTCCTCGATGGAGAGAAACGGGTCCACGCGTCAGCCCCGGCGCGGCCTCTTCGGCGCGGCCTCGACCGTGCCGGCGGTCAGCTCGGCCTCACCCTCGGCCGGCTTCGCAACCGGCTCGACCTTGCCCTGCTCGACCAGCTCGGCCGCGGTGGCCTCGTCGAGGTCGACCACCGCGCCGGGCAGGTAATGCACCGCCCGGTCGTTAGTGGCCGAAACGACGATCTGCTTGAGCACCTTGTACGCCATCAGCCCAGCGCCTCGACGAGGTCGGCCTTGCTGGTGGCCTCGGCCTCGTCACGGTCCCAGCCCCTGCTGACGGCATAGTCGACCCAGTCGGCCTTGGGTGCCGCCTTGGCCGGGGGTGGGTTATCGACCACGGCTGCGGGGTCGGGGGCGTCGGCGGGCAACGCACCGATCGGCCCGCCGTCGACCAGAACCGCATCACCACCGCGCACCTTCTCGACCAGCCCCTCGCTGAGGAAGTGCTCGGCCTGCGCATCGGAGAGCCAACCAATCTGGCCGCCCCGATACACGTGGTGGTTGTGGCCGTCGCGATCCGCCGCGATGACCAGTGGAGCCGTAACGATGTAGGTCATGCCGCAACCCCGGTGATCTTCCACGCCGCGGCGGGCTCGAGGATCACCGGCACGGTGACGCGACGGCAGCGGGCAAGCCAGCTATCCGTCTTGTCCTCGCGGATCGTCTTGGCCTGCACACCGACACCGCCGGCTGAAACGTAGCCCGGGCCGCCGAGGTTCTCATCAGCCATGCCGCCGAGCACCTTGGAGTCGAGCACCAGGGCCACGCCACTTACGCCGTTGGGTGTGGGCAGAATCCGCAGACCCGCCACCGTCGGGAAAGTGCCGGTGTAGACCACGCCGTTGGTGCTCTCGCGCGGCAGCAGCCCCGAGAACTTGGTATCGGACACCATGTTGGCGAACGTGACATCGTCGACCACAACGGTATCGGGGTCATACCCCTGGTTGAGCGCCGCGATGTTGGCCTTCGCACGCATGATGTCGCGGAAGATGTTGGTGCCCGAATCCGACGCCCACGACGCAATCGCCGCCGTGTTCTGCGTGACCGCCGAGGTGATCGCCGACATGGCGACACTGTCGATGGTCTTTATCATCTGGTTGACGAGCTTGGTGAACGCCCGCTCAACCGGATTCATCATCTGGCGGCTGATCGCCTCGTCGGTGATGGGCACATCCTCGCCCCACTTCACCGTCTTGGCGATCGACGCGGTGCCCGTCGACACCGGCGTCTGCGGGTAGTTCGCCCCGGGCGCAACGGCTTCCGGCGCGCGATCGGTGTAGATCGTCTCGCCGGTCTCGTACATCACGGCACCACCGTCGGCGCGGAACCGGCCGGTGAGCAGCACATCGGAGATGAACCGCTGCTCGGCGATGGTCCGCAGACGGCGGGCCACCAGCGTGGGGTTGTTGAGGAACCGGCTGATGGTGACGAGGTCACCGGACAAGCTGGCCGGCACGGGCGGGTAGGTGTAAGGCATTGTTGTCTCGCTTTCCTGTTAGCGCCGTCCGGTCAGCGGAACAGCAGAACCTTGACCAAGTTGCTGGCGGCGGCCGACAGCGCGACGCCGATGACCTGAATGTCGTTTGCGGCACTCGGGGTGGCCTGAGTCGCCACAGCGCCGCTCGCCGCGGTGGTGACGAGCTCACCGGCGGCAATGGCGCCACTGGCCGCGAGCTCGTGAATGCCACCGCGCAGCACTGTCACCTTGTCGCCACTGCCGGCATCGAATGCCGCGACGCCGACGAACGCCACCGAGGCGCCCGACGACTTGGCGACCGTGTCGTCACCGGAGACCACCAGGCAGTTGCCTGCGGTGACAGAGGCCGACGTGGTCGAGGTAAACGGCCCGATTGGGACGAGGGGTGCGTATTCAGCCATTGGTCAGGCGTCCTTTCCGAACAGGCTCGCGTAGAGCGCGTCATCTTCTGTGGCCTCGGCGCCGACGCCGTGCCCGATCTCGGCCAGCGGCACCAGGCCGGGCTTCAAGCTCGCCAGCACCTGCGTGCCGCCCTCGCGGTCGGCCTTGAGGTAGTTGAGCCAGTAGGGCTTGCGGGCCGGCGGGATTCGGCCGTCGTTGATGGCGGCCTCGACGGTGCGCTCATCGCTCTCGGCGATCTGCTGAGCGCGGGCTGCCCGGCCATCGGCAGCAGCGGCCACCAGGTCGTCATACTGCGACTGGTCGAGCTGCACGACGCCCTGCACCACACCGGACGCGGCGGCGGCCACCGGCTCGGGCTGTGGCTCGGGTGCCGGCTCAGGCGCGGCGGGCGGCTCCGCGCGCTCCTCTAGTGCCTCTCGTGCGGCGCTCAGGATGGTCTCGTCGTCAGCGTCCGGCTGAGTGCCGAACAGCGCTGCGAGGCCTTCTTGCAAGGTAGGCATATGCCCCTCCTGTGTGTTTTCGGTTGCCTCGGCCTCGGCAGGCTGAGGGGTCTGTGTGCCGCTCGCGGCGGCTGAAACGGTGAGCTCGATGGCGGTGCCACCAATGCGGCCCGCGGCGGCGATGTCATAGAGCCGCGCCACGTCCTGCAGGCTGCGCAGCGACTCAACACCCGGCCGCGTCGCGCCGAGCAGTGCAAGGCCCGTCAGCACGAACTCGTGCGAGCTGCCATCGGGCGCGGTGTAGTCGTACAACCCCTCGATTGACCGATCGGGGTATGCGCTTGGCATGATGTCGGCGAGCCACTGCGGCACGCCGACCAGATCGCCGAGCAGTGTGGAGCCATCCTCGGACGCGCGGACGTTGTCGATATAGCCCACCGCGGGGTCACCCGAGAATCGAGGATCGTTGTGGCCCAGCCGGATCACCGGCTTGCGCAGCACGTTCGCCTGGTGCGCGCGGATGGCCGCAGTGATCAACTCGGGCGTGACGCTCCACTCGCCGGTTGAGATGTTCCACGTGCCCGTGCGCATCAGCTCGACGCCAGGCACCGTGACGAGGTTGGGCATCTAAAACAGAGCTCCCTGTTGGTATCTCGGCCGTTCGCGCGTCCAGCGGGCGCGTGCGGCGGCCGATCGAGTCGGCGTTGTCGGCTGCAGTGGCTCGCCGGGCATGCCCGGCAGCGCCGCTGACGGCGGCGGCCCTGGCGGCTCAGGCTCGTCGGCGTCGGGATCCGGCGCCGGTAGCCCAGTCGATTCGCGCAGGAACTGCTCGAGCCGCGGATCGGGCGTCAGTAGGCCGGAATTGACCAGCATTTGCAGCGCCGCGGCGGTCGCGTCCTGGCGGCTGCCGATCTCGTCGAACACCAGCCGCGGCGTCGGCTCGTCCGGCCCCCAGTTGGCGTCAACCAGCGGCTCGACAATGCGGCGCTGAGCGGTGTCACGGATCGTGTCGGCCACCGTCTGCAGCGACTGCACGAACGTGTCGGCCTGGACCGACGCCAGCGCGTACGAACCACCCTTGCCGTCGAGGTTGAGGAAGTGCGCCAGTGCCACCAGCGCCATCTGATGGTCGTGGTACTCGATCGCGCGCCGTGGGTCCATCGGGGTGCCCGCGGGTGAGAGGATCTGCGCCTTGGCTTCGGCCGGCAACGCCAGGCCCGCCGAGCTGCCGCCGGTGTAGGCCGACGCGATCCGCTGATACTCGGCGATCCGCTCCTCATCCTCGGACTCTTCCGGCGACGCCCACAGCGTCGGCACGCCAATGCCGTGACGACGAGCCGCCGCGGCCTCGATCCTCATCAGCTCGTCCTTGAGGATGAAGTTCTTGTAGCAGGCCCGCAGGATCGAATTACCCGTCCACACCCCGGGATCGGGGTCGCGCACGTACACCACAAGCCGATCGCCAGGGATTGCGGCCGAACCGTCGCTCGTCGGCACCTGCACCACATAGCCGGGCACCGCGAACACGCCCGCCGACCACTGCTCGACCGACATCAGGCGCCCCTGGCGGTCCACATTCCAGTACGCAATCGTGCTCTGTGGACGCGGGGCCACCCGGTCGAGATGCGCAAGGCCGCCATCGATGCGATACACCGTCTCGAACACCGCGTGGCCGAACTGGAGGTAAGTCAGCGCGTTTCGCAGATGCTCAGGCCAGCAGAACTCGCTGCGGGTGCGCGGTGTCGGCTTATTCGGGTCGTCGCCGACGATTGGGAGGCCGAGATCGGTCGCAATGTGCTTGACCACCGTGGCCTTCGCACCGTTCGGGTCGATCCGCCAGCGAGTACGGCGCACCGGCAGCCACAGCGCTTGGAACATCGATGCCAGACGCGAATCCTCGCGGCCCATGCGGGTGTAGACCCGCACCGAGTTGGGCCAGAGCAACTCGGAGATCTGTTCATAAACGTCGCCCTGCACAGCCCAGCCGGTCAGCCAGCCGCCATAGGCGTTGACGTAGCCCTTCTCAGTCGCTGGAGGTGCTGTCTTGGGTGCCACAACGCCTCCTTTCAACGAGGGGTTGTCCGGTGGTAAGTTCTGTGGAGCGGTCCCCGCTACCAGTTCGCAACTGGGCTGCGGCGGGCGGACCAGCGCCCCAGGGGTCGCGACCCAGTTGCCGAGGATGGGCACGGACGACATGGCCGGTAGTGATATCGGCGGACAGGCCCGGTCAACACCGGGCCTGCCATCGTTTCGGGGTCTAAAACGCGGCGAAAACGTCCAATTCGCGCTCGACAGAGCGATTTACAGGGGTGCGCGGCGCCGACCTGCCGCCCGCAGGCCCGGCCGGCTTGCGCTTGCGCACCTGCCCGAACGCCACCAACGCACCATGTGCGAGCGTTGCCGACACCAGTGCCGCGCCCGCAGCACCGGCCGCGGCCTCGTCCCACACGAAGCCACCGGCGGGCATTTCCTTCTTCACCGCCGCGCCGGCCGCGTCATTCAGTGGCGACTGGCCCATGTGCGACAACCGCGCACCCGTTGCGGCGTTGAGGAACCCGCCACACCACCGCGCATAAGCCGAACCGTCGACCAACTCGGGCTCAACACCCGCCTTGATCAACTCGGCCCTGATCGCCGCCGCATCGCCGCGCCCCTTGATCGCCACACACACCGGATCCCACGCGGCCACCAGCTCCACCACCGCGCACACCACCTCGGTAGCGGTGATGGCCCGCATGTAGCCCAGCTCAAGATGCGCCAAGCCCGTGTCGGTGTACTGCGCGCCCGCGATCACCCACACGCCCGAGTCCTCATCGCGGTGCAAACCCACAGCCGGGCGGTTGATCAGAGCGGGCGGGACCTTGGCGCGCATCGTGTTCCACAGCTCCGTCGGGATCTCGGAAGGCCGCTTGTTGGCCGGCGGTGGGTAGTCCCCCCAGCCCAGCCAGTCAGCGTCGAACAGCGCGAGGTCTGCCGGTCCCGCGTCCCTGGCGCCCTGTAGGTGCGCCTCCATCTCGCGGTCATCACCCACCACGCCGTAAGACGGCTGCGCCAGTGGGTAGGCCGCCGGATCGCCGCGCTTGAACCGCTTGGGCGCCCGGTACAGCGCGCCATACAGCCCCGGGGCGCCGCCCGCCTCAATCGTGCGCACCAGGCCCGAGAAGCGGTGACAATTCGGGTGCTCCGACACCACCGGCGGCGTGCTCGCATAGATCGTCTGCGGGTTGTCCGACGCGGCCTGCGCGCCAGTCAGGTTTGCCGTCTCCTTCGGCACGAGGTCGTAGGACTCATCGAGAATCAAGTCGTCTATCTCGGTGAAACCACGGGCGAAATGCTGCGTTCGGGGGCCGAAATCCGCTTTAACCACGTGCTTCTCACCCGGCAACGGCTTCAACTTGATCCGGCCGCGGTTGTCCTTCTTCGACGGTGGCTCAGCGAGGCGCCGCTTGAGCGACGGAACACGGTCAATGATCGCCACCACACGGTCGAAGACATCCTCGACCGTCGCCCACTGCTGCGCCGTGTACACGATCCGCCGCCGATGCTTGAACAGCCGGCGCAGGATGATCAGGATCAGCAGCAACGTCTTGCCCTGCTGCCGCGTGCACTCGATCACCACATTGCGGTGAGTCCACTGCCGGATGCCCCACTCATTCTCTGGCATCAGCGACATCACCGCGCGGACGATCATCCACTCCCACGGCAACAAACGCAGGCCCACCCGCATGCCGAACTTCGCCGTCGCGTCGCCCTCGGACTCATCGCCCGGGTGCCACACCTCAATCTCGGGCCGCTGGCGACCCGTCAACCTCGGCCACTTGCCAAGGAACTCGGGCCACTCCGACGGCCAGGGCCGCCTAGTCTTCGTCGTCGTCGAGGACATCGTCATCGTCCGGGCCCATCGGGATGCCCGCACGCTGCCGATGAATCTCAGCCAGAAGCTGCCGCAACACCCCGGCCTGCTGCCGAGCCTCCTGCAACGCCTTATCCACCTGGACCTCAACGACCTGGTCCCGATTAACCCGCACCCGCAGCCACGCCGACCGCTCGCCCGAGATCAGCCCATCGAGCCGCTCGAGCCGATCCGCGACCCGGCCGGCCTCGGTGATCATCACCGTGATGCGGTACGGGTCGCCATCACGGGTCAGGTCGTCGACCAGGCGGGCTCCAGCGGTCGTATTCACGCGCGGAAACCGTTGATTTGCAACATGATTCGCGTGTGCGGGGTGTGTGAAATGCGTTGTGCCGCAGCAGATTCGGCGCTACGCAACTCGCGGTAAATCACCGCGGGAAAAAAGAAGTCCTGAAC
>CAYZBB010000026.1:43504-48947 GCA_964476495.1 uncultured Actinomycetes bacterium | reverse complement strand
TGGGTGCGGATCTTCTTCTGCATCCGGTCGTCGGAATGGTCGGCCTCGGCCCGGATTCCGCGGCCGGCAAGCTGATCCACGACGCCCTGCAGGTGATCCCCGAACGCATCCGCCACGGGGATGCCCACCACCTGCACCGGCGACAGCCAGGCGGGGAACGCCCCCGCGTAGTGCTCGGTGAGCACCGCGAAGAACCGTTCCACCGACCCGAACAACGCGCGGTGGATCATCACCGGGCGCTGCTTGCCGCCGTCCGGGCCGGTGTACTCCAGCCCGAACCGCTCCGGCAGATTGAAATCCAGCTGGATGGTGGACATCTGCCAGGTACGGCCGAGCGCATCCCTCGCCTGCACCGAGATCTTCGGACCGTAGAAGGCGGCTCCGCCCGGGTCGTCCACCAGCTCCAGGCCGGACTCCCGCGCCACCTGGGCCAGCGTCTCGGTGGCCACGGCCCAGTTCTCGTCGCTGCCGACGTACTTGTCCTCGTTGCGGGTGGACAGCTCCAGGTAGTAGTCGTCCAGGCCGTAGTCGGCCAGCAGTTCGAGAACGAAGCGCAGCAGGCTCGCCAACTCGTCGCGCATCTGGTCGCGCGTGCAGAAGATGTGCGCGTCGTCCTGGGTCATACCCCGCACGCGGGTGAGACCGTGGATGACCCCGGACTTCTCGTACCGGTAGACGGTGCCGAACTCGAACATCCGCAGCGGCAGCTCGCGGTAGGACCGTCCACGTGCGCGGAAGATCAGGTCGTGCATCGGGCAATTCATCGGCTTGAGGTAGTAGTCCTGCCCGGGCTTGCGCACCTCACCGTCCGGCCCGAGCTCGGCATCCAGGTGCATGGGTGGGAACATGCCGTCGGCGTACCAGTCCAGATGTCCGGAGATCTCGTACAGCCGGGACTTGGTGATGTGCGGGGTGTTCACGAACGAATACCCGGCGGCGACGTGCTTGGCCCGCGAGTAGTCCTCGAGCTCCTTGCGGATGATCCCGCCCTTGGGGTGGAAAACCGCCAGCCCCGAACCCAATTCGTCCGGGAACGAGAACAGGTCGAGCTCGACGCCAAGCCGGCGGTGATCGCGGCGCTCGGCCTCGGCGTGCCACTCCTGGTACGCGGCAAGAGCTTCCGCAGATTCCCAGGCGGTGCCGTAGATCCGCTGCAGCTGTGGGTTGCGCTCGCTTCCCCGCCAGTACGCGGCCGCGGATCGGGTGAGCTGAAACGCTGGGATGTAGCGGGTGGTCGGCACGTGTGGGCCACGACACAAATCGCCCCACACGCGTTCCGCGCTGTGCGCGTGCAGGTTGTCGTAGACGGTCAGCTCGCCCGCGCCGACCTCGACCGACTCTTCGTTGCTCGCATCCGATTTCAGGTCGATCAGTTCGAGCTTGTAGGGCTCGAAGGCCAGCTCGGCGCGGGCAACCTCGGGCGAGTCGAACACTCGCCGGGCGAACCGCTGGCCGGACTTGATGATCTTGCGCATCCGCCGCTCGAGGTCGGCCAGGTCCTCCTGGGTGAACGGGCGGTCCACATCGAAGTCGTAGTAGAAGCCGTCCTTGATCGGCGGCCCGATTCCCAGCTTGGCGTCCGGGAACTTGTCCTGCACCGCCTGGGCGAGCACGTGGGCGGTGGAGTGCCGGATGACGGCCCGGCCGTCCTCGGTGTCGGCGGCCACCGGCACGACGTCGGCGTCGGCAGCCGGCACCCAGCTCAAGTCGCGCAACCGCCCGTTCGCGTCACGAACGACGACGACCGCCTGCGGCCCGGACCCGGGCAGGCCGGCCTCCCGCACTGCCGCGCCGGCGGTCGTGCCGGCCGGGACCCTCACGCTCGCGACGGGCGGGGCGGCGGAGACGGCGGAGGACACGGCTGCTCCCGAGGGTGGTCGACGGCGGTGCGCCGGGGCGAACAGAGGGCACCGCGATGCTAGCCCGCCGGGGCCGACCCGCCAGCCGGGACATCGGGGCCGGCCCCCGCGGCCGATCCCGGCGCAGCCTCGTGCCCCACCGGCCGAACCTGGACCGGTTGCGCGCTGTCACTCGCCGATACGACCGGACAACGTCTTCCGCCTGAACCACAACACCGCACCCTGAAGCAGACGCCTCGTCCGGCTGCTCCTCGCGACTACCGACCGAGGGCCAGCTGGGTCAACCGCTTCCAGTCGACCGGATCCGGAGCGAGCGGCACGCCCGGCCGGTCACGCGGGAGCCGCACCCGCAGCGCCTTCGGCCGGATCGAGCAGCGCACCGGCGTGGGCACGGTCAGCGCTTCGCCGTCGATGCCCACCGGTACCTCGGTGGCCGACCCGTCCCCGCCGAGCACCGGCTGCCCGTCGATCACCACGTCCCCCTCGGCCACCAGGGTGGTCACGGTCCGGAACTGGGCCCGGCGCAGGAGCGCGGCGGCCTCGGCGGCACTGGCGATCCGACCGGCGATCACACCGAGCGTTCCCGCGTCGATGCGCTCCCGCCGACCGAGGTCGCGCAGCCGCCCGGAGCCGTACGGGTTGTTGCTGACCAGCACCGCCTGCAGGTCGGTCAGCGTGCGGTCACCCGTCCGCACAGACAGCTTGCTGCCCTCCTCGCTGAGCAGGTCCGGCAACATTGCCAGGATCGTGCGGTTCTTGTTGTCCCGGTACTCGGGGCTCTGCACGATCTCGGCGTAGGCGCCGAAGGACGCGTTGTTCACGAACGGTCGGTCGCCGATCAGGCCGAGGTCGACCCTGACCTCCTCGCCGTCGGTCAGCGCAGCCAGGCACGTGGATGGATCGTCCCGGTCCAGCCCCAGGTCGAGGGCGAAGTGGTTGCGGGTACCCGCGCTGATCACCAGCAGCGGGATGTCGTACTCGACGCAGATCCCGGCGACCAGTGCCTGGGTGCCGTCTCCCCCGGCCACGCCCAGCAGGTCGGCGCCTCGGTCGACCGCGTCCCGGACGATCGCCGCGACATCCACATGACCCGGTCCATCCAGCAGCACGACCTCGGCGCCGAGTTCCTCGGCCTTGCGCTGCAGGTCGAACTTGACCACCTTGCCGCCACCGGACCGCGGATTCATCACGATGAACACCCTGCTCGGCGGCGGTGTGCGCACGGTCGGCATCCACTCGGGCGTCCTGCCACGCATCGCCCGGCGGGCCGCTGCCCCGGCCAGGACGAAGAGCACCACGACGACGATCGCGATGACCAGCGCGTCCTGCCACAGGAAGATCACCAGCACGACGACCACCGCGGTCACCGCGACGGTCAACCCGAGCCAACGTCCCAGGCCACGCTTGGCCAGGAACCAGTACCCACCGACGAGCACCGCTATCGCACCCAACAGGCCGACGACGAGCAGGGTGAGGCCGATCGCCCCCTCGGTGCCGACGAGCACGACGATGGCGGCGATCCAGGCTGCGAAGGCGGCTCGGGCCAGCCAGCGCTGGGTCGGAGTGGACCGCTGATCTGAGGGTTGCATTCGTTCTCCGTGTCGGGCTGGCGGGCCGTCTCGCGGCCGGGACTCGACCTCGGCGCGGTCCGCCGACGCTCATCATGCCGCCCCGGCACCGACGGCGGACATCACCCTGCTCGAATGAATGCCGCACGACCTTCGAAGGCGGTCCCCGGGAAGACGTCGGCATGTGACAGGCTGCCCGCGACATCGGGATCACGAAGCGAGGTCTGATGAGCGTCGTCGGGGCGATCGAACGCGCGGTGCCCGGAATGACGATGCTGCGCAGTTACCGAGCCGGCTGGCTGGGCAAGGACGTCACGGCCGGTCTGGTACTCACCGCGCTGCTGGTGCCGCAGGGCATGGCCTATGCGGAGCTGGCCGGCCTGCCGCCGATCACCGGCCTGTACACGACCGTGTTGTGCCTGCTCGGGTACGCCGCCTTCGGCCCGTCGAAGGTGCTGGTCCTGGGGCCGGACTCGTCGCTGGGTCCGATGATCGCGGCGACGGTCATCCCCTTGGTGACCGCAAACGGCGACCCCGGCCGTGCAGTGGCGTACGCGTCGATGCTGGCGCTGATGGTGGGCGCGATCACCATTGCCGCCGGGGCGTTCCAGCTCGGCTTCATCGCGGATCTGCTGTCCAAGCCCACTCAGATCGGCTACATGAACGGCCTGGCGCTGACGATCGTGATCGGGCAACTGCCGAAACTCTTCGGCTTCTCGGTGGACGGCGACGGGATGATCGCCGAGGCCACGGAGTTCGCCCGCGGCCTCGCGGACGGGCTGACCGTGCCGGCCGCACTGACGGTCGGGATCGGCTGTCTGGCGGTGATCCTGTTGCTGACCAGGTTCGTGCCGCGGGTCCCGGGCGTGCTGGTCGCGGTTGTTGGCGCGATCATCGCGGTGTCGGTCTTCGGGTTGGCCGACCGAGGGGTGAAGCTGGTCGGCCCGCTGCCGGAGGGTTTTCCACCGTTCACCATCCCGACGGTGCCGCTGGCCGACCTGGGCCTGCTGTTCGCCGGCGCCTTGGGCATCGCGCTGGTCTCACTGACCGACACGATCTCCACCGCCAGCGCGTTCGCCGGTCGCCGTGGTGAGGACGTCGACGGCAACCGGGAGATGATCGGCATCGGCGCCGCGAACGTGGCAGCCGGTTTCTTCCAAGGATTCCCGGTCTCGACCAGTGGATCGCGGACGGCGGTCGCCGAGCAGAACGGGGCCCGCTCGCAGGTGACCGGATTGGTCGGGGCAGGGGCGGTCACCCTGATGCTGGTCTTCCTCCCAGGGCTGCTCCGGAACCTGCCGCAGCCGACGCTGGCCGCCATCGTCATCGCCGCCTCCATCTCACTGGCCGACCTGCCGGGCGTGCGCCGGCTATGGCGCCAGCGACGTTCCGACTTCGCACTGGCCATGGCCGCGTTCCTCGGGGTGGCGCTGCTGGGGGTGCTGCCGGGCATCGCGATCGCCGTTGCCCTGTCCGTATTGAACGTGTTCAACCAGGTGTGGCGTCCCGACCGGGCATTGCTGGGTCGGGTTGATGGCCTCAAGGGCTATCACGACCTGCGCCGCTACCCCGATGCGGACCAGTTGCCGGGGCTGGTCATCTATCGGTTCAGCGGACCGTTGATCTTCGCCAACGCCAACACCTTTCGCGACGACCTGCGCCGGTTCGCCGAGTCGGAGCCCAAGCCTCGGTGGATCATCATCACCGCCGAGCCGATCACCGATGTCGACACGACCGCGGCCGACATGTTGCTCGAACTGGACCTGTGGATCAACGAACGCGGCATCAATCTCGTCTTCGCCGAGCTCAAGGACCTGGTCCACGCCAAGATCATCCGCTATGAGCTGAACCAGGAAATCGCTCCTGAGCACTTCTTTCCGACCGTCGGTTCCGCCGTGCGCGCCTACCGTGAGTTGACCGGCACTCGGTGGCCGGACGACGACGAGGACGAACCGCCGAAGTGAGATGAGAGCCGGGTTCTGCTTGGCGCATCGGGTCCTGCTTGGCGCATCGGGT
>CAYZBB010000026.1:0-43404 GCA_964476495.1 uncultured Actinomycetes bacterium | reverse complement strand
TGAGATGAGAGCCGGGTTCTGCTTGGCGCATCGGGTCCTGCTTGGCGCATCGGGTCCTGTTGGCGCTAGGCCTGGCACCGCCCGCCCGGCGGGTTGGGCCGCGTCGCCACGCCTGGGTCGAGGCGCGCCCTGAAGGGCATCGGCTCGCCATCTCGCGGTGTCATCACTCCGGCCGCGATTCGGTCGCACGGAGGCCCGGCGCTTGTTCGACGGGGCCTGTGTCAGACCCGGGTGCTTTGCTGACCGTGGCCATCGCACGTGCCCGCACAAACCCTTGCGAGGTCGTCCCGCGAGCGTGGCGCAGACTCTGAAGAGTCCTTGATATAGAGCAGGTCATGGGCTAGAATAGAAACACATGTACGAACCTGCGAGAGGGGATCGCGATGGCCGACCAGGCCCAACCGACACCCCCCGCGTCCTGGGCGCAGCTCGCCGCCGAACCGGCCGGCCCCACGTCCCTGACGGCCCTGACCAACCTTGACCCGGGCGCGCTGGTCGGCGCCGACCTCGTCGACGCCGTCGTGTGCACCGAGAAGGCGATCTCGCTGCTGTCCGGTCTGCAGGCCCGGCTGCTCGCCGCGCTGGCGGTCCCATTCGCCGCCGGCGACCCGACGCGACTGGCCGCCAAACTCGCCCGCCGGTCCGGCCTCGCCGGCGGCGACGACATCGACACCAACGTCCTGGCCATGATCCCCGAAGCCGCGACCTGCCTGGCCGCCAGCGAGATCGCGGCTGCACTGCGGATCGCACCGGTCACCGCCGGGATCCGGGTCCGCGAATCGGTCCACCTCACCGAAGAACTCTCCCCGGCCCGGGAATCGTTGGAGGCCGGCCTGATCGACCGGGGCAAACTGCGCGCCATCGTCGAACAGGTCCAGGTCCTGCCCGCCCAGACCATCGGCCCGGTCCTGGACCAGGTACTGCCCGCGGCCGCCGACCGATCCACCAGCGAAATCCGCGACATCGCCGCCCAAGCCGTCATCGCCGCCGACCCCGACGGCGCCGCGGACCGACACCGACAGGCCGCCGCCCGCCGGAACGTCACGATCGCCCCCGGCGCCGACGCCATGGCCACTCTCAAGGCATTCCTACCCGCCGACGGCGCCGTGAAGATCTTCCAGGTCAGCGACCTGCTCGCCACCGGCACCGCCGGTCAACCCAACGACCCCAGAGGCATCGGCGAACGCCGAGCCGACGCCCTGGTCGATCTGGCCGACCGGCTGCTCACCGACGGACTGATCGACCTCACCGGATACCTCGGTCACCCGCTACCCGACCACAGCGACCGCCGCCCCCATCGCAGCCGACCCGACCACGCCAACGCCGACCCCCGCCCGGCAGATCCGCCGACTGCCAACAACACCGGTCACCCCGACCCGGCGAACGGCGCGACACCGGCTGTGGACCCACCCCCCAACAACCGTCGACGGGCTTCCCGGGTCATGTCCCGTCAGGGCCGCCGACCGCACCTGACCGTCACCATCGGCCTGGACACCCTCGCCGGCCTGAACAACCTGCCCGCGCTGCTCGCCGGCTACGGCACCATCACCGCCGATCTCGCCCGCACCATCGCCTCCAGCGCCGGCACCATCACCGCCGCCCTCACCGACCCCGCGACCGGCGCCGTCATCACCGCCGGTGAACTGACCTACCGACCGCGCCAAGGTCTACGCGACCTCGTCGGCACCATCACAGACACCTGTCAATTCCCGTCGTGCCGGCAACCCGCCTGGCGCTGCGACGTCGATCACCGCGACCCGTTCGACCACCAACACCCCGACCGGGGTGGACCCACCAATCCGTCGAACACCGGATCGCTCTGCCGCCGTCACCACCTGCTCAAGGACCACGCCGACTGGAACCTGAGCATCGACACCAACCGCCTGATCATCAACTGGACCAGCCCCACCGGTCACCGCTACACCCGCAACGCGCGGCAAGCCGTGCCGCCCGACGCCTGGATCCGCACCGCGGGCACCACCGTTGCCGAACACGTCGACCAGCTCGTGAGCGCAGCCGACACCACCCACACCTTCCGGCCCGGCACCACCCCCGATGACCCCCACCCAGGCGGCCGACCTACCAGCCTCCTCGAGGACCTGCTCACCGACGCGCTGCTGTGGCACCACCTCGCTCACCCCACCCGGATCCAACTCGACCCCACCGGCAGCGGGCAGGCGAACGGACCGCACCCGCACCGGGCCGACGACCAGGACCTAGCCGACGACACCACCGACATCGACGACGACCCGCCGCCGTTCTGATCACCACCTTGGCCCCGTGCCCTCCGGTTCGGGTGACTGATCCGTACGCGTGATCGCCGCCGGCGACGCGGCACGGCCGGCGTGACGTGGCCGGCGTGACGTGGCCGGCGTGAAAGGTCCTGTAGCCACGCGCGCTCGGTGAATGCCGGACGCAGGGCCACACCGCCCATTTCAGGACTGGACGACTCAGGACTGGACGACTCAGGACTGGACGATCTCCATCCCGTTGCCGTCGGGGTCCTTGAAGGTGAACATCGTCGGCACTCCCGGCCAGTTCAGCAGCTCCCCCACGACCACCCCAGCAGCGGTCAGCGCGGAGTGCAGACCCTCGGCATCCCCAGTGGTGAAACGGATTCCGACCTCACCGCCGACCGGATTGCCGTCGGATGCCGGCACCAACGCGATCGAAGGCCCGTCGCCCGATGGCGCGACCTCGATCCATCGCCCACCCAGCTGCGGCAGCGGCGCATCGACCCGGGTCTCGAAGCCGAGCACCCGGGTGTAGAACTCGAACGCCCTGGCCTGGTCGCTCACCGGCACCCCAATCGTGTGAATCCCGTCGATCCGGCTGGTTGGCTCAGTCATCCTCGACTCCTCAGTCATCCTCGACTCCTCACGATGAGCGGGCACGAGTCGGCGTTTTCTGCCGGCGTTGCCCGGAGTGTGCGGTGGGTGGACCGGCCGGATCCAGGAAACTGATCGGTGTGACGCCCGCGCAGATCGACCCGCCGATCGACCCGATGGCGATTCCCGGACCGGGCTCGGACTGGCCCGCCGAGCTGCCTGGCCCGGTGCGCGAGGAACCGATGGCGGGCGGGTACATCAGCCGGACCACCCGTGCCGTACTCGCCGACGGGCGCACCGTCGTGATCAAGAGGTGCCCGTACCCGGTCCCGCAGGAGGCCGACGGTTTGCGCGCGCTCGCGGCCGCCGGTGTACCGGTGCCCGCCGTTCTGGGCGCCCGTGGCCGAACGCTGGTGCTGCAATGGCTTCACGGCGAACCGGACTGGGCGGCGCTCGGCACAGCGGTCGCCAGAATGCACCGGCACACTGCGGACCGCTTCGGCTGGCCCGGCGACAACTACGTCGGGCTGTTCCCTCAGGACAACACCTGGACCACCGACTGGCCCACCTTCTACGTGCAGCGCCGCGTCCTGCCGCAACTGTTGCGCGCGACGCTCCCGCCCCAGCTGCGCACCAGGATCGAGGGTGCCTGCACCGGACCGCTGCCGGAACTGCTGCGACCGGATCCACCGGCGTCGCTGACGCATGGGGACCTATGGCGCGGCAACATGATCGACGGTCGATGGCTGGTCGATCCGGCGGTCAGCTATGCCGACCGCGAGCTGGATCTGGCCTACCTGAGCCTGTCGGCCGACCTGCCGCCGCAGTTCATGGAGGCCTACCTCGCCGAGCACCCGGTCGATCCCGGGTTCGAGGAGCGACGCCCGGCTCTGCTGCTGCACAAGCACCTGGTGAACGTCCGGCACTTCGGCGAGCGCGCCCTGCCCCGGCTGATCGAGCTGCTCGACCGCTACGACTGGTAGCCGAGCAGGTCAGGTCGCCTGCAGTGCGTGGGCGAAACCTGCTGACACGTAACGTTTTCCCGCCAGCGGGAGAAGAGCGGCAACCAGATGACCGGCCAGGTTCCGGGCGTGGCGCTCCAACCGGATCCGCACGATCGTCCCGCCGTCGTGCGGAACGAGGCGATAATCCCAGCGGCTGCCCGGGCCCCACAGGTTCGAGTCCGTCGTCACGGCCGAGATCGTGCCCGCCTGCGCGTCCCAGTCGTACCGTTCCCGTTCCCAGCCGAGCTTGTTCCCCTCGGTGACGTCCGCCCAGGTATCCCCCAGTCCATGCACCACCAGGTTCGAGTCATCCACCCCCGGGAACGCCGCCGCCCGCGAAGGGCCGAAGTCCGTGAGGATCCGCATCACGTCGGCCAGGGGCAGATCGGTCGTCAGGGTCACGAAGACGGTCGGCATGACCTCAGATTGAACACGGGCCGCCGGCGCCCCGACGGGCGGGGCGCCGGCGGCGAGATCAGCCGGTCCGGGTCGCGCTCGAAGCGGTCGACTCACGCCCAGCGCCCGCGGCTCCCGCGGACCCAGCGCCCGCCGCTCCCGCGGACCCAGCGCCCGCGGCTTCCACAGGCCCGACCTCCGCCGAGTCACGCTCGGCTTCGCGCGATTGCCCCGACAACTCCTCGACCGTCGCGGCAGCGTCCGCCTCGGGCAACGGCCGCAACAGGGACATCACGATCGACACGGTCAACGCCACGACGATGACGCCCAGGGACACCAGCGAGGGGATCTCCGGGATGTCGGCGGAGATCACCTTGTGCCCCGCCTGGAGGAACAGCTTCACGCCGATGAACGCCAGGATGAACGCCAGGCCCTTGCCCAGGTAGTGGAATTTCTTGAGCATGCCCGCGAGCAGGAAGTACAGCGCCCGCAGGCCCAGGATGGCGAAGGCGTTGCTCGCGTAAATGATGAACGTGTCGTCGCTGACCGCCAGCACGGCCGGCACACTGTCCACCGCGAACACCAGATCGGCCGCCTCGATGGCGACGACGACCGCCAGCAGCGGGGTGGCAATGCGCTTGCCGGCCTCGATGTAGAAGAACTTGGTGCCACGGTACTCGTCCGACACCGGGATCAGCCTGCGCAGCAGTCGAACCGCGAAACTCTTGCCGGGGTCAACGGTCTCATCGTCGTCACGGAGCAGTTTGATCGCGCTCCAGATGAGGATCGCGCCGAAGACGAACAGCACCGCGGTGAAGGTGGACACGATCGCAACGCCGAGGGCCAAGAAGATGCCGCGGAAGATCAGGGCGCCGATCACGCCGTAGAAAAGCACCCGGTGCTGGTATTCACGGGGTACCTGGAAATAACCGAAGATCAGCGCGAAGACGAACAGGTTGTCCACGGACAGCGACTTCTCCAGCAACCACGCGGTAGTGAAGTCGATGGCGGGGCCACCACCCATGGTGGCCCAGATGACGCCGGCAAACGCCAGCGAGAGCGCCACCCAGATAGCGCTCCAGATCGCCGCCTCCTTGAACTTGATGACGTGCGCGCCGCGGTGGGCGAACAGGTCGATGGCGAGCATGGTCAGGACCACGGCGCCGAAGGCGGCCCAGGCCCAGAGTGGAACGGTCACGCGGGACTCCGATCAAGTGGTTGGGTCGGCGGTGGGTGCCGACCCGTCCAGCCTGCCTACAGAGAGGCTGCCGCACTACGGCAGATCACGGCACAGAAGGCGCGTTTCTATTGCCGATAGTCGGCAATATCGATGCCCAAGAGCCTGGCTCCGGCGACCGCCGTCTGCAGTTCCAGCCGGTGCCTGGGGTCGGCCGGATCACGGCCGGTGAGGGTGGCGATCCGGGTGAGTCGGTAGGTCACCGCACGCACCGACAGATGCAGGGATCGGGCGGCGACCGTGGCGTTGCCGCCGGCGGCGAAGTATGCCTCCAGGGTCCGAAGCAGCGGCTCGGCGCCACCACGGGCCCGCGCCAACGGCGACAGCACGACCTCCACGAGGTCACGCATCGCGGGTTCGTCGCGCACCAGAACGCGGTACAGCAGCAGGTCGCCGGCATCGGCCACCGGTTCGTCGACGCCCATCCGGACCGCGAGATCCAGCGCCTCCAGCGCCTCGAGGTAGGACTGTCGGACCCCCGCAGGCCCCGGGTGCCGCTGGCCTACGCCCATGCGCCAGGATCCGACGGCCACGATCCGGCGCAGCCGCACACTCTTCGACGCAGGCAGGGTCGATTGCACCGCGGTGACGACCTCGTCGACGGCCGCCCGGTCGGGCGCGGCGAACACCACGACGAGGGCGCCGTCCTTGGTGGTGACCAGCGCATCGGCGTCGGCCTTGGCGCCCAGCAGGGACCGTTCGATCAGCGACGTCAGCGGCGAGGAATCGACGAAGGCGCGCTCGGCCCGCACGACCACGACGGCGTGCGGGCCGGCCAGGTTCAGTCCGAACATCCCCGCCCGGTCCACCAGTCCGGCCACGGTCTGGGTCCCGCCGAGCAGCAGATCGTCGACGAACTCACGGCGGGCGGTCGCCTGCGCCGCCACCACGTCACGGCGGGCCAGCTGATACCCCTCGGTCAGCGCGGCGACCGCGTCGTCGATCGCGCGCAGCATCACCTCGGCGGCGCCGACCACGGCATCGGCTCCCGAGTCCGCCGGCGCGGCGAGCCGCCAGAGCCGCCAGGACACGGACAGATACAGATCGAGCAGCGCCCGCAGGGCGACCCCGCCGCCCGCCGCCCGCCGCCCGCAGTCCGCGCATCTACGCAGCGCGGCGCGTGGCAGACGCTCCCCGGCGGTGACGGCGGCCGCGAGAGCCTCCGGGAAGTCGCCGAGCAGGCTCGCATCGACCCCGCCGGCATCCAGTGCCGCCTCGGCCGCGACTGCCTGGAACGGCACGGGGTCGGCGGGCATCCCGCGAGGCTAGTCCGAAGTCACGCCGGTGAAGCCACGCCGACCAGGGCCGAGTCACCCGTCGAAGGACGCTCGACGTCGGGCCGGACCGGCTGGTAGTCGCTGGCCAGCAGCGGTGAGCTGACAAGCATGTCGGCGGTGGCCACGTTGGTGGCCACCGGGATGTTCCACAGGGTGGCCAGGCGCAGCAGGGCCTTGACGTCGGGGTCGTGCGGCTGCGGCTCCAACGGGTCCCAGAAGAAGACCAACATGTCGATCCGGCCCTCGGCGATCCCGGCGCCGATCTGCTGGTCGCCACCCAGCGGGCCGGACATGAATCGGTGCACCGGAAGGCCCAGCTCGTGTTCCAGGATCGTGCCGGTGGTACCCGTGGCCAGCAGCTCGTGCTGGGCCAGGGTTGCTCGGTTGAACTCGGCCCAGGCCAGCAGGTCGACCTTCTTGTTGTCGTGGGCGACCATCGCGATCCGCCGGGGCTTGGTCAGTGGGGCGGTGCGTGTGGTGGTGCTCATATTCGAATCACTCCAGTATTCGGTGTTCGGGTCACTCCACCCGGTAGACGCCGCCCGACGCCATCGGATGGCCCGCGGGGAGCGAGGTCACAGCCGGATGCTCCCGCATGTGGATCGCGTGTGAGCGTCACCACCGGACGGAAGCCGGGCGCGGGCCCCCGCCGCGATCAGGCACCATGGAGGAAGTGTGACCATTTTGTGATCTTGGAGGCCCGGTGTCGCTGTCCGAGGATGAAAGAAGCCGCCTGGGCGAGATCGAGGCGCACACCAAGGCCACCGACCCGGCGTTCGCTCGACGACTGAACCTGGCGGACGCGCGCCGTCGTCACCGTCGCTCGATCGTCACCCTCTGGTGCCTGCTGTTCGTGGGCGTGTCCCTGCTGGCCAACGGTACGACCGCGGCCAACGGCGTCATCTCACTCGGCACGGTCGCTGCGCTGTTCGGAGGGGCACTGACGATCTGGTCTGTCGTCATGATCGTGCGACACCGGGCCTGGCGCGGCAACGGGCCGACCTGACCCGATCCGCCGTTCCCCCGGCGCACCGGGTGGCCCGGTCGGCATCCCGGCCGCCGCTCGACCCATACTCACCAGGTGTCCGCGCTTGCCAGGCTCAGTATGAGGAATAGGGCGCTCGTCGCCCTGGTAACCATCGTCATTGCCGTGTTCGGGGTCTTCGCCATGCGCGGCCTCCAGCAGGAGCTGGCACCGTCGATCTCCTTCCCGCAGGCGGCGGTCGTCACCTCGTACCCCGGCGCGGCCCCGGAGGTCGTCGCCAACGACGTCTCCAACCCGGTCGAGGCAGCTATCCAGTCGGTTCCCGGCCTGGAACAGACGTCCTCGACGTCCAACACCAACAGCTCGGTGGTCACCGCCCAGTTCACCTACGGCACCGACATGGCCACCGCCGAGCAGAAGATGACGCAGGCCATCAACCGGATCAAGACCACCCTGCCGGAGGGCGTCGATCCACAGGTGGTGACCGGGTCGTTCGACGACCTGCCGATCGTCCAGTTCGCGATCACCACCACCGATGCCAGCCCGGGCCTCGCCGACTCGGTGCGCACCGTGGTGTTGCCGGAACTGAACAAGATCGAGGGAGTGCGGGACGCTTCCCTGGTCGGCGCGGTCGGCCAACGGGTGACGATCACCCCGGACAACGCCCGGCTCGCCGAGGCCGGTCTGCCGGTCACGGCGATCCGAACCGCGCTGCAGCAGAACGGAATCCTGCTCCCCGGCGGCCAGATCACCCAGGACGATACGACCCTGACGGTGAGTACGGGCAGCAAGCTTTCGTCGACACAGGACATCGCCTCGTTGCCGCTGCTGCCCGCGGCCGGAGCCGCGGCCGGCCCTGCTGCCGGTGTCGAACAGGCCCAGGTTCCGGCCGATCAGCCGGCACCGATCAAGACCATCGGGGACGTCGCGACCGTCGAGGTGACCGACAACCCGGTCACCTCGATCTCCTACGTCAACGGCCAGCCCGCGCTGACCGTCGCCGTCACCAAGCTGCCCGACGCGAACACCGTCGCGGTTTCCACCGCCGTCCACGATGCGCTGCCCGGTTTGCAGGCGTCCCTGGAGGGGGCCGTCGGGCAGTCGGTCACGTTCACCACGGTGTTCGACCAGGCGCCGTTCATCCAGCAGTCGATCGACTCGCTGGCCACCGAGGGCCTGCTGGGTCTGCTCTTCGCGGTGCTGGTGATCCTGGTATTCCTGCTGTCGGTCCGGGCCACCCTGGTGACCGCGATCTCCATCCCGACGTCCGTGCTGATCACGTTCATCGGGCTGCAGGCCGGCGGCTACACCCTGAACATCCTCACACTGGGTGCGCTGACCATCGCGATCGGCCGGGTGGTCGACGACTCGATCGTGGTCATCGAGAACATCAAGCGCCACCTGGACAACGGGCAGGACAAGACCGGTGCGGTGCTCGCCGGCGTGCGGGAGGTGGCCGGGGCGATCACCGCGTCGACCATCACCACCGTCGCGGTGTTCCTGCCGATCGCATTCGTCGGCGGCATCGCCGGCGAGCTGTTCCGGCCCTTCGCGCTGACCGTGACGATCGCCCTGCTGGCGTCCCTGCTCGTCGCGCTGACCATCATCCCGGTGCTGGCCTACTGGTTCCTCAAGCCGCACCAGCCCCGCGGCCGGCACAAGCAAGGATCCGCCGCCACCCCGACCGACCGGCCCGTTGAGCCGGTCGAGGACTCCCGCGGGCTGACCGACGCGGACGACGGCCCGGCGACCCGGCTGCAACGCGGCTACCTGCCGATCATCGGCTGGACGTTGCGGCATTCCGCTGTCACGCTGCTGCTCGCGGTGCTGGTGCTGGTCGGCAGCTTCGCCCTTGTGCCACTGATGAAGACGAACTTCCTGGGCCAGAGCGGGCAGAGCACGTTCACCGTCACGCAGCAGGTCGCCGACGGCTCGAGCCTGGACGCACAGCGTGACATCGGCCTGGAGTCCAGCGCGGCCATCGCCGGTGTCGACGGCGTCACGACGGTGCAGATGTCGGCCGGGACGTCGGGTAGTGCACTGCAGGCGGCGTTCCTCGGCGGCGGCAGCAGCACCATCCGATACTCGGTCACCACCGACGAGGGCGCCGACCAGGCGGCGGTGCAGCAACAGGTGCGGGACACGCTGGGCACGATCAGCGACCCGTCGGACATCACGATCGGCGCCGGTGGCGGTTTCGGTGGCAACACCGCGATTGAGGTGGACATCAAGGCGGGGACAGGACAGGACCTCGCCGCGGCGAACGACACCGTGGTCGCCGCGTTGTCCGGCCTGCCGGAGGTCCAGGAGGTATCGAGCAACCTCTCGGCCTCCCGCCCGTACATCGCGGTGACCGTCGACCGGACCAAGGCGGCACTGGCCGGGATATCAGAGGTCGCGATCGGCACCGTCGTCGGCGCCGCGATTCAACCGACCTCGATCGGCACCATCGCGATCGACAACCAGTCGCTGACCATCTACCAGGCGGTGGCCGATCCCCCGACGAGTGTGGACGCCCTCGCAGCCCTACCTGTGCCGACCAGCCGCGGTGAGGTGCCGCTGTCCAACCTGGCCACCGTCGCGCAGGCTCAAGGTCCGGTGTCGGTGACCGCCGAGCGCGGCCAACAGACCGCCACGATCACGGTGACGCCGGCCGGGGACAACCTCGGCGCGGCGAACGCCGCCGTGCAGCAGGCGTTGAACGCCACCACCCTGCCGACCGGGGTGACCGCGTCCCTGGGCGGTGTGACAGCCGATCAGGCGGAGGCGTTCGGCCAGCTCGGAATCGCCATGCTGATAGCCATTCTCGTGGTGTACGTGGTGATGGTGGCCACCTTCCGCTCGCTGCTCCAGCCGCTGCTGCTGCTGATCTCCATCCCGTTCGCGGCGACCGGCGCAATCGGATTGCAGGTCGTCACCGGCGTGCCGCTCGGCGTGCCGTCGCTGATCGGTGTGCTGATGCTGATCGGCATCGTGGTCACCAACGCGATCGTGCTCGTCGACCTGATCAACCAGTACCGGGAACACGGCCTTTCGGTGCGAGATGCGGTGCTGCACGGCGCGTCCCGCCGGCTTCGGCCGATCCTGATGACGGCCCTGGCCACCATCTTCGCGCTGCTGCCGATGGCGTTGGGCGTCACTGGGCATGGCGGGTTCATCTCGCAGCCGCTGGCGATCGTGGTGATCGGCGGCCTGCTGTCGTCCACGGTGCTCACCCTGGTCGTGTTGCCGACCCTCTATCAGGCGGTGGAGGGGCGGCGCCAGCGGCGCCGGGACCGCAAGGCGGGGCGGGAGGTCGCCGTCGCGGACGGCTCGGGCGCGGCGGAGGACGAACCCGAACCGGTGCCGGCCGGCTGAGCACCGCGGCCGGGTCACTCCCCCGTCTGGCCGTCGATCGCCTCCCGCAGCAGGTCCGCGTGCCCGTTGTGCCGGGCGTACTCCTCGATCATGTGCAGCAGGATCCAGCGCAGGCTGGGCGCGCCGCCGTCGGGAACCGGCCGCCGGGCCAGGAACTCCAGCCCGCCCGCGGTCAGCGCCTCGGTGGCGGCCGCCCGGGCGCGGTCCTTGGCCTGCGCCCACAGGGTGTGCAAGTCGTCGGGCAGGTCGTCGTCGGCGGTGCGCCAGTCCCAGTCCGGGTCGACGTCCCAGTCGACACCGTCCCACGGATGCGGCATCGGGCGATCGAAAAGCACGTAGACGAACCAGTAGTCCTCGACGCCGGCCAGGTGCTTGAGCATGCCGCCCAGGGTCATCGTCGACGCGGCGATCCGCACGTGCAGCGCATCGGTGTCCAGACCTGCGCATTTCCAGGCGAGTGTCGCCCGCTGGAACTCCAGAAAGCCCAGCAGGGTGGCGATCTCGCCGGCGGCAAGCGGCGGTTCGGGTCGGCCGTGGGAGTCGACGGGGCTCATGGGGTCGACCCTACGTGCGGGGCGGCGACTCCTTACGGAAGGCTGACGGACGGAATCCCGGCCTCGCCGACCGTGTTGTGATCGATGGCAGCGATCGAGAGGAGCCATGATGGCAGCGAGCACGCAGACCGCCATCCTCGCCGGAGGATGCTTCTGGGGGATGCAGGACCTGATCCGGCGCCGGCCCGGGGTGCTGTCCACCCGGGTCGGGTATTCCGGCGGCGAGGTGCCGAACGCGACGTACTACAACCATGGTTCGCACGCCGAGGCGGTGGAGATCGTCTTCGACCCGACCGTGACCAGCTACCGGGAACTGCTGGAATTCTTCTTCCAGATCCACGACCCGACGACCCGCAATCGGCAGGGCAACGACATCGGTTCCAGTTACCGGTCGGCGATCTTCTACACCGACGACGAGCAGCGCCGTGTCGCCGAGGACACGATCGCCGACGTCGATGCCTCCGGGCTGTGGCCCGGAAAGGTGGTCACCGAGGTCACCCCCGCTGGCCCCTTCTGGGAGGCCGAGCCCGAGCATCAGGACTACCTGATGCGTTACCCGAACGGCTACACCTGCCACTACCCGCGGCCCGGCTGGAAGCTGCCGCGCCGTGCCGCGGTGAGCTGATCCGGGAGACCGGTGCCACGGTCAGGCGGTGCCGTGATCGAGCAGGCTGCGCGCGCAGTCGAGCACGGTGGTGCTGGCGGGACGCGGTTGCCAGCCCAACACGGTCCGTGCCTTGTCGGTGCGGTAGGTGTAGCGGCGGCCGAGCATCGGCACGATGCCGCCCATCTCCGGCCGTAACCGGGCCAGGATCCGGACGGCGACGTCGGGCAAAGTGCGAGTCGGCACCCTGGCCGCAGCGCTGCCGAGCCGGCCGCGGAGTTCGGCAGCGACCTGCGACATCCACAGGAACTCGGAAACCGCGATGAACCGCTCGCCCGCCGCCTCCGGCGCCTCCATCGCCCTGATGTGCAGATCGGCGACGTCCCGGACGTCCACCACGTTCAGTCCGATCCGGGGCACACCGGGCATTCCGGTCAGCATGCGCCCGATGACCTGCACCGATCCGAGGTTCGCGGTGGACTGGATCGGTCCGAACACGGCGCCCGGCAACACGGTGGCCAGCGTGGTGTCGCCACCCTGCTCGGCCATGTAGTCCCATGCGGCGCGTTCGGCGATCACCTTGGACCGCCGGTAGGTGTCCAGCCCTGGCTGGTTCGGGTCGGTCCACAGCCGCTCGTCGAACTCGCCGTCACTACCGGGCAGCGGGGTGGCGGCCGCGCAGCTGGAGGTCATCACGACTCGCGGCACGCCCGCGTCCACCGCCGCACGCAACACCCGCAACGCACCCTGCCTGGCCGGTCGGATCAGCACCTCCGGATCCTTCGGCGCCGCGCCGGCGCCCATCGGGGAGGCCACGTGCAGCACCCGGTCGCAGCCGGCGACCGCCTCCGGCCATCCCTGGTCGGACAGCAGGTCCGCCCTGACCACCTGCAGCCTCGCCCCCGGGTCACCGAGCATCTTCCGCAGGCGGGGTTCGCCGGACGGGTCGCGGACCGTCGTGCGTACGACATGACCGCGCTCCAGCAGGGTGGCGATCGTCCAGCCGGCGACGAAGCCGGTTCCGCCGGTGACGAGAACGGTCAACGGACACCTCCTCGATTTCGTTAGCCGATTGGCTAACGAATCCACTGTAGCATCACCCCGTGACGACTACCCGGGCCGCGCAGGCACGGCGCACCCGGCAGGGGGTGCTGGACGCCGCGCGGCGGCTGTTCGCCGAACGGGGATTCGCCGCGACCTCGCTCCAGCAGATCGCCGACGAACTGGGTGTCACGAAGGCGAACGTCTACTACTACTTCCGCACCAAGGACGCCATCCTGCAGGCCCTGCTCGACGGACAGGTCACCGCTCTCGAGGCGATGCTGGACGCCGCGGCCGAGATCGCGGATCCGGTGCGGCGCAAGGACTTCGTCGTCGACTGCTTCGTCGATCAGGTGGTGCGGGCGCATCGGACCATCGCCCCGGTGGACGTTGCCGACCCGGGGGTACGCGGACGGCCCGGGGTCATCGAACGCCTGGACGCACTCTCCGTCCGGGCGCTGCATCTGCTGTTCGGGGACCACCCGACCGTCGACCAGCAGGCCGGGTTCTGGATGGTCAACGATCTGCGACCGGTGACCGGCCGGTTGAGCCACCTACCCGACGACGAGCTGCGGGCGGTGCTCGGACGCCTGTGCCTGCGACTGGTCCCGGACTGAGCAGCGCCGCGCCCGAACGTCCCGGAGCCGTTACGAGCCCGGCCGTCGGTGCGGATCCGGCCAGCCTGTCGATTTCGACCGCGGACCTCCGTCTTGATGGTGGACCGGCCGCGAGTGGCGCGGCCGGCGAACCGTGAGGAGCGGCAAATGAGCAGGTTCGTGTTCGTCTACTCGGGTGGCTCGATGGCGCAGACACCGGAGGAGCAGCAGGCCGTCATGCAGGCCTGGACCGACTGGTTCGGCACCCTGGGCGACGCCGTCGCCGAGATCGGCAACCCGTTCGGTGCGTCCGCGTCGGTGTCCGGTGACGGCGTGGCGCGGCCGGGCACCCTCGGCGCCACCGGGTACTCCGTGGTGACCGCCGCGTCGCTCGACGACGCCACCGCACTGGCCAAGGAATGCCCGATCATCGGGGCCGGCGGCGCGGTCGACGTGTGCGAGGCGATCGAGATGTAGCGTGAGCCGGCGCATCCGGCTCGCGTCCGGTCGCGTGTTCAGGACCGGCCGAGAACCCTGACGGACGGCAGCTTCTCGTGCAATGCACGCACCTGGTGGGCACCGACATCGGTGTCCTCGAGATCGATCTCGGTGAGATCGGGCAGCTGGTGCAGGGCGGACAGGTCGGTCACCTTGGTGCCGGCCAGGCTCAGCTCCCGCAGCCCGGTCAGCGCGGCGAGCGGCCCGATGTCGGTGACCGGGGTGTTGTCCAACCGCAGCACCCGCAGTCGAGTCAGCCCGGTCAGCGGCGCGAGATCGCGGACCGCGGTGTTGTAGAGGAAAACCTCGGTGGCACCCGCGGCGGACTCGATCCCGGCGATGGATCGCAGCGCGGTGCCGCCCAGGTCGAGGCGGCCGGTTGCTGCGAACCACGCCAGGTCGACAAGGCCGTCCAGCGACGTGATCGGGATCTCGTCGACCGACAGCTCGGCGAGCCGGGTGAGTCCGGCGAGCGGGCCGAGGTCGGTGACCGCCGTTCCGGACAGCCGCAGTTCGGTGAGAGCGGTCAGCTCGGCGATCGGATCGAGGTCCGACACCGGGGTGTGGGCGATGTCCAGCACCTGAAGTCCGGTGAGTTCGCGGATGGGCTCGAGGGTGCGCACGCGGGTGGCCCGGACCCGCAGCACCCGCAGATCGTCCGCGTCCTGCAGCGGGGCGAGGTCGTCGACGGGGGTGCCGCTGACGTCGACCTCGCGCAGCCTCGTCAGACCGCGCAGCGGTCCGAGGTCGTGCACCGGGCGCCCGGGCAACGCCAACACCTCGAGGCGGTCGGCACCGGCGAGCGGGTCCAGGTCCAGTGGCAGGCCGCCCGGGGTGCGGTGCGGGTTGGTGTGCCGGAGCCGCAGCTCGCGCAGCCGCGGGAGCCGGCGCAGCGGCTCGAGGTCGGCCGGCGAGACGTTGACCAGGTCGACGACGTCGGTGTCCGGATCCAGCCGCTCCCCGGCGAAGTCGACGTCGGCGGTCACGGCGGTCCCGGGAGCTTGCGGAAGTGGGCGGCGAGCCAATCCACCAGCGCCTTGTCCCGAGCCGGGTCCTTGAGCAGCTGGCCGTACTTCTTGGTCGCCTCCGCGACCATCACGTCGGCGGCACCCTTGTCCGAGAGCGGGCCACCGGGAAGCGGTTCGGCTGTGACCAGGTTGCCGATCAGACCCATTGCCCGAACGACGCTCTCGATGATCACCACATCCAGTGCGGTGATCCGCGCATGCGCCGCCGCCTGCTGGTGCACGGTCATGTCGGACAGCTTGGACAGCTCGAGGATGAGCACCTTGTCGGAGGTGAACGGGGCGGTGTCCTTCTTGGTCAGCCACGACTTGCGCACGCCGCGCAGCCACATGTGCGCGTCGGAGGCGGCGTCCCAGGCGTGCTGCAGGTGATCGCTGGCGATCTTGCGCACGGTGTCCAGGCGGGTCACCGCTCCCCCGCCCTTCTTGGTCCCGGGGGTGAAGGTGTGGCCGGCGAAGGAGCTCGTGCCCAGCAGGCGCCGCGGCAATTCCTCGTAGTGCGCCGCGTTGTTGACCTTGTCGGCCTCGCTCATCGCCTCGAAGGCGGGGGTGCCGTAGTAGCCGAGGTCGTCGACCGACCCGTGGCCCAGGTGCGAGGCCTCGTGCACCAGCGTGGACTTGCTCTCGTTTGGGTCGGTTCCCTGCACCACGCTGGCCAGCAGATGCATCATCTGGGTCGAGTGCTGGGCCCAGCCCCCCAGGAAGGTCTCCGGGTCGTCGAGGTTGTAGTCGGTGGTGACGTGCTTGTCCAGATCGGAGGCGGCCGCGGCGAGGGCGGTGCGTCCGCTCGTGTATCGGGCCTTGGCCACCGAATCCTGCGCACCGAAGACCGCCTTCAGCCCGGCCGCATCGCCCGCCGCCTTGGCCATCAGGTCGCCCGCGTCCTTCATCAGCGACTTCAGCTTGGCCGCGTCGGCCTTCTTCACGGTGGTGTGGGCATCCAGCACGGTCTGGTAGATCTGGGTCCGATCCGCCGGATCCAGCGCCTTGTTGAACTCCTTCTCGCTGATCAGCCCGGGGCCGGGGAAGATCTTCGCGACGATCGTGGCGACGGGATCCTTGCTCTTGAGCCGCTTCTCGGCTGCCATCCGGCCGAGCAACTGGGTCACCGCGTTCTTGATGACGGACTCGGGGATGCGCAGCTTCTTGTCCGTGAGCGCGGCCTTCAGGTCCGAGAACTTGGGCATCCGGGCCCGGACGTCGGGGGCGTCCAGCATCGCCAGGCCGCGGTGCTGCCGACCCGGCACCATCAGCTCGACCGTGCGCCCGGTGGTCGAGGCCAGACCGGTGACCACCGCCTGGTTGCCGGCCAGCCGCTGCATCGCCAGCATCGGTGGCTGCCCGGGAGCAGCCGGCTTGGCCGAAGTGGCCGGCCTGGCCCTGGCCGTCGCCGTGGCGGTGCGCTGCACGGGCTTCCGGGGTCGTGCCGGCCCCGGTTCGTGCTGGGAGCCGGCACGATTCGCCATACCTTCGGACTGTACGGGCGTGAGCAGGGCGAACCCAGAGGCTGCTGTGCACTTCTCGGCGCCCGAAAGGGCAGCGGTGTTCACGGTTGCCGGAGGAGAGCCGTAGATGGGCGTCCGCGACTGTTCGGGAGGTCAGTCGGTTTCGGAGCTCACCGGCCGGCGACCGGAACGGGCCTCACCGCGCGAGCAGTGCGCCCAGGCTCCGCGCGGCTGCGGATTCGGCGGCGACGATCCCGGTGACGTGCTCGCTCATCGCCGCGAGGACGCCGGTGACTTCTTGCTCCGACAGCGGCGGCGAGTCGGCGTGCTCGGCCCGCAACGCCCACAGCTCGTCGGCGGCGGCCGCTCGTTCATCGGCACCCGCATCGCCCTCGGCGACCGCCCCGGTGATCGTGGCGGTCAGCTCGCGCAGCCGGGCGATCGCGGGAACCTCGTCCGGTAGCGCAGTCTCGGCGAGTGCGTGCCAGCGATCGGCGATCTCCCGCCAGCGTTGCGCCTCCGCGGTGAGGGCCGGCTCGCCGAGCACGGCCGCGGCCTCGTCCAGCCCGTCGGCGAAAAGTCCGCGCAGGTGCCCGCCGGTCATCCCGGCCGGCTCGACCGCCTCCCAGACGCCGGCCAAGGCCCGCAGCAGGCCGCGACGGTCGGCGAACACGGTCGGCCATCCCTTCGGAGCGCGCGGGTCGACCAGCAGCCTCGACCACTTGCGCCAGGCCGGCAGCGCGAACGAGGTCGAGGTGCCCAGGAGCTGGTCGACGGTGGCCTCCAGGCCGGCGCGCACCGCGGCGTGCAGCCGGTCGGCCGGGACGGTCGTGTGACGCGACCGGATCACGAGCATCGCGTTGCGGTAGCTGCCGACCCGGGCCCGCGCCCGGTCGACGTCCCACACCGGGACCGTCATCGGGGCGAGCGTGCGGTCGTCGACGTGCACCCGACCATCGGCGACGGCGTAGGCGACCAGGGGGTGGCCGCCGTGGCCGTCGAGGAACGGCGGCAGGTTCCAGTAGCCGACGTGGAAGCGGTCCGGCCAGATGATTGCGGGATCGCCGGCGGCGAGAGTCGACGCCAGCGCACGGGCCGCGCCCGCGGAGCCGCCGGTCCGCGACCAGGCGACGTCCAGTCCCAGCCGGTCCACCGTCGTGCCCAGCTGCCGGTCGAAGTACTGCCAGGAGTGCGTGAAGCCGAGGACGACGATGCGGCTGTCGTCGTGCGCGAACTCCCAGAGGATGTAGCCGGCGCCGAGCCCGCCCCCGACGACGAGCAGCAGGGGTTCGCTCAGCGGCCCGTCGGGCCCGGTGACGCCCCGGTGGGCCAGCACGTTCGCCAGCGCCGCGGCGTCGGGATCGGTGCCCCCGCGCAGCGTCCACCCGGCGTCCACGATGGGGTCGCCGCCGGCGGTGCCCAGGACATGGGCACGGGCGACGGAGTAGCGCTCCCCGGTGCGGGCCATCCGGGCACGGATGCGGGTCTTGAGCTGCTTGGCGACGGTCATGGTCGGACCTTCCCGGCTGCACCCGCGACCGACGGCTCCACGCACCGCCCGCCGCAACAGCCAAGATCATCCGGATAGGTGTGGCCGAGCGATGCCTCGAGGCTCCCGAAGTCCCCTTTGCCCCGCGGCGCCGGCCCGCGTGGAGGACCGGTCTGGGGTTGGGCGTGAGGCCCGCCGTCAATCAGCGTAGCGGCGATCTCGCGAACCGCGAAGGCTCGGGCATTCGGCCACCTTCGTTTGGCGCCATATGGATTCCAAGGAGGCGCGCCGCGCGCGGGTACCGCCCCGCGGACTGCATCAGCCTCCCGCGATCACGCCACGGATGGCGTCGACGACGACGTCGGGACGTTGGTTCTGTACGTAGTGGGTGGTGTCGGGGACGGTGATCACCTCGGCGTCGGGCACGCCGGACGCCCATTGCGCCTGCGCCTGCCACTGCGCGTTGTTGAGCCCATCGACGTCGGCCTGGGTCAACGGTGCCCCTTCGGGGACCGTGTCGTCGGCGGTCATGTTCGCTCCGCCCCGCCGGATGACCACGACCGGGACGCCGGGGAGCGGACCGGCCGCCTCGATCTCGTCGAACAGGCTGCCGACGTCATAGGACTCGAGCTCGTACCCCGGCACAAGGCTCGCGTCGAGGCTCATCACCCTTACTTCCTCCCACAACTCCGGGCGGATGAGCCCGCGTTCCGTGGGCATCGGGGAATCGACGAACACCAACCCGGCGACCTCGCCCGGGTAGGTGTGCGCGTACAGAAGGTCGAACGCACCGCCCAGCGAGTGCCCGACGAGCACATACGGGCCCGGGACGTCGGCGGCGGCCAGCAGGTCGTGGAGCTCGGTCACCACGTCGTCAGGGTCCCGCGGCATCGGAGCCGAACCGCTGCGGCCCGGGCGGATCGTCTCGGCGAGGGTCACGGTCCCACCGGTGTCCGTCGTCATGATCATCGACCCCGGCCGGTCGTAGATGCAGACCCGGGTCGTCTCGGCGATGGCGGGGAACACCGCCGGTGAGGTCGTGTCGCTCAGACTCCACTTGTCGCCGGCGTCGCCGAAGCCGGACTGCAGGATCACCGTCGGGCTGCCCGTGCCCCGGCACTCAAGGAACAGCTCACGCCCGTTGACCGAGATCCTGCGGCCGCCACCGACGTCCACCTGGTCGGCGACCGAGCCGTCTGCGAGCTCGGTGTCGTGCGAGGGCGCGGTGGTCGTCGCGGCCGGCGCCGGGCTCGTCGCGGTCGGCCCGGTGGTGGTCGCCGTCGAGGCGCCGCCGCCCGAGCATGCTGTCGCGGCAACGGCGATCGCCGCGCTGATTGCGATGATCGTCGGTCGGCGGCCGAGGCGTGAGTGAGCGCGCCCGACACGACGCGCAGTCGGGACCATCGCGATGATGCTACGCCGGCGAGCGACCTGGTGCCCCTCGGACGGGGGACACTAGGTTGAGCTCATGACGACGGTCGGTCAGGGTCGGCGCGGCCCCCGTTGGATCGGGATGGCCCTCCTCGCCGCGGCGATCACGGTCAGCGGTTGCACATCGTCCGGATCCGGATCGGAGACAACGGTCGCACCCGTCACCACGACTCCGAGTAGCGCCGACACCTCGGACGAAGGCACGAACACGCAAGCGGACTTCGCCGGTTTGGTGGACATCGGGGGCGGCCGGCAGATGTACCTCGAATGTCGGGGTCAGGGCACCCCCACGGTGGTGTTGGTGTCCGGCTACGGCGACACCGGCCGCATCTGGAGTGTCGACGCGCCGGGGCTCCCGCAGCCGCACGTGCTGCCCGCCGTCGCCGGCTTCACCCGCGTCTGTGCCTATGACCGGCCGGGAACGATCGGCTTCGACATCGATGACCCTGCGCTGCGCAGCCGCAGCGACCCCGTCCCCCAGCCCCGCGCCGGCGAGGACACGGTGGCCGACCTCCACGCGCTGCTGGCCGCCGCCGACGTTCCGGGCCCGTATGTGCTCGCCGGCCACTCGCTCGGCGGCGCGTACGTGCGGCTGTACGCCGCCACCTATCCCGATGCGGTGGTCGGTATGGTGCTGGTCGACGTCACGAACGAGTACTACCGCAGCGGGCTGACTCCGGAGAACTGGGCGTTCGTCGCCAAGGTCTTGGGCGTCCCGCCACCTGGGTTGGATTACCCGGAGATGGAGCGGGTTGACATCAATGCCGTGTTGGACACGCTGGAGCGAGCGGTGGCCGCGCAGCCACCGCCTCAGCTGCCACTGGCAGCGCTCGCGCGGGGCCTCGAGGACGAACTGCCGGCCGAATCGGCCGCGGACCTGCCACCCGGGCTCCTCGACGCAGCGGCGCACTCCTCGCGGGCGAGCCAGGCGCAACTGGTTGCCCTGGTGCCCGACGCCCGCTACATGATCGCGACCGATTCGGGTCACTACATCCACGTGGAGCAGCCGGCGCTGGTGATCGAGGCGATCCGCCAGGTGGTCGAGGGCGTGCGGAACCCCAACACCTGGTCTGACCTCGTCGCCTGTTGCGCCTCCTAGCTCGAGGTGGACCCGGCCGAGACCTGCCTTGCCTCCCGGCGGACTGTTCCGAAGGCGATCGATCCGCAGGCCTCGACGTCAAGGCATTGCGTCGGTCAGGCACGGCGGCGCACCTCCCGCAGGATCAGCCACACGAGGTAGCAGCCGCCGACCACGACCGTGACGACCCCGACCGGGAGCGGTACCGGGAGCAGGTGCGAGGCCGTCACGTCGGCAGCCGCCAGCAGCAGCGCTCCGGTGAACGCGGCCGTGGCCAGCGTGACGCCGGGGGTGCGCGCCAGGCGGTGGGCGATCTGCGGGGCGGCCAATGCGATGAACGCGATGGGGCCTGCTGCGGCCGTCACGGTGGCAGTCAACGCGACCCCGACGAACATGACCGAGAGCCGCACGGGCTCGGCCAGCACACCGGTGGCTCTCGCGGCGTCATCGCCGAGCTCGAGCTGCCGTAGACCGGGACTCAGCACCGTCAGCACCGCGAGCAGGACGACAACGATCGCGGTCCCCCACAATGCCTGTTCCCACCCGATTCCGTTCAGCGATCCCGCGCCCCACGCCGCCGCGGACATGGCGACCTCCAGGTCGGCGGTGAGCATCAGCCAGGTGTTGAACGAGGCGAGCGTGGCGGACACAGCGATGCCGACGATGATGAGCCGAAAACCCTGCATCCCGCGCCGCCACGCCAATAGGTAGACGATCACGGCGGTCGCGAATCCACCGACCAGCGCGCCGGCGACCAATTGCAGGTAGGAGCCCCCGATCAGGATGATCACGATCATTGCCCCGGTGTAGGAGCCGGCGGAGAACCCGATGATGTCCGGCGAGGCGAGGGGATTGCGCGTCATGGACTGGAAGGCCGCTCCCGCGACCCCGAGAGCGGCACCGAAGATCATCGCGGCGAGCGCACGGGGTGCCCGCCACTCGATCACCACGGTCTGGGCGAATCCCGCGTCCGGGTCGCCTGTCAGCGCAGCCCATACCTGGGTCATGGTGAGCGGGTAGGGCCCGAGAGCAAGCGCCCAGCCGCTGACGGCGAGCGTCAGGACAGCGAGCACGACGCACGTGACGACGGTCCGCACACGAAGGCGCACCGCGATCCGCGCCCGGCGCAGGACAAGCGTGCGATGCCCGAACTCCACACGCGGCAACGGGTTCCCGTTGCGGCTGTCCAGGTTGCGACTGTCCAGGTCCGTCACAGGCCGCTCGCCTTCCGCCGCCGCACGAGCAGTATCAGCACCGGGGCGCCCACGAACGCAGTGACGATGCCGACCGGAATCTCACCCGGCCGGACCACGACCCGGCCCACGATATCGGCGGCCAGCACGAGCGACGGCGCCAGGACGAGGGTGTAGGCGAGAATCCACCTTTGATCCGGCCCGGTGATCCATCGAGCGACATGCGGCACCATGAGCCCCACGAACCCGATCGGGCCCGCGATTGCCGTCGCGCCGCCGGCCAGGAGTGTCACCGCAGCGATCACGATCACCCTCGTCCGGGTGAGGTTGGCACCCAACGAACGGGCCACATCGTCCCCAAGCGCAATCGCGTTCAGGGCGCCCACCGCAACCACCGCGAGCAGCACCCCCAGAACCAGGAACGGCAGCACCGGGAGCAGGATGTCCCAGCCGCGGTTCGCGATGCTTCCGGCGTTCCAGTTCCGCATCTGATCGAACGCTTGCGGGTCGATCAGCACCATGGCTGTCACGAGGCCGGCCAGGACCGCCTCCAGCGCGACACCTGCAAGGGTGAGCCTGATCGGATCGGCACCGCCGCGACCCGCCGATCCGATCATGTACACGACGGCGGTGACGACAAGGGCCCCGGCGAACGCGAACCACACATACCCGCTGATCGAGGACACCCCGAACAGTGCGACGCCGAGCGCGACGAAGAAGGCCGCTCCCGCGCTGACGCCCAGGATGCCCGGGTCAGCCAGGGGGTTGCGGGTCAGCGCCTGGATCAACGCTCCCGCCACGCCCAGCGCGAGGCCCACGAACAGGCCGACAACGGTTCGGGGAATGCGCAACTCCCAGACGACATAGGCATCCCCCTGCCCGGTGGTGTCCAGAAGCGCCCCGACGACATCGGGCAACGGGATGTTCCTCGACCCCACAGCGACGCTCAGTAGCAGGAGGATCGCCAGCATCAGGGCCGCGGCCAGCAGACCTAGCACTCGGCGCGAGGAGGAGGTGGCCGGGGCTCCCGCTTGACCACGCAGGCCGCCCCGGCGTCGCGAAGCGGCGTCCGTGGCGTTGGCGTGTGCCGTCAATGCGGTCCTTCTCGGTGGATGCGGCCGACCTGCGGTTAACCGACACTCGAGGTCACGACACTATCCTCGGCTCACCGGGCTCGGCCGCGACCATCGGGTGAGAGTCTCGCGACTACTGGCCACTCTGGTTCAGCGACGACTTCTCCAGCAGGGGCACGACCTCGTCGAGCCACCATTGCACGCTCGCGGGGCTACCACCGTTCACCGCGTTCCATTGCGGGGCGGTGAGATAGATCAGGGTGCCGTTCTGGGATGCGGGCAGGGCGGCCACTCTCGGATCCGCATCGAGTGCGGCTTGCCATTCGCCGCTGGGGTCGCGGTGCTCGGTTGCGACGAACACGACATCGGCCGTGAGCTGATCGACGTTCTCCTTCGAGAACTTCGGTGCTGAAGCGGCCTGCTCGCCGGACACCGGCTGGCCTTCACCGGGCTTCAGTCCCAAGCCGACGAGCGGCGCGTTGGCGTACTCCGTCAGCCAGAGCTGCTCGTCCGGGCCTAGGGCTGCGACGTGGAACGTCTTGCCCTGCAGGCCCTGCAGCCGCCCGGCGGCGGCCGCGAGCGCGGCATCGAGATCTGCTTGGACCTGGTCAACGACCGCGGCATCGTGACCGGTGAGCGTCGCGAGCGCGGCCAGGTTGGCCTGCCAGTCGGTGTTGGTATCGGGCTCGATTCCGACGTAGGTCGGTGCGATCTGGGACAGCTGCTTGTAGAGCTGCTCGTCCGTCTGCCAGATCGTCGTCAGGATGAGGTCTGGCTTCCAGGCGGCGACGGCCTCGGCCGAGGGCTGGTAGTCCGCCGTAAAGAGGCTCGGATCGGGCTCACCTTGATACGTCCCCGCCAGCCACGGGGAGTAGGTCAGTAGTTCTTCGTTGTCGGACAGATAGGACGCGAACACGACCGGTTTCTCGTCCAGGAAGGCCAGGAGTTCGACGTACCCCGAGTCGAGCGCCACGATCCGTTCGGGCTTCTTGTCCACGGTGATCTCGCCGTAGGCGGTGTCGATCGTCGCGGGGAAGTTACCGACGTCCGGTGTCGGTGACGTCGGTGACGCCGACTCGGATGTGTTGTTCGCGCTCGTGGTGTTGCCGGCACAGCCGACGAGGCACAGGATGGTGATGAGCATGCCGGCGAGCAGCGCGGTGATGCGACGGGGTGCAATGGGCACATTCATGAAGTGGTTCCTTCCATCTCTCGATGAGTCGGGGCGAGTTCGCGGAGTGTGATCTGCCCGCCCGACGCTCGTCGGCGATTGCCGGGGCGATCTCGGGACCCTGGAACGGGCTCGCGACAAGGTACGGGCGACTCCAGGGACGACGGCAACGGTGGGCGGGTTGGACTCGCGGTCGCGTACCCGCAGTGAGAGATTAGCTTCGCCTAACCTTCACTTATTATCTTCAAGTGACAACTTTGCCGACTTGCTGGAGGGTTCGTGAGGAAGGCCAGGACGTACACCGCGGACCGTTCGATCCCGGCCATGACGGCGGGACCGATCACGGAGGATTACATACCGGTGCTGCTGTGGGTGCACACCGGCACCGCGATCGTCGAGGCCGCCGGCGACGTCCACCGCCTCGCAGCGGGTGAGGCGATCTGGATCCCTCCGGGCGTCACGCACCGCACTCGGACAAGTGTGGGCGCTGTGGTGCTCCCCATCTTTCCGAGGATGCCCAAGCGCTTGGGTGCACTGGCGGAGGTCCGCGTCGTCCCGATCCCGAATGGCTGGGAGGACTGGCTCCTCTTCCAGTTCGACTGGAACGGCTACCACAGCCTCGAAGCGCTTGCCGGTGCCAACGCCCTGCTCTCGCTCGTGGTTGACGGTGCGTCTCGCGACGACGCCGCCGACGCAGGGGGACGTGCATCGCCGGTGCCGATGCCTTCCTCGCGCGAAGCATCGGCGGTCGCTCAAGCGGTCCTGCGGTCCCCGGGTTCGCCCCGAGGGCTGAGCCACTTCGCCGAGCGTGAGAACGTCAGCGTCAGGACCGTACAGAGGCAGTTCCGCACCGAGACCGGGATGAGCTTCTCCGAATGGCGAACTCGTGTCCGCGTCACTGTCGCAGCAAGCCATCTCACCGACGGGCGCGATATCGGGTCGACCGGCCGCCACGTCGGCTACACCACCCCGGCAGGATTCACCCGCGCATTCGGGCGCCACTTCGGTGTTGGCCCGCGTGAGTACGCGCGCCGCGCCCATGCCTCGCCCCGGCGCAGCGCCAACCCTCTCGTCGAGGCCACCACGCAGCTTGCGGCATTGGTCGCAGACAAGCCGCAGCAATCTCCACACATCCCACCCAGACAGGTATGGAACTGGGTCTTCGACTGGCATGTCCTGTGGTGGGCGTGCCGCGGACAGGCCACTTTGCGGATCGGCACCCGCGAGTTCTCCATGCACCGGGGACAGGCGATGTGGCTTCCCGCCGGGTTCCTGGCCTCGGTGACGCTCGCCGAAGGATCGATCCTGCTGCCTCTCGGCAATCGACACGGAGGCATACCCATCGGCGTCGACGAACTGAATACTTACTCACTCTCGGGCGAGGCTGAGGCTTTCCTCTTGCACACCGTGGTCGCCGAGTACACATTTTTTCACTCCGACATCGATCGCGTGCTCCTCGCGGACGATCTTTTCCGGGACCAGTTCGTTGCCGGCACCGACAGCGGAACCAGCAACGGGCCGACCGGCGCGGTGGCGGAAATCGCCTGGGCATTGCGACGTGATCCGGCAGACTCACGTTCGCTTGCTGAATGGGCGAGTCACCTGCACATCTCGCGGAAGGCAATTGGCGAGGAGTTCCTTGCCCAGACAGGCGGCAGCTTCCCGCACTGGCGCGCACAATTGCGGATGAGCCTCGCACGCGAGCTTCTGATGTTCGGTGATCCTGTGCACGAAGTATCCCGAACGCTCGGTTATGCCACACCGGCAACGTTCAGCAAAGTCTTCACCACTGCCCACGGCATCTCGCCGCGCAGGTACCGGCACCAGGCAAGCAGAAAGCCGGCGTAGGAGAACGCCGAACGTATCCTGCACGTCCGACGACGCCGACCTTGGCGGCCTGGCCCCGTAGCTTGTCAAGTACGGCCTGCGGCAAGACCGTGCGCGGACTCCATCCTGATCAGTTCGTCGGCAGCGGGAGGTGCGGGCCTATGTAGCCCACGTAGACGGTGCCGGTCCGCGCTGTGTCGTCGAGGTAGTGGATTCTTGGGCTCACCCGCGCGAAATAGGCCACCTTGTAGTGCGCGCCCATGAACACCTGGGCGGCCGGATCGACGGCGACCGGAACCGGCAGGATCCGGGGATTGCGGTACTTGCGTGTGTTCTCGACCGTCTCGGACTCCCCCTGCGCGTGCCGGTTGGCCGAGAACGAACGACAACCGGCGGGCGTGCGCTGCAAGTACTCCTCGACGTCGCCGGCGAATCCCTCGCCCGTTCGGACTCGGACGAAGTCGTCCAGCGACAGCAGGGCATCCCAGGCCTTGTTCGCCCAGCCCTGGGATTGGCTGTGCTTGTCGAGAGAACGGCAGATCTCGGTATCGCCGGTAAAGGACACCCTGGGCACTTCCACCAACCGCTCCAGCAGTTCGGCAAAGGAGTCCGGCCGAAGATCCAGGATGCTGATGTCCGGGTCACCCCAGGCCGCCGACGCGTCACCGCGGGCGGCGACCTGCAGCTGGAGATAGCGCAGTCGCCGTTCGGCGGTCGCCCGCTCCTCGTCGATGGAGATCTGCTCCTGCACCGCAGACTCCAACTCCTCTCGGGCGAGATCACGCTCGAACTCCGCCGCCTCCACCTGGTCGTGAAGTGCGTCGAGGCGGGCCTGCAGGCGCTGACCGATCGTCTCGGCGAATCGGTGACCGGGCCAAGCAGTTCGCCCATCAACGCGGAATCCTGTTGCCGACGCAGCTCCTGGTCCAGGCTGCGGAGGAAGTCGGGCAACCGAACGCTGAGCATCTGCTCCCGGGCACGTTGCCCGAACACCCGGCGCAGGGCGAAGCTCGGTTTGGCACCGATGCTCGTCTTCGTCAGGTACCGGTGCCTTTCGGCGTCCAGTGCGTCGCCGCGCACGACCCCCGGCAGGAAGGTCCGGACCGTGTCGAACGCCACGCGGTGCGGTCGGCCGATGAGGTGGTTGAAGCGCTCGGTCGCATCGCGGTCGAGGATCCAGACGTTGGCCTGCCCGACGGTCTGGTTGAGCAGGAAATCTACGGTGTCGCGCCACTTGTCGTAGCGGGTGAACTGTCCCGACCCGGCAACGAAGGCCAATCCCAGCCGCTTGTCGTCCAGCACCGCCTGCACGACCTCGTCGACCTGGCCGTAGCCGACCCTCCGGGGTATCGGGTTGAGCGGGAATCGACCGTCGCGGAGTCTGATCGACTTGACGAGCGAACGCGCAAGTCGAGGAGTTGCTGTCCAGTCGTGGTCGTCGGGCTTGTGGACGTCGAGCCACAGCCATCCGCGGGTGCCCTGTGCATTGAGATGCGCCGTCAGCACGCTGGTCCAGGTTCCGGTGACCTGCTTTTCCACCAGGGTGGCCCGAAGCACGTCCGAACCGATCTCGTCCCGATCGCGAACGATCGCCACCTGCACCCCGGGTGCGACATCGACGGATCGTCCCGGACCGACGTTGTCCGCCTCGTAACCCTTCCCGGCCAACCAGGCGGTGAAATCCGTGAGGGCGGCCTCGACCAGTTGCGGCTCGTCATGGGCCTGAAGGACGGATCGGAAGCCGAGCAATGTCTCTCCCTGCTGTTGGCGTGACCGGCGTGACGGCTCAGTGGTCCTCGAACTCCGACTGGTCGAAGTGCAAGGTACGGCTGTTCTCCGACACCGTGCGGATGGTGTCGCGATCGAAACCGTCGTCGGCGACTGCCTCGATTTCGATCCGCACGCTCAGGTTGATGTCGGGCCGGATCAGATGGTTGAGCACCGCGTCGGCCAGCGACTTGAAGTCCATGGCATATCGATCGGTGCTGAGCTCCTTGGCGCCGAAGTAGCGGGCAGGCATGGGGTCCGGCTTTGGTGGCAGTGGCGGTAGCGGTGGTGGTGGTGGCGGATCAACGCGCTGGGCCTTCGCGCGCGCGGGCTTGACGATCAACGTCCGGTTGGTCGGCCGACCCCCGGCCTCCCCTGGTAGCACCAGACCTCGATAGCGATCGGTGTTCTCGTCGTAGTCGTCGGCGAGGGCGAAACCCTCCTGCTCCCAGAGCAAGGGCTGCACGGACAACCCGTCGATCAGCACGGACTCGTCACGCAGCCGGGACATGTAGGGGTAGTCGGCATAGATCGCCCACAGGTCGCCGACGCGCACGTGCCCGGACTCCCACACCTTGGGCACCAAGGTGTCCAGGGCGTGCCGGATCGCGGCGGCCGCCTGTTGGGTGCTCAGGTTGCCGTCGTTGCCCAGCCGCCGGGAGACCCGCTCGGCCAGCCATGGCGACGGGCTTTCCGCCTTGAACGGCTTCACCGTGAACGGCTCGGCCGGCACTGGCTGAATCGGTACCAGCGCCCACTGGTAGGTGCCGAGCAGGCGCGAGTCGACCGTCTGGCCTTCCTGGGTCTTCTTGTCCGCCGCCTGGTTTCGCTGGTTCTCGGTGAGGTCCAACGCCGTCGCATCGGCCAACACGCCCGACCAGCCGAGGTAGTTGCGCACCGCGGCTTCCAGTTCGGTCATCCGGGCCGCATCGGCCGCCAGATACACGAGCATGTTGCGGTGGGTGCGATTGGCCGAGCCACGATGCGCGGTGGCGTGCTGTGCGAACGTCAGTGCCGAGGAGTCACTCGCGTTGCGGCTGTGGGCCAGCCTGGGGTGCGTGATGACCAGCCGCGCCTCGTCCAGGTCCGGGATGTCGCCACCCTCGGCCGGGCACACGTGGACCCGGGCGAAGTCGCCGCTCTTGGACGCCTGGCTCTCCAACCGCCGAACGATCTCCGCCCACACCTCCTCGGCGTGCAGACGTTCGGCCTGGTCGCGAGCGCGGCGGGTGATGTTGGCCTGGACGTCGTACCAGAACTTGCCGCCGCTCGCGTAGAAGTGGGTGGCCCGGTCGGCGAGCTTGGTGAGCGCGGAGTGGAAGTTGCCGGGTACGTCGCCGGGGATGGCCGTTCCCAGGAAGACACGTTGCGTCTCCACACCCTTCTGGGCGGCGCCGATGGTCGGGGCGGCACCGAAGAAGACGGTGCGGGCCAGCCGTCGGGTCAGCGACCGCTGGCCGTAGAGCGGGGTGCCCTGGTCGATGCGGGAGGGCTCGGAGTTCGGGCCGTCGACGTCCGCGTCGATGATGGCGCGCCACGAGTCCTGCAGGTACTGCGTCAGTTCCGCGTTGACGACGGCGTTGTCCAACGGGATCGACCCGGGCATGATCAGCGGCGCGGCATCGTTGCCCTGCCAGAGGGCGTGGATGACGGTGTTCATCAGGCGGAGCACGCCGCGGGTGCGTTGGAATCGTTCGAGGGTCGACCAGTCCTCGTAGAGCCGGTCGAACAGCTCGGGGTGAATGGGGAACGTCTGCCGGATCCGGGTCTCGTAGTCACCGTCCCGGGCATCGATCGGGAACTCGCCGCCGTTCTTGCGGTAGTAGTCGACGAACGCCCGTGCGGTGGTGTTGATCGTGGTGATGGCGTCGGCGTCCGGAGTGACGAACAGCCGCTGCCGGACGATGTGGTACGCCTCCTTGGGCGAGGCCGGCCGCCACTGGTCGGCAACCCGCCGGACGACGTTCTGCAGCCGCCGCAACGCCTCCAGACCGTTCGAGCCACCGACCTCCTCCGCGTTGCCGGCGACCGCGCAATCGTCGTTGCTCTCCGACGCCGGGATCGAGATCGCGAGCAGCAGACCGGACGTCGCCTTGGTGGCCTCGGTCAGCGATTGGGCGAAGGTGAACTGGTCGTCGAAGGTCCCGCCGGCCACGCCTTCCCGGCCGACCAGGCTGCGCGCGTAGGCAACCCATTCGTCGATGAGAATGACGGCCGGGCCGTAGGTCTCCAGCAGGGTGTGCAACGCGCGGCCCGGTGGTGTCGAAGTGCGGTCGGCGTCGGCGACGAGCGCGTAGCCCTGTGCCCCGCCGAGTTGCCAGGCAAGCTCACCCCACACGGTGTTGATCCGGGTGCCGTCGGGCTTCGTCTCGCCGCTCGGCGCGAAGTGGTTGCCCACGATGGCAACTCGGCGCACCGAACGGGGCACCTTGTGGTAGCCGGCGTCCTGGAGCAGTTCCTGCCATTCCTGGGGGAACGAACCGGCGGGCAGGCCGCTGGCCAGGTGCCACAGGCACAGCATGGAGTGGGTCTTGCCGCCGCCGAAGTTGGTTTGCAGGTTGATCACCGGGCTGGCGTTGTCGTCGCCGGAGAGCCGCCGGACGGCGCGGCCGACCAGATCCCGCAGTCCCTCGGTCAGATACGTGCGGGCGAAGAACTCGGTGGGATCGGCGTAGTCGCGGCCCTCGCCGGGGTCGCCGGTGGCTACTTTGTAGAGGTCGGCTGCGAATTCGGAGGCCTGGAAGTTGCCGGTGGCGACGTCGTCGTGCGGGCGAAGTACCTCACGCCACGGTCGCAGATGGGGGGATCCGGTGGTCGGCAGATCCGGCTTCTTGTCGCCCTTGTTCACGGCGACCCTGCGCAGGTCCTTGCGGATCTTGGCGACCTGGTCGGCAGCGGACCCGGCGCTGATCGACTTGAGCAGCCGCTCCGCGGTGTCCAGCGCTCGGTACGCGTCGTCGTCGGTAAACGGCTTGTGGTGCGCCCAGGCGTTGCGATGATCGAGCAGTTCTCCGGCGTATGCCTCGTGCACCCGGGTCAGTGTGCCGCGGAACGGCTGCCAGCCGCGCCGGTACCGACCCGTGTAGTTCTGCGACAGGAGCTTCAACTGGATCTGCGGGTCGAGTGGGTTGTAGTCGTGGGCTGCGCTGCCGCTGGTGTTGTCGACTGTTTGCATGACCACGGTCCAAGCCGAGGCGCCCTGTGGCAGACCTGGAGCGGTGGTCTCGGTGATGAACTGATTGAGCGCGGGCGACAGGATGTCGAACATCTGCCCGATGCGGTCCCGATTGGACAGGGCCATGTCAGTTCAGCTCCCATTCCTTGGCGAGCATCTCGGTCAGCACGGCCTGGCGTTGGCGGATGATCTCGGGAGTCCACGCGTCGTGCTGAAGCACCTGCGTCGTGAGCGCGAACACGGCTGAACCGGTGGACGTGGTGAAGTAGCGCTGCTTCTTGACGTCGAACTCGTAGTTGTTGGCCTGGCTGTTCTTTCGATGGTTCAGCAGGAGTAGGTTGCCCAGCTTGTGGGTCAACTCTTGGCGATCCTCCTCGGTGAAGCCGGTCAGCCACGTGCTCCCAGCCTTCGGATTCTGCGGAAGCACGTGCTCGATCGAGATGATCGCGTGGTTGTAGGTGGCGCCCGGATCGTTGGCCAACAGTTCGTCCAGGCGCAGCAGAACGTAGCGCGCTCGCCTCGCCTGCATCTTGTAAACCTCTCCGCGGAGGGCATGAAGGGATCGCTCACGCTCGTCATCGCTGAGTTCGAAGGACGGTGCGTCGAGTCCATCACCGGACTTGAGCTCTTTGAGCAGGTCGATGTACCTGGCCACCCGCGGCGTTGCGTAGGCCTGTTGCAAGAGGAAGCTCGCAGCCAGGCGTTCCAACCGCTTGAAAAAGGCTGCGAGGAACGTCGGATCGTCTCGATGGGCGACCATCGCCCAGAGCGCGGCGGGACGCCAGTCGTTGTTGTCGATCATCGCGAACCGCTTGAGCCAGTTGTTGACGGCCGACCACTCCGCGCCCGGTCCGAACTCCTTGGCGATCGTGCCCTCGTAGGCCTTGGCATAGGGGAGCAGCAGGTCGTCGACGAATTCAGGGCCCCGACCGTTGTCAAGGTAGTCGTCCAGCACCTGCCGAGGGAATTCAACGAGCAGTTCGCGCCGTGCGCGCTCCCCGCTGACCACCGTACGAAGATCGCGGAAAAGCTCGGTGAACTCGGTGCTGCCGAGCGATTCCTCGGCATTCTCCCACTTCCGGTCATAGCCAGAGTCTTCCGGCAATGCACCGACCACTCTTGACTTGAAGATGTCCGCCGGAGTCAGATCGAGTCCGCGGGCGTTCATCACGCTGAAGATCCGATAGGCGCTGTCGAGATTCGGCGTACTGACGACAACGAGGTACGTCCGAGTACTGGCCAACGTCGCGAGACTCTCGAGCGCGGCGACGCTCCACGATCGCAGCTTCATGTGGAAGGCAGCGGCGTTATCGCGGATCGCCCGTTGCGGCTCAGACGACGCAGTAGCGTCGCTGAGAACGATCAGGTCGGCGATGTTCCCCGGCTCTTGGACATACTTCCGGAAGTATCCGGAGTCCTGCTCCCGTAGCGTCAACCGCGGGCGAGCCGGGATCGCATTCAACCGGCTTCCGGGCTCCATCACAACGGCGGCGAGGTCTCGGGAGAACTCGCCCCCGGCCAGCAGGTCCCGCACGACCGCGAACAAGATGGTGAGGGTGGTGAGTCGCTGCTGACCATCGATGACGTCAAATCTGGTCCCACCCTCCTCGACCAGGACCAGCGATCCGAGGAAGTACGGTTCGGAGTCATCACCGCGCTCCAACGTCTCGGTCAGATCATCCAGGAGTTGAAGCGCCTCGTCGGTACCCCACCGATATGACCGCTGATAGCTTGGAATGCGAAAGTTGTAGTCGCTGGAAAAGACCTTGCTCAGTGGTTGCTCATGCGCGGTCAGTGTCTTTCTCATCAGTTCCCCTCGAATTCGAACGCCGCCTGATCGTCCGCATTCACGCCGACCGACCGCGAGGCGTCGACGATGTCCGGCCAACTTGTCGCGAGCGTGTTGAACGACAGCGCGTCCTTGGTCCAGCCGTTCTTCTCGGCGATCGAGTACAGCAGGAACGCCAGTTCCTTCACCAGGTCCGGATCGACGGCACCTTCCTGGCGGCGCAGGGCCGCAGCCAGGAACCTGCCGGCGGCGCCGATGCCCTCGCTCTCCAAGATCCTTATCAGGTGGTGGGCGGCTTCCCACACGCTGGTGTGCGGATCGTTGAGAACGTCGTAGTCCAGCGGGGTGTCGGCCGGCTTGACGAGCTGCACCTTGTTGGCTCGCGAAGTCAAGACACCGTCGCGGTCCAACGTGTTGACCACTGTGTTCCTCGCCCGGGCGATGTTGTCGGCGTCGCCGAACGTGCCGATGCCGTAGCCGTACTGGCGGTACCAAGTGAGCGCGAACCGGGTCGAGCCGTCGAAGTCGCCTTCTTGTTCATTGAGGACCTGGTCGAGGATCTCGTTGATGCGCGCCAGCGCCGACCGCACACTCATCTGGGAGCCGTCTGCTTCCAGGACTGACGAATACCGGCTGAACACCGCCATGCCCGGGCCGATCGCCGCCTGCGGAAGATCGACAGGAGCGATCGCGCCGAGCTGGAGGGTGCGGAGGGCACCCGGCAGTTCATTCTGCAGCGCGGCGATGAACCCGCGGCGGTCGGTTCCCGGAGCCGTGTCGGGTCGCGGGCGGAGTGACAGGACGATGGAGGAGGCAAGCGCATTGGTGCCGACGCTGATCATTCTGCCGCCGCGTTCGCTTCTCATGGGCCAGGTTGAAGTGATCGCCCAGCCCCCGCGAATCATGCCGTCGAGTAGCGTTTCCCAGCCGGTGGATACCTCGTCTGACTCAGACTGCTTGAAGGCGTAGTACACCGTGATCGGCACGTGTTCATGCGCACAGACACGGGCGTTGGCGAAGACCTCCTGGAACCCACGTTCAAAGAATTGTTTGGCTCCGGCCGGGCCGTCGTGCCGGTACGCATTCGCGACGAGTTCCTCTGACTTCGGAACCAAGAGAGTCCGAAAGAGATGTGGATGGATCGAAACGAGCGATCGCCGCAACCAGACGTAGAAGAAATCGGATAGATCGGAGTAGACGATGTTGTCGTAGTACGGCGGATCCGTGCTGACGACAACCCCTTGGAAACCGAGGGCTGCTGCATCCGCTTGATCGACAGTGCCGACCTGCCCGAATCCGAGGCCCGCAATCGCCTTTTCCATGGTGCCGGTCGCCACCGCCACATCGCCAGCTGCGCTTGCGAAGGGGGAGCTTTCAACGAAGTCCCAGGCCATCGGGATTGCTTGCCTAGCAAAGAGGTTTCGGGCCTGATCTCGACTGCTCGACCACGTCACGACAGAATTGACGAGGTCCGTGGTTCTGCTCACCGCCATGCCGAGATAGGTAGCGACAGCGTCCGCGTAGGCTGCCGCGCCCAAGCCGCCCTCGTCCAAGCTCCCGCCGAGAATATTCCCAGCCTTCAATCCGGCTCGTTCTATCTCGTATCGTATTTCGCCGAGCAAGTCGCTCAGAGTTGTTAGCGCGACTAGCTGCCGATCGGTGAAGTAATCGGCGAAGGCATTGAACCCGTACCTGCGACCCTGGGCATTCCCGCCGAAAGTACCTCGGCTCGGCTGCCCGAGAAACGGGTCCTCGTTTCGAATCTGATTGGCCGACAGATGAGCCGACGTGGCCGCGGAGACCTGTAGTTCGTCAGGACTTTGGTAACTTCGCCTCCGCGATTCGGACGTTACGATGGCCAATAGTCGGGCGGGCGGACGTCGTTCGAACGCCACGTCGAGAGAAGAGTGGACGTAGTCAGGTGCGATCGCCGAACTGCAGACCCAACACGAGAATCGTGCACCCTGTCCCTGCTTATTCGTTGTGGCAGTAGGCGTGCCGTCGGCCACCACGAAATCGACTCGTCGGTCGCTCACAATTGGCCGCAACCAGCGCTCGCGGCCCGGCTTCGTCGACACGGCTAGCGACGAAACGAGGGGCACCTCGGCGTTGCAGGCCGGGTTGGGGCACGTCACCGTCCGCGCCCAGATCCAGGCGATCACCGTTGCTTGCGACCCGTCGGGCAGCGTGGCCTTCGGGTACAGGTGGCCGATGCGCTCCTCGGCGCGGTCGCGCATCCACTGGCCGTAGGCGCGGACGTCGGCGGCGAGCCCCTCGGCACCCTTCCAGGAGCGAATCTCCGACTCCGCCAGCCCGGGGAAGACCGGCGGGCGGTCGCGGAACTTCGGTGGGATCTCGATCAGCGCCTTGTTGATGAGCACCGCGACCGGGTTCAGGTCGGAGGCGTGCGCTTCCAGTCCGAGTCGCTGCGCCTCGAGCGGGATGGTGCCGCCGCCGGCGAAAGGATCCAGGATCGGCGGCGGGTTGCCGTCGGTGGAGGCGAGGATCTCCGCGTGCGCCTCCGCCAGCAGTTTCTCGTCGCGGATGTTCTCCCAGACGACGAGCCGCTCAATGATGCCGTGTAGCCGCTCCCGCTCGATCCGCTGGTCCTCCTCGGTGGGGAACCGGTCCGGATGGGCCGACGGGTCGTCGACCAGTTGCGCGAACAGCACCGCCCGTGCGGCGGCCAACGGCCGCCGAGCCCACCACAGATGCAGCGTCGAAGGGTGACCATGCCGGATCGACTTCTCCCGCGCCGACTCCCGGTTGATCGCCTCCAGCGGCAGCGCGACCTCGATCAACTTGCGCTTCGGAACCGCCCCCGTCACCCGCATCCCCCGTGACACCCAACGTGTTGGGCGTCACGATCGAGACCGAGGTGCGGGCGGTCCGCGGACGGCGACGCACCTCAGTCCTCGCACCCGACATCGGGTGGAGCGCCCAGCACAACAGGTTGTGCGTCACTCAATGTAGTTCGACCTTCACACTGACGCCCAACGGGGTGGGCAGACCTCGACCTGACCAGGCACTACGGTCAGCGCATGCGCGCCGCGGTCGCCGTCACCGATGGCCGATGGGCGGCGCATCTGCGCGACCACCCGGCGCTGACCGAGGCGAACTTCTGGCTGCCGTCGGGCATGGGCTTCCGCGCGGTCGGGCCTGGCGAGCCGGTGCTGTTCAAGACCCACTGGCCGGACAACCGGATGGTGGGCGGCGGCTTTGTCAGCGGCTACGCCCGGCTCCGGATCAGCGAGGCATGGTCACTGTTCGGCCAAGGCAACGGCGTCGACAGCGCCGCCGAACTCGCCGCGCGGATCACCAGCTACCGCAAGGGCGTGGCCGCACAGGACCCGGATCCCGAGATCGGCTGTGTGCTGCTGCGCAACCTGTTCTTCGCGACGCCGGGCACCGAGGCCGCCGGCCCGCCGGACTTCGGCCGGCCGATCGTGACCTGGAAGGTCTACGACCTGGACCAGCCGTCGGGCCGGTATGTCCGGGATGCGTTCGAAGCCCAGTCGGCCGGAGCGCGGCTCTCCGATGACGACCTGGCCCAGGTCGGCATAGTCTCCGGGCCGACCCGGGGCGATCCGCGCTTGGTGGTGCCTCGGGTCGGCCAACAGGCGTTCAAGGGTCTGGTGCTCACCGCCTACCGCCGCATCTGTGCGGTTACCGGTGGGCGGATCCAGCCGGTTCCGCAGGCGGCGCACATCAAGCCGGTGGCCCGGGAGGGTCTGCACCGAGTGGACAACGGCATGCTGCTGCGGTCCGACGTGCACATCTTGTATGACGACGGCTATCTCGGCGTCGACCCGAAGTACCGGCTGCAGGTCAGCCCCCGTCTGCGGCAGGACTTCGGCAACGGCACGGAGTTCTACGAACGGGCAGGCCGCGTGATCGAGCTACCGCAGCGGCGCCTTGACCGCCCCGACCGGGACGCGTTGACCTGGCACATGGACACCGTGTTCAAGCGTTGACCGGCGGACCGCCGCGTCGCTTGACCAGCCAGGCCCCACCCCGCACGCTTGGCCCGCTCCGACGGACTCCAACCCGACCCCCGCCACCGGGTCGTAGGCCCGAAACACCCTGGGCCCCAACATGCACGGCGAGCATGCCCTAGCTCTTGCCCCGGATCGCCGCGGAGGTGCGGAGCACTCGGCTGTGGGTCAATCGGACCGTGGGTTCGGTGGGCTGTCCCTGTATTGGCGGATCGTCACGCAGGTCGTCGTCGAATACCACCCGCTCGCGCCGGGTGTAGGTGATGAGGTGGCCATCGTGCGACCTGGTTGGGTGGTCCTGACCACCCAACCACCTCAGGCTCTCCCCGACACCCCGTGCGCACTAATACTGACAGCTAGCCTTATCTGTAGCTATTATTAGGCGCATGGGTACGCAGGAGGTCCGGCCCACGGCGCAAACGCTGGCGAAGGTTCCGGGCGGGATCTTCCGCCAGACCGATGCGACGCGCGCTGGGGTCAGTTCGCGGTCGTTGTATCGGCTGCGTGATGCCGGCTATGTCGAAGTCGTCGGGCGCGGGCTCTATCGGCGAGCTAGCTCCACGCTGGTCGATGTCGACCTGCTCGAGATTCACACAAGGTCCCGGCAGGCGACCATCTGCCTGGCTTCCGCACTGGCTCGTCACGACCTCATCGACGCGATTCCCGCCCGGATCGATGTTGCGCTCCCGCGGGGGAACTACCCCCCGCGGGTCCAGACCGCCGTGAAGTGGCATTCGTTCGACGCCGCCACCTTCGAACTGGGCCGTGACGAGGTCGGCATCGAGGGCACCAGCAAGCGCATCGGCCTGTACAGCGCAGAACGGTCGATCGTCGATGTCTTCCGGCTTCGTGGCCACCAGGGTTACGAGCTGGGCGTCGAGGCCCTTCGGGCCTGGCTGCGGCGACGGGGGTCACATCCCGCCAATCTCCTTCGCATCGCGCAGGAGTTGCCGCGCGCACAACGCCCGGTGCGTCAGGCACTGGAGTACCTGGCGTGACCCCGGCTCAGACCTACCGGGCGCTCCAGGCCCTGGCCCGGGACATGCAGCGCAACACCGCAGAATTGTTGAACCTCTACGGGCTGGAACGCGTGCTCGCCCGTCTTCAGACCACCGACTATGGCGATGACTTCGTGCTCAAAAGGCGGTGTGCTGCTCGCCGCCTACAAGCTGCGCCGCCCGACACGAGACGCCGACATGCAGGCGGTCGACGTCACGCTCGACGAGGAGCAGATGCGTGCCGTCCTAGCCGCCATCGCTGCGGCTCCGGCAGATGATGGATTGACCGTGGAAATGGACTCGATCACCGTGGAAGCGATCCGAGACGGAGACGAGTACAGCGGACTGCGGGTGAAGTTCGCCGCGCGCCTTCACACGGCCAAGCTCTCGTTTGCTCTGGACGTCAGCACCGGCGACCCGATCTATCCCGCCCCTACTCCGGTCGTCTTGCCGGGCCTGCTAGGTCAGGACGTGCTGCTTCATGGCCACCCGCCCACAATGGTGGCTGCGGAGAAGGCGGTCACCATCTTGCAACGAGGTACCCAAAGCACCCGCTGGCGTGACTATGTCGATCTGCGCAGCCTGGCGCGGACCCGGGTCTTCGACGCCGACGAGCTTCTGACCGCTGCCCAAGCCATCGCCAGACACCGACACGTCGTCCTTGGCCCCATCGCTCCACTCGTCGTCGGGTACGGCGCCATCGCCCAGCAGAAATGGGCGGCATGGCGTCGCTCTCAGGAGGTGACCGACCGGTGCCTGGAGCAGCTGGACGATCAGATGAGTGAACTGGTGATCTTCATCGACCCGGTATTGACGGCCGGACTCCCGTCCGACGCGAAATGGAATCCGGACCGGTACGCCTGGGTGGCTGATCGACTGATGCCGCAGCACTATGGGTAAGCCGCAACGGTGACCGACGCCCATCACCACGGCGCCCGTCCTTTGGCCCACGTCCTGGCCCAGTCCCCGGTCCATGCCCGGGCGTCGAAGATCCCCGGCTCCACCCCACGGAACGGGTCGTCCAGGTAGACGACCTGGTCGTGCTCCGGGCCGGCCGGGTCGACCCGGACCAGGGCGAGACGGTAATGCGGCGCCGCGTTCTTACCGAGCATCACCTCGCTGTGGGTGACGTCGAAGGTCTCGGCGCCGGCGATCCGCGCCTTGACCTCGATGAAGATGGTGTCGCCGCCGGGTACCTCCGAGCGGACGTCGAAACCGCGGTTGTTGAACTTCTGTTCCTTCGGCTGTCGGCCCAGCCCCCGCTCGGTGGCCATCACCAGATCGACCCCGCGGCGCTCGACCTCCTTGGTCGACTTCGCGTACGCGGGCACATCCTCCGGAATCTGCTCCACCGCCACCAAGGGCAACACCAGGGCCGCACACGTTACCCGAGGTGGTCTGGTAGACATCTGCGCCTGTCGTTCGAGTTGGCGTCGCCGCTGTTCCAAACGCACCTCCAGCGCTGCCGCTCGACGGCTCAGCGACTCGGAACTATGCCGCGGCCGGTTGCCGTTCCGTTCCTTGTCGGCGGCCACCAGCGCTTCGCCGGCCAGCCGGTTCATCTCCCGGGTGAGCCGCAGTTCCACGCTCTCCCGGGTGCGGGTCAGCTCGGCCGTCCTGCGCGGCACCACCTCGGCCAGGAACTCGGGCAGGTCCTGCTCGATGATCCAACTGACCGCGGCCGACTCCGCCGTCGCGGTCCAACTCGCTCTCTTCGCCGCAGCCGCTGCCGCCGCCGGCGGTGCAGCGACACAGTCCAGGTACGGCGCCGGTCCCGCCGGGGTCACCGCGTTGTGGCGATCCACCCATGCGTAGCCGAAACGCCTGGATACGACGGCGCTCTCACCGTCCACAACCTCTTCGAGAACGCCGATGAGCAACCGCTCCTCGTTGATCGTGCCGGAGACAAGCACGGTCCCCCGGTCCAGGCCAATACCCCACCGCCGGACCGCATCCTGCATGGTCGCGTCGTGCAACGGGTGGCCCGGCGCCAGCAGGTCGGCCGGCTGCCCGGAGTCCGATTTGACGGAGTCCAGGTCGAAGGTGACCCGCTCGTAGCGAGTCGCCACTGGCAGCGTTCGCACGGCGGAGCGCAGCACCGCGGGCACGTTGCTGATCTCGAACCGGCCCCGCTCCCGGCGGGCCAGCCGACCGCCGATCCGCTCGAATACCCCGCGGAATGCCGCTTGGATGTAGTGCGGCTGCAGCCTTCTCGCCCGCGCATCGTCCATCTGCCGGCGGATGGCTTCGAGGTCCGCCGGGGCCATGGACTCAGCGGCCAAGGCGCGCTCGCGGAGGAGTTCGGTCAGCCCGTCTGACACGGTCTCGTCGATCACCTCGTTCATCCGGGCACGGACCTCGGGCAGTTCGCCATACCGGATCGCCTCGATCAGCAGCTCCCGTAATGGCGTCTCGGAGAATGCGGCACCCAGCACGTCGAAGACTCGCCCGCCGTAGGCCAAGCGCTGTTCATTGATCTTCTCCAGCAGCCTGGTGAACACCATGCCTTCCCGGGTGTTGCTCGCCACCAGGTTCCACAGCCGGCAGACCTCCCGCTGCCCGATGCGGTGCACCCGGCCGAAGCGTTGCTCGATGCGGTTCGGGTTCCACGGCAGGTCGTAGTTGACCACCAGGTGCGCGGCCTGCAGGTTGAGGCCTTCCCCGGCTGCGTCGGTGGCGAGCAAGATCCGGCAGTCCGGGTTCTTGCTGAACTCCTCGGTGATCTCCCGGCGACGCATCCGCGGCACGCCCCCGTGAATGGCGACCACGGCGTCGGGCCGGCCGAGCAGTGTCCCGACCCGGCGGCACAGGTACTCCAGGGTGTCGCGGTGTTCGGTGAACACGATGAGCTTGGGCGGAACGTCACCGCCGAGCACGTTCTCCTGCAGGATGTTCCGCAGCTCGACCCACTTGCGGTCGGTCTCGGAGCGGCGTACCTGTTCGGCGAGTTTGATCAATCCACGCAGCTCGGCAATCTCGGTCTGCAATTCCTCCGCTGTCCGGGCCGCGGTGGCGGCGTCGACCAGTTCCTCCTCGGCCTCCTCGGATTCTTCGGCGGTGAACTCGTCATCGTCGTCGACGATCTGCCGGGACAACCGTTGCCACTCTTCCGGCCTCGATTCGCCCCGCAGGATGTCGCGTCGTCGTCGCTCCAGCCGGGCGGCACGTCGGACCAGTGATTGGTATATGGCCTCCGGACTCGACGCGACCCGGCGCTGCAGCACGGTGAGCGCGAAGCCCACCGTCGCCCGACGTTGTCCGTCCAGGGCATCCGCCCTGTTCATGCCGTCGCGCACGTAGTCGGTGACCCTCGCGTACAGCTTCGATTCCAGCGGGCTGAGCCGATACGGGACGGTCTGGGCGATGCGTTCGGGGAACAGCGGCTTGCCGTCGAAGGTCAGCAGGTCCTCCTTGACCATCCGACGCATCAGGCTTGCGGTGTCTGCGGCACCGCCGGATCGGGCGCCGCGGGACGGACCCTCGAAGCGGTCCCGGTCGAGCAGGGTGAGGAAGGCGTAGAAGTCCTCCTCCTTGCCCGAATGCGGGGTGGCCGTCATCAACAGCAGGTGCCTGGTCCGTTCGCCGAGCAGCTCACCGAGCTGAAAGCGCTTGGTCTTCTCCAGCTTTCCGCCGAACCAATGCGCTCCCATTCGGTGTGCCTCGTCGACGACGACAAGGTCCCACTCGGATTCCGCCAGCATGGCCAGCAGGTCGTCGTTGCGGGACAACTGGTCCATCCGAGCCACGAGCAACGGATGGGTGTCGAAGACCGAGGCACCCAGACTGGCTTCGATGAGCGGGTTGCTCAGGATCTCGAAGCGCAGCCCGAACTTGTAGAACAACTCGTCCTGCCACTGGTCGACCAGCCCGCCCGGGGCGACCACCAGGCATCGCTGGACGTCGGTGCGCAGCAGCAGTTCCTTGATGTACAGCCCGGCCATGATCGTCTTTCCGGCGCCGGGATCGTCAGCGAGCAGGAAGCGCAGCGGGGTCGTCGGCAACATCTCGCCGTAGACCGCGCGGATCTGGTGCGGAAGGGGCTGGACGTCGCTGGTGACAACGGCCAGCATTGGATCGAACGCGCCGGCCATGCTGATCCGCTGGGCCTCGGCAGCCAGCTTGAACTCGTCGGCAGGTGCGTCGAACGCCCGGCCGGAGCTGCGGGCCAACTCGAGGTCGGCCGCGTCGGCGCGGTAGAGCACACGCTCGTTCACACCGGATGCGGTGCGGTAGGTCAGCGTCGCGGCGTCGGCACCGTGCCGTTCCACAGCCAGCACCTGCGCGGACTCGCCGGCCACCAGGCCGGTCACCCGCATCCCCGCGGCGAGGTCCTCCCACTGCATGTTTCGCCCGCCCCCGTCGTCACTCTGCGGTCGTTCACGATTACCCAACCTGTTGGGCGGACCCTAGCGGGTACCGCCGACAAGGTGGAGCGCATGCCGCGCCATGTCCGTTTCGACATGGCGACCGTGGCAGCGCAGCTCGGTGAGAAGGTTCGGGTGCGCCGCGAGGATCTGGGCATGACCCAGGAGCGGCTGGCCGAGCTTGCCGGTGTGCACCGCAATCAGATCCAGAACATCGAGCATTCGCGCAACAACTCAAAGGATCCGCGCACTCGGCGACCCGGGCCCGCCAACCCGCGACTGGACACGGTCTTCGCCATCGCCAATGCGCTGCAGATCGAGGTTGCCGTGCTGGTGGATCCTGAGGCCGCACTGCCCGCAGCGCCCGGGCGTCACTAGGAACAGGTCGGGGTTGACCGCGGTGATACCGACTGATGCGAGGTCGGCGTCGGCAAGGTCGTCGACGTCCTCTGTGACCAGAACCCAGGCGCCGACCGCGTCGGCATCGGCGAGGATCTGCCGGTCGGCCCGCGAGGTGGAGCCGAACCTGCCTGCGATGTCCCCCGTAGGGCCGAGCAGGCCCCCGAACGTCGTCGCACCACAGACGGTGACATGGCCCGGGACGGCATGTGCCGTAGCGCCTCACGCTCGGCGGTCCTGCGCCAGATAGCGCGGAACCGCTGGGTGGTCCGCCCGCCATCAACAGGGTGCGGGTGACAGGCTTGGCAAGGATGTTCGCGTCGAAGAAGACGCGGATGATCGGACTATCGGTCACCGAACAGGTCGGACCTGATGTCGTCGACAGGGAGCTCGACGACATCGCCCATCGTCTGCCGCCAGAACCGCTCGAACTCCTGATAAGGGATTCGGTTCCGGTTGCCGACCTTCACCGCACGCAATCCGTGCAATTCGGTCGTTCGGGTGGCGGCCCGGGCGCGCCGGCCGTCGACGCGTTGGGCTTCGTCACCGGGCAAGGGGTCGAGCGAAGTGCTGGTTGCCATGCCGCCAGCGGTTCCGGTACGCGGTCGGGCGCCATCTCACCAGGATCGAGACTGCCGCACCCGGCGCACCGAGGACGCCGAAATCATCTGAGCACGCTCGGAGACCCCAACTGGTGTCCTCCGGATGCCCTTTACGACAAGGGCCCTGATTCGATTGTTCGAATCAGGGCTATGACCTGCGTGGGCGATACTGGGATCGAACCAGTGACCTCTTCGGTGTGAACGAA
>CAYZBB010000025.1:0-50066 GCA_964476495.1 uncultured Actinomycetes bacterium | reverse complement strand
TGCGAGCGCGTTCCTGGTGGCCTGGACCGGCCCGAGTCCCATGATCTCCGGCGACAGGCCGGACACGCCGGTGGCCACGATCCGGGCGAGGGGAGTCAGTCCGAGTGCGGCGGCTCGGGTGTCGGACATGACGATGACCGCGGCGGCACCGTCGTTGAGCGGGCAGGCGTTCCCCGCGGTGACTCGCCCGTCGGGGCGGAACGCCGGGGCGAGGGCGGCCAACCCGGCCGCGGTCGTCCCGGGGCGTGGACTGTCGTCGGAATCGATCACCGTGCCGTCGGGCAGGGTGACGGGGGTGATGTCGGCGGCCCAGAAGCCGTCGGCGGCGGCCTTCTCGTAGCGCTGCTGGGACTCGAGCGCGAACTCGTCCATCTCCTGTCGGCTGACATCCTTTAACTGGGCAAGGTTTTCGGCAGTCTCTCCCATTGTGAGGTAGACGTCGGGCAAGTCGCCGTCGTCGCGCGGGTCGTGCCAGGTGCCGCCGTTCTGGGTCCGTTCCTGGCTGCGTCGCTGCGCCGCAGCGAACCGCGGGTTCTGCGTGTCCGGCAGCGAGTCGCTGGTGCCCTTGGTGTAACGGCTGACCATTTCCACGCCGGCGGAGATGAAGGCCTCACCCTCGCCGGCGCGGATCGCGTGCAGCGCCATCCGAGTGGTCTGCAGCGACGACGCGCAATACCGGGTGATGGTCGTGCCGGGCAACTGGTCGTAGCCGAGTTGGATCGCGACGACCCGGCCCAGGTTGTTGCCCTGCTCACCGCCGGGTAGACCGCAGCCCAGGATGAGGTCATCGATGCCGGCCGGGTCCACCTCCGGGACCTTGTCCAGCGCCGCGCGGATCATGGCGGTAGCCAGGTCATCCGCGCGCAGGTCCTTCAGAGATCCCTTGAACGCGCGGCCGATCGGCGACCGTGCGGTCGCGACAATGACTGCTTCGGGCATGGTGCTCACCTCTTCCGTCCCTGAGGTCGGGCGTCGATGGTTGGTGGGGCAGTGCGAACCGATCGGCGGCGGGGTGCCGCCGATCGGGAATCGATGCATCACATCGCGAGGATCGCCCGCGTCGCGGACACGATGGCGCCGCGTTGATCAGCGGCGCCGCCGGTCTGATGCATTTGAGTCTGCCCGGTGCCGGAGGCAATGTCATTGTTCCCGCGACCGTATCGAGGGCCTTCGAACTGTTTCGAGGAACAATGCCGCACGTGACGTGCGGTGGGAGCGCCGTCCTCACCGACTCCTCGTCACCGACCCCTCGTCGAGGGCGCCCCTTCACGATGATGGTGGGGCAGTTGCAGCCAGGCCCGAACGGCGGCGACCACTTCGGCCAGATCGGCCGGGTTGGTCAGGTCGCGACCGGTCAGCGACTCAATCCGGCGTAGCCGGTAACGGATCGTGTTGGGATGGCAGAAGAGAGCGGCACCGGCGTCCTTGGCCGACCCGCGGGCGTCCAACCAGGCCTGCAATGTGTCCAGCAGTTGGTCCCTGTCCTCGGTGGGCAGGTCGGCCAGGTCCTTGAGAACGGTTCTGGCCACCCCCAGTGCGGTGTCGGGTGCGGCCGCGACGAGCATGTCAAGGGGGCTGTCCGGGAACTGTCGAACCCCGTTGTGCTGGTTGGCCTCCAACGCGAGCTGCGCCAGTCGCCTGGCCCAGCCGGCCTGGCCGAGCTCGAAGAAGACCGGGCTCACCCCGATCCGACCGGAGGCGTGCCGGTCGAGAATGTCCAGGGCGGCCGCGATCCGCGGCCGGGTGCTCAGGGACAGGATGCCCAGCGACCGCGTTGCCTCCAGCCGCCACACCGATGGAACGTCCTGCACGGCCAGGGCAGCCTCGATCCTGGGCAATGGATCTTGGCCCGGCTGCGGTGCTTCCGCGGCCACGACCAGGAAGTGCCCGCTGAGTGCCAGGCCGAGGGTCTGGGCCGCCTGCCAGAGCGAACCTGCCGAGGCCGTCCCGGCCAGGATCACCTCGACGAGCACCGCCCGCTCCCGCTCGGACGACCTGAGTATCTGCCTGGCTTCGTCCCGATAGCCATCGACGGCCGCTCCGGCGTACCGCTCGTGCAATTCGAACAGGCGCCCGGCCACGTCGAACAGATCGTCAAAGGTGATCCCGGGCAGCGAACGCGTCGCTGCCCCGACTTCGCTCCACAGCACGCTGAATGAGAGGCGGTAGGCAGCAAGGACATCCGCCAGCGGAACTCCCTTCGCAGCACGCGTCCGCCCGGTCTCGTCCGGCGCCCGTAGGTCCAGGTCACCTTCGGTGTCGATGTTGGCGATGATGTACTCGAGGTTCGAGGTCAGCGATCGGCGAAGCTCGTCGTCGTCGACCACATCGGTGTCGTGGTAGAAGGCGATCTCGTCGCGGATCCGGGTCAGCGACCGTTCGACCAACTCAGGCTGATGACTGAGCGTCACCTCGATGATCCGGGGCAGCGCCGCTCCCGCCTGCCGATTGTGCTCGACCATCGGTTGAGGCTAACCCGACCTTCCACGTCGGCCGCGACCGCTGCCACCCGGCGACGCATCCTGACCGAGCCTGTCCGGTTCGAGGCCGTGCCCGAGCTGACGCTCGATAACGGCGGTGAGCTGGGGCGTAGACATCCACCCGATTGGGTTCACACCATCTCCTGACGACGTCGGGCCTGCAACGTCCGCGAATTGTCCGCTACGCCGGCCGGGGTGTCATTGTTCCGGGGAACGAAAGCACGTGGGGACAGATTGTTCTGAAGGACAGTGTCGACCCGCTTCGCGGGCAGGAGTGGACGGCGTAGGCGGGCGTCGACGACTTCCCGGCGGAGGCACGGCCCGAGGACGAGATCGCGGCGCGGAGCCGGGCCGCGGTGGCCGCGCCGTAGAGGGCATCGCGGCGGCGAGCGACGTGATCTGGCTGGGGGTTCGCACCCTGCAGGCGACGCTGTTCGGTCTGCCGCCCCGGTTGCTGCTGACCGCCGAGCCGTTGGACGATTACATGCGCCGCGGACTGTTGGCCTTCGACCCGCGGTCCAGCCTGGACCCGTCGGCCCGGCAGCTGCTGGCCGGCGTCGCGAACATGCAGCGCCACCTCGGCAAGAAGGTGGGGATCCGCATCTCGGGGGTGGCCTACGAGCAGGTGGTCGGCCACCGCGCCCGCACCGAACAGCGCTGTCACGCGCTAGCGCCGGGCACACCGAAAATCCACGCCAGCAGCTATCTTCGACTGCCGTTGTGGATTTCGTCGAACCAATCCCCGAGGCAACGGACCATCCGGAGTCACACCGGCTGGTGAGTACGCCGACGACGCAACGCGGCCTGTTGTATCTCGCAGGGCCCTGCGCCTCCGAGATGCGTCGCTGGAGCGGCGCTGACAGTCAACTGGGGAGCGCCTCGGTCGCCGACACGCGATGCATCTCGTGCTTCTCATCGGAGCAGGGTCTGATGCGCACAGTTAGCATCGCCCCGTGAGCGACCCTAACCAGGCTCCGCCGTCCAGCTGTCGCGCGTGTGCCTCCGCCGATGTGTTCGGTCCGCTGCGCCTCTACCCGGAGACGGGAATGGGCGGGGGCAACGTCCTTGTGTCAACGATGCGGTCGCATCCCCTGGGGCGGCCGAGGACCGTGCCGATCACGGCATGGGCCTGCAGGCGGTGTGGACACCTCGATCTGTTCGCCGCCGAGCCGGAAGTGCTGTTCGAACACTGGTCTGCCGAGAATCACTAGCACAGCACGCACCCGCGTCTGCGGGCATCGGTAGGCCACACTCAGGCGTCCCCCTGGGGGGCCCAGATGTCGCCGATGGTGAAGCCGTTGGGGAAGGGATCCTCCGGATCCAGGACGTACGTGCTGTAGCCGGTGATCCAGGCCCGCCCGCTGATGGTCGGGACCACCGCGTCGCGGTCGCCGATTCGGGCGGTCCGGACGAGCTCACCGGTGTAGACGTTGCCCAGGATGCCCTGGTGCCGGAACGGTTGGTTGAGCGTTATTTCGCCCTTTGCATAGAGTGAGGCCATCTTCGCGCAGGTGCCGGTGCCGCACGGGCACCGGTCGATGCCGCCGGTCCAGGACGCCGGATTGTCGAAGTCGATCGGCCCGCTGGCTACCATGACGGCGTTCTTCCGGTCGGCGTCCGGGTTGTCGGTGGGTCCGGAGAGCTGAGCGATGGTGATGCCGATGCCCGGGTAGTCGGGGTGGTCGACGGGCAACTGATCCTGCGCCGCGCGTAGGACCAGCGCCAGGGTGCGGGTGATGTCCCGGCCACGTTCGGCGCTGACCTCCAAGGACTTGAACTGGGCGACATCGGCGATGACGTAGAACATCCCGCCCCAGGCGACGTCGACGGTGACCCTGCCGAGTCCGGGCACGTCGATGACCGCGTCGGTGTACACCGAGAACGCCGGGACGTTCTCGAAAGTGACCTTCTTGACCTTGCCGCCGCGGCATTCGGCGCGGATCCCGATGAGGCCGGCGGGGGCCTCGAGCTTGAATTCGGCGACCGGTTCCTGCATGGGAATGATCCCGCTTTCCAGCAGCACCGTGGCGACCGCGATGGTATTCCCGCCGCTCATGACTGGGTATTCGACCTGTTCCATGATGATGAAGCCGGCGGCCGCCTCGGGGTGCTTGGGCGGGACGATCAGGTTGCAGCACAGCGGGGGGTAGCCGCGAGGTTCCCGGAGCATGAGTTGGCGAATCTGGTCGTCGTTCTGCTCGAGCCAGCGCATCTGCTCGTAGACCGACTCGCCGGGGATGTGACCGACTCCGCCGGTGATGACCCGCATGGGCTCGCCGGAATGGACCTCGACGGCCTGGATCATTCGTTTGAACGACATCGTTTCCTCAGTCAGCGGGTCGGTGGGTGGATTGGTCGATGTCGGAGGGGACGCCGGTGGACGGGTTCAGCGGATCCGGCCCGCGTCCTGAAGTCGCTCTAGCACGTCGTCGGGGATGTCCAGTGATTCGCGCGGGCCGGCCGCCTGGAACGCCGGGATGCTCACCCGATGGTTGGTCGTGAGTGAATCGAACTGCTCACTGAGTCGGTCGAGCGCGCCGGGAAAGTTCGTCGCGTCGATCCCCAGCAGGAACACGCCGATGCCCGGGGAATCGGTGCCCCGGTCAAAGGGTGCCGCATCCATGGAGAAGGTGGCGCCGGACAGGGTTGCGAGCGTTTCGACCAGCAGAGCGATGTTTCCGCCGCGGTAACCGCCGAACGGCAATAAGGTGCCTTGGAGCGCCAGGGCGGCGTCCTGGGTCTCGGTTCCGTCGGGTCCCAAGGCCCAGCCGACGGGAATCGGCTGACCGGCTTCGGCCGCGCGGCGGACGTTGACGAACGCCGTCGAGGAGGACGCCTGGTCGATGACCACCGGCCAGCGTCCCGGACGGGGGATCGCGTAGGCGAGGGGATTGGTGCCCAGGATCGGCTTGGGCGCTCCGCCCAGGGACATCAATGCGGGGCTGTTGGCCGAGGCCACCGCGAGGAAGCCCTCGGCGGCGAAGCGGCGCGCGTAGTAGCCGAGTTCGCCGCAGGTGAAGGAGTTCCGGATCCACAGCGCCCCGAGGCCGGCGGCCCGGGTGGCTTCCAGCAGCTCCCCGAACGCGTCCGTGAACGCCGTCTGCGCCAGTCCACCGGCCGCGTCTGCGTCGATCATCGCCGGGGCAACTCGACGGACCTCGGGCTGCGAGGTGAGCGTGATCCGGCCCCTGGTGAACCCATCGAGGTAGTCGAACAGGTGTGCCACGCCGGTCGCTCGGTTACCGAAGGCCTCGGCCTCCGCGGTGGCGTCGGCCAGGATCCGGGCGTCTCGGTCGGCCACCCCCACCCGCGCCAGCGCGGCCCGGCATCGCTCGGCCAGATCGGACCGGGTCACAGCAGTCATCGAGCACTGTCCTCTCGTGCTGACATCGACATCGAGGGCAGTCCCTCGCCACGGTGCATAGGTAGCCGCATCCTACGGGCGTGATCTGTGATCACACAAGCAGGCCGGCGCCCCGAATCGAGACGAACGAAGCAGCCCGAAGGTTGGGCAGCGGAACGGGATTGAGGCAGTGGTCTCGCGCGTTCGCGTCGGAGTCCATGGCGAGTGTCAAGGTCACCTTGACAATCTCCACGTGTCAAGGAACTCTTGACGTGATGACGGAGTTGACGAACGCGACCTTCCACCACATCCGGGAGACGATGCCGGGTGAACGTTGGCGGATGTTGTTCGACGCGCTGTGGCCCGGTTACCGGGCCTGGTATCTACAGGATGGGGATGCGGCCCGGCCGGAGCTGCCTCGCGCGGAGAAGGCATTGCGGCGGTTCATGCCCGAGTTGATGCCGACTTGGTCGCGGCTGGTCGATCTGACCGCCGGCGATCCCACCGCCGCGCGCATGTTGACGATGTTCGACCCGCCGCGGTTCCTGCCTGGTTGCTCGCAGCTTGCGGTGAGCAGCCCGGGGCCGATCCTGGTCCGCAACTACGACTACCACCCGGGCCTGTGCGAACGAGTGGTCTTCTCCAGCCGGTTCGGCACCCGCCGGGTGATCGGCACCAGCGATTGCCTGTGGGGGTTGTTGGACGGCATGAACGACGACGGGCTGGTGGCGTCTCTGACATTCGCCGGCCAGAAAGGTAGTGGCTCGGGATTCGGGATTCCACTGGTGGTGCGTTACCTGCTGGAGACGGCCGGCACCCTGGACGAGGGCCTGGATGTGCTGCACCGGGTACCGGTACACATGACGTACAACCTGCTGTTGCTGGACCGGCACGGCCGTCACCTGACGGTGCTCGTCCGCCCGGGCGCACCGCCTGAGGTGTTCAGCCTGCCCGCGGTCACCAACCACCGCGGCACGGTTCCACTCGACCCGGCGCATGCCGCCGCCTTCCGCAGTGTTGAACGTCAACGAGCCCTGTTCGAACTGCTCGCCGATGGCCCCGATCGATCCGCGGCGGTCGAGGCGTTCTTGCGACCACCGCTGTACAACACCGAGTTCGAACGGGGCTTCGGCACGCTGTACACCGCGGCGTACCGCCCGGCCGCGGGGGTCGTGGAGTACGCATGGCCGGGTTCGCGGTGGCGTCTGGGGTTCGAGACGCCGTCGGGCACCCACAATGCGGTGTATCGACAGGCGGTCGGCGGGATTCCTTGAAGCTTCTCATCCGTTGCGGCAGGGTCGAACCGACGTCACCGGAACGCAGCGGGAGGGCAGATGTGGAGCCGCGAGGAGCTCGTGGGGACCGATTCTGACGAGTTGGCCGAGTTCGTCGAGCTGGCCGTTCGAGTCATGGCCGACCGCGGTGAGCCGGCCGCGTTCGCGCACCTGCTTCACCTGACCGGGGTGGTGGGTGAGTGTGTGGGGATCGCCGCCCGGTCCACCGCGGCACACAGCTCCTGGGCCGGGGTCGGTGAGCTCGCGGGCACCACCCGGCAGGCGGCCTGGGAACGATGGCGGGTCCACTGACCGGATCCTCAGACGCGGTGCGCCGGCGCTGCGTCAATGGCCGGAGGTGCGGTCCTGAGCAACAGGTCTCGCAGGGTGATGACGAGGGCGTCGGCGCCGATTTCGGCGTCGGAGTCTTCGACGTGTTCGTTGGGGGAGTGGGAGATGCCGCTGGGGTTGCGCACGAACAGCATTCCGGTGGGCCGGTGGGTGGAGGACAGCACGCCGGCGTCGTGGCCGGCGCCGGTGGCCAGCAGCGGCGCGCCGGGCAGGGCTGCCGAGAGCCGGCCCCGCAGCGTCGGGTCGAAGTGCACCGTGGGGCTCACGGATTCCTCGACGAGTTCGACCGTGCACCCCTCGTCGGCCGCGATGGCGCCGGCACGGTCGCTGATCTGTTGGACCACCGCGGCGGTGACGGTGTCCTCCGGGTGCCGCACGTCCAGCCACAGGTCGACCCGGGAGGCGATGACGTTGGTGCCGCCGGGGGTTGGGACGAGCCGGCCGACGGTGGCCCGGGCGTCGGGCTGGGCGGCGGCGATGCCGCGGACAGCGCCGATGATGGCGGCGGCGGCGACCATCGGGTCGTGACGGTCGGCCATCAGGGTGGTGCCGGCGTGGTTGCCCTGCCCGGTAACGGTCAGCCGCCACCGGCCGTGGCCCAGGATCGAGGTGCCGACCGCGACCGGCTGACCCAGGTCGATCAGGCCGCGGCCCTGTTCGACGTGCAACTCGACGAAAAGCCCTATCCGGTTGAAAGTTTCCCGATCCGGACCGAGATGCTCGGGCTTGAGCCCGTGGCGAGCCGCGGTCTCGGCGAAGCTGAAGCCGTCCGGGTCGGTCAGGGCGGCGGCACGCTCCGGGGCGATGCTGCCGGCCAGCAGCCGCGAGCCCAGGCAGGCTACCCCGAACCGGGAGCCCTCCTCCTCGGGGAAGACGGTCAGCGCGAGCGGCCGGTCCGGTCGCAGGCCGGCGGCCTGGAGCCGGTCGACGGCGACCAGCGCGGAGGCCACCCCCAGTGGTCCGTCGAACGCGCCGCCGCCGGGTACCGAGTCCAGGTGGCTGCCGGTGATAACTGCGTCGACCAGGGGCCCGCCGGTGGGGTTCCACCAGGCCCAGATGATGCCGTTGCGGTCGGTGGTGGCGTCCAGACCACGGCGCTGCGCCTGCTCGACGAACCACTCCCGCAGGGTCAGTTCGGCGTCGGAGTGCACCGGCCGCGAGTACCCGCCCCGGACCGGATCGGTTCCGATGTCGGCGATCTCGCGGAGCAGGTCGGTGACGCTGGACGCGCGTGCGGTGGCGTCAGGCATGACCGGAGGCGGTGATCGCGGCGGCAGTGAACCGGTCGGGTGCGGCGCCGGCACCGGAGGCGACATCGGCGGCGAAGTCGCCGATCAGCGGGGCGAACTTCGCGCCGTGTCCGGAACACGGCGAGACGAGGGTGATGCCGTCGACCCCGTCGATGACGAAGTCCTCGTTGAGGGTGTTGGTGAACAGGCAGGTCGCGGTCGCGTAAGGCTCGGGAACCAGCCCGGGCAGGTACTTTTCGACGTACTCGACGATCCGGGCCTGGTTGGCCGGGTCGATCTGCCCGTCCTGCGCGGAGGCCGAGGCGATCTGCTTGCCGCCGTTGTACTCGGCAAGCTTCTGGCCGCGGAAGTCGGCGTCCCGGCCGCCGGGCAGGCCGTAGGTCTGGATCGCCTCGTTCTTGTGGATGAAGGTGGGCCAGGCGGCCTTGTCCCGGTACGGGAAGTGGTAGGCGTTCTCCTGGCGGACCTGCAGGGTGGGCACCGCGGCGCGGAACGCCGTCGGCAGCGGGAGCCGGCCGATCAGGTCCGGCAGCCAGCCGCCGGCGGCGACCACGACGCGTTCGGCGTCGATGCTGCGGCCGTCCGCCGCCGAGACCAGGTAGCCGGTGGCGGTGCGGTCGATCGACTGCACCGGCCACTGCGCCAGCACCTGCGCACCGTGGTCGGCGGCGGCTTTGAGCATGGTCTGCACGGTGGTCTGGGCGTCGATGACGCCGGCGGCGGGGTGCCACAGCACCTCGGTGTCGACCGCGATCTGCGGCCACCGGGCGCGGGCCTCCTCGGCCGTCAGTAGTTCGTGTTCGACGCCGGCGGCGGCCAGGGACGTGGCTAGGCCGCGGGGGTCGCGGACCTGCCCGAAGTCCAGGGAGCCCGACGGCGTGATCAGTTGCTGGCCGCCGAGCTGTTCCAGTTCGGTGAAGCCGGCCCGGGCCCGGACGACCAGGTCGACCCAGAACTGGTCGGGGTAGGCGTAGCGGAAGATGCGGGCCGAGCCGTGGGAACTGCCGTCATGGGCGGCGGGTTCGGTCCGCTCGACGACCGTCACCTCGTGGCCGCGGCGGGCCAGGCTCCAGGCGGTGGCCGCGCCGGCCAGGCCCGCTCCGACGATGACGTACTTCGACGAGTTCATGACGGGAAGCTCCAAGGGAGAAGGAATGTCGGGCGGGGTCAGAACGGGCGAGCCCGGCTGGTCACCGCCCCATGTAGGGATAGGTCCAGTGGTGCGGCGGGTTGAAGTTCTCCTTGATGAAGCGGGCGTTGACCCACCGCTGCAGCGACAGCGGGGAGCCGATCTTGTCGTTGGTGCCCGAGCCGCGCCCGCCGCCGAAGGACTGCCGACCGATCAGCGCGCCGGTGGGCTTGTCATTGACGTAGGTCATTCCGGCGGCGTCGCGCAGCCGGTCCAACGCGACCTCGATGGCGGCCCGGTCGGTCGCGAAGATCGAGCAGGTCAGGGCGTACTCGCTGGTCGTGTCGACCTGGTGCAGCACCTTGTCGAAGTCGGTGTCGTCGTAGACGTGCACGGTCAGCAGCGGCCCGAAGAACTCCTTTTCCATGAGGAACGAGGTCGGGTCCTCGGTGACGATGATCGTCGGATCGACGAACCAGCCGGTCTCCGCGCGGACGGTGCCGCCGGTGATGATCCGGTGCCCGGCCCGTTCCTTGGCCGCGGTGATGGTCGACTCAAGCCGGCGCAGCGAACCCTCGTCGATGACCGCACCCATGAACGTCTCGTGCCTGGTCGGGTCGCCGACGACGAACTGCTCGACGGTCTCCACCAGCGGGCCCTGGATCTGCTGCCAGATGCTCCGCGGGATGTAGGCGCGGGACGCGGCCGAGCACTTCTGACCCTGGAACTCGAAGGCGCCCCGGGCCAGCGCGACCACCAGCGCCTGCGGGTCCGCCGACGGGTGGGCGACAACCGCGTTCTTGCCGCCGGTCTCGCCGACGATCCGAGGGTAGCTGCGGTAGGTGGCCAGGTTGCGGCCGATCTTCGCCCACAGGCTGCGCAGCACCGCGGTGGAGCCGGTGAAGTTCAGCCCGGCGAACTGCTCGTTGGCCACGGCCTGGCCGGCGATCTGGGCGCCGTCACCGTGCACCTTGTTGATCACCCCTGCCGGCATGCCGGCCTCCTCGAGCACCCGCATGACGACCTCGGTGGCCAGCGCCGACTTCTCCGACGGCTTCCACAGCACGGTGTTGCCCATCAGCGCCGGGATGGTCGGCAGATTCCCGCCGATCGCGGTGAAGTTGAATGGGGTGATGGCCAGCACGAACCCCTCCAGGCCGCGGTGGTCCATCACGTTGAACTCGCCGGCGGGCGAGGCGGGCTGGGTGGTGAAGATCGTCTCCGCGAAATGCGCGTTGTAGCGGAAGAAGTCGGCCAGCTCGCAGGCGGCGTCGATCTCGGCCTGATGAAACGTCTTGGACTGGCCGACCATCGTGGTGGCGAGCAGTTCGTTCCGGTACTTGCCGCTGACCAATTCGGCGGCCCGGAGCAGGATCGCCGCCCGGTCCCACCACGGCGTGCGGGACCAGGACGCGCGGGCGGCCAGCGCCGCGTCGATGGCGGCGTCCACCTGGCCGGTGGTCGCGGCCGAGTACCGGCCGATGACATGGGCGTGGTCGTGCGGGGACACCACGTCGACCGTGTTCCCGGGGGGCAGATGCTCGCCCGCGATGACGTTGGGAATCTCTTGGACCCGGCCGCGGACCTTGCCGATCTCGGCCAGCAGTGCGGTGGCCTCGTCCGAGCCGGGCCGGTAGTCCTTGACGGGTTCGTTGTACGGGGTGGTGACGCGGACGTTGCCGGCGATCGACGACGGCGGCTGCTGCGGCGTGCTCATTGTGGTCTCCTACGGGTCGGTGACGGGACGAGGTGGCGGATGTTCGGGTGAGGCGGAGCCGGGGCGGTGAGGCTCATCCACCGATCAGCGAGCGCAGGAAGAAGATCAGGTTGGCGGGTCGCTCGGCCATGCGCCGCATCAGGTACGGGTACCACTCGGTCCCGTAGGGCACATAGATGCGGATCCGGTACCCCTCGTCGGCCAGCTGACGCTGCAGGTCCCGGCGGACCCCGTAGAGCATCTGGAACTCGTAGTCCTTGCGGTCGATCCCGAGACGCACGGCTGAGGACTTGACGTGGTCGATGCACACGTCGTCGTGCGTGCCGAACGCCGGGTCCGGCAGGCTCTCCAACGCATGATCGGCCAGATACAGGTACTGGGCGGTGATCTCGTCCCGATTCAGCAACGCGCGGTCCCGGGTTTCCAGGAACGCTCCCTTGACCAGCCGGATCCGCGGCCGCACCGTGGTGAACGACTCCAGGTCCAGCGGGGTGCGTCGCATCGCCGCCTGGATCGCCACCCGGGTATCCGGGTACTCGCCCAGGGCCGCGCGGAACGCCTCCAGTTCGGCCGGGCCGACTGAGCTGTGCTCCATGTCGACCTCGACCAGCACGCCGACCCGGGTGGCCTCCTCGAGCAGGTTGTTCAGGTGCCCCGCACAGACCGCGGGATCCAACGCGATGCCGAGCTGGGACAGCTTGACCGACACCGTGGCACCCGGCACGTGTTCAGCGATCGCCCGCACCGCGTCGATGTAGGCGGTGGTAGCCACCTCGGACTCCTGCAGGTGCTCCACGGTCTCGCCCAGCAGATCCAGGCTGACGTCGATGCGGTGCGCATTCAGCTCACGGGTGACCGCGACGGCCTCGTCCAGGGTGGTGCCGGCGACGAACCGGGCGACCAGATCGCGGGTGAACCGATTCGTGCTGACGATCCGCTCGAGGCGCTTGTTGGTCGCCGCGACGAGAAGAAGCTTCTTGATCATCTGATGACTCCCGGTCCGGCATCGTCGCCGCGTCAGTAGGAACGTGTTCAAGGGGGCGGCTTGGCCTGAAAGAGAATCTAGAATGTGATCACACATCACACAAGAGGGCTTCTGGAGCCTATCAGTTCGCGGGCAGGGAACTTCACCCGATCGGTGTAACGGGTTGCGGCGATGGGCAGCGCGTTCGGCCCGGAGGATGAGATATTTGATGTCGACACAGTCGCGGCTGACCGCACCCGACCGAGACGAGGCACCTCCGATGGCCCTGACCCGCGCCGAACCCTCGCTGCTGACCGACCGGGTGTACGACGCGATCCACGAAGCGATCATGAGCGGTGACCTTCCCGTGGGCACCCAGTTGAAGGTCCGTGATCTGGCGGCCCAGGTCGGCACCAGTGTCATGCCGGTCCGCGAGGCCATCCGCCGCCTCGAGGAGTCGGGTCTGGCCGAGCGGTCGCCGCATCGCGGCGCGATCGTCAAGGGGCTGACCGTCGCCGAGCTCGAGCACGTGTACGACGTGCGCATCCTGCTCGAGACCGAGGCCGCCCGGCTCGGCGGGGCACGGGTGACCCCGAAGGACAAAGCCGCCATGCGAAGGGAGAACACCAAGCTGGCCCGTGCAGTCGTCGACGGGCGACTGGTCGACGCCCTCAACCGCGACGAGGCACTGCTGACGATCCTGTACGCGGCCGCCGGCAACCCGGTGCTGGTGGACACCATCCGTGGTCTGTGGCAGCGCTGCCGCGTCTACAAGATCCGTGGTGCTCAGCGTGCCCAGGACGACCCGAACGCCGACCTGTGGACCTTCCAGCCCCAGATCCTGGCCGCTGCCGAGGAGCAGAACGGACGGTCCGCCGCGGCTATCACCCGACAGTCGTTGCGCAGCGCCAAGAACCGGATCAGACACACGCTCGAAGACGCCTATCCCACGGTGGTTGCCGGCAAGTGATCGAGGCCGGCACCCCGTTGCTTGGGGTTGCCCCCGGCGGACGCCGGTGGCGGGCACGGCGGACTCGCGGCGCCTGGTCCGTCGAACCCGAGGTCGTGAAGTCGCGAAAGTCCGGATCCCCAGGTGAAACGAATCCGTCGGGTCAGTGGGTGAAGCCGGCGGCGGTTTCGGTGTTCGGAGGCCCCGGCCGGACGATGCGGTTCATCGTCGGATCGGACCGACTCGTCGCGTTGGCCAACGTCCTGACCGACGAAGAGTTCCCTGCCTTCTCAGCCGTGGTGGTGGACACGGACGTTCACAGCCGTCTGTACATCCTGCGCAGACTCCACGGACCTGCGGGTTCGCGGGTGGCGCGAGTCGCTCATCGGAAACGAGGGTGCTGATCTCCTTCCAAACAACGGCTGAATTGCTCGGAGGCGCGATCGCCAGGAATTGGGGAGCGGCACGCTTCACCGCGCTGCGCAATACGCTGGATCGACACCGACGATCTGGGCTGTCCGGCGTCGAAGCGCCGTGTCCTTGGACGACGACGTGGTGTCGGTGCCGGGCCGGTCGCGGGAATTCGCTCGAAGCCGGCTTGCGGAAACTGGTCAACGACCGGCCCAACTATTCCGACCCCGACCTGGAAACCGGGCCAGGTCCCCGAACGAACTCGGCGAGCACCGCCGCGAAGGCATGTGGCTCGTCCAGATGTGGAAAGTGGCCCGAGCGGGAGAGCATCGCGACTCGGCTGTGCGGCAGTTCCGCGCGGGCCGCCTCGATGTGCGAGGAGGGGATCATCCGGTCCCGCTCACCCCACACCAGCAGGACGTCCCGGGACCGCAGCCCGGCCAGCCGGTTGCGTGCGGAAACGGTCTGCCCACCGGGGTCGATGACCGAGCGGCTGGTGGCCAGGAACGCGCGCCGGGTCGGGCCGTCGGCGAGGGTCGCCAGTGACCGCCACGCCTCGGTCGAGCTGGGGCTGACCATCGGCAGCCCGGCCCGGGACCAGATCCGCAGAGCGGAGTCACCGACCTCGTGCACCCACCCGGAAGCCAGAACGGGCAACACGAACTCGCTGCCCGGCAGGGTGGCCGCCCGCAGTAACGGGTTGAGTTCGCGTCCGAGGCCGCCCGAGCTGACCAACACGAGCCGCTCGACCCGTTCCGGGAACAGGTAGGCCAGCTGCATCGCGATGCCGCCGCCGAGCGAGTGCCCCACCACGCAGACCGAGTCGAGCCCGAGCGCGTCGAGCAGGTCGCGCAGGCTGGCGGCGTGCGCGCCAAGGGAGTAGTCGCCGAGCGGTTTCGCCGATTCCCCGTGTCCGAACAGGTCGGGGGCCAGGACCCGGTGGTCGCCGGCCAACTGCCTGCATTGTTCCGACCAGGTCATCCGCGAACTCATCAGGCCGTGCACGAAAAGGAGGGTCGGCCCCGAGCCGGCATCCGTCAGGCACATCGGGTAGCCGTGCAGCTCCACGATCCGGGTGTCGTCCCGGGCCGTGGTCTCCTCGAAGTTACTCATCAGTACAGACGTTACTCCGGCGGCCTCGGAAACATACTCGGCATCTGTTTCGCCTACGTTGAGCCGATGGGAACCCGCAGCCTGTCCATCGGTGGCGACTTCCGATACACCGCCGCGATCCCCACCCCCGCGGTCGTGCAGGTTGCGCCGCTGGGCGGGGAGGGCGTGACGATCGAGGTCGAACGGTGGTACCTGGATCCGCCGCAACGCGTCCACGAGTACCGGGACCTGTACGGCAACCGCTGCCACCGGATGGTGCTCCCGGCGGGACGCTCCAGGTTCGGGTACCAGGCCCTCGTCACCGTTCCGGACGCGACGGAGGACGCGGATGAATCGGCGCCGGAGTGGGCGCCGAACGCGCTGCCGGACGCCGTCCTCGTCTATCTGATGCCGAGCCGGTATTGCCTGCCGGACATGCTCGGCCACGAGGCCTGGGCCAGGTTCAGCCTCGTCCCGCCCGGATACGGCAGGGTTGCGGCGATCTGCCAGCACGTGCACGACCACCTGCAGTTCGCCTACGGGAGCAGTGCGCCCACTTCGACCGCGGTCGACGTGAACGCGTCGGGCTTCGGGGTGTGTCGCGACTTCACTCACCTGGCGATCACCTTCTGCCGCGCGTTGAACATCCCGGCCCGTTACGTTTTCGGGTACCTGCCCGACATGGACGTGCCCGCCGACCCGGCGCCGATGGACTTCGCGGCGTGGATGGAGGTCTGGCTCGGCGACCGGTGGTGGACCTTCGATCCCCGCAACAACCGTCGACGCAAGGGCCGGGTGCTCATCGGCCGCGGCCGGGACGCCTCGGACGTGGCCATGGTCACCTCGTTCGGCGGACCGACGCTGGACTCGATGTCGGTGATCGCGCACGAGGTCGACCCGGCGCGACATCAGAACTAGACGCCGGAACCAACGGCATGCCCTTGTGATTCGGCGCGAGGACCCACCCAGGTACACGCCGAGGACGGTCGGTTGCACGCGATGCTGGGACAGTCGTCTGGCGCCCGGCTCCGGACGACGGTCGGGCTCCGGCGCGGTCCTGCCGCGCGGGGGCGGACACCCGCGGCGCGGGCAACTCTCCGCGGCTCGGATACTGGCGGGCACCCGCGCGTTGATTGACGGAGCGTCCGAGCCGGGAAAGGCCGACAGGCTGCCGAGTCACCCGGCTCGCGCAGGGTTCAGGTCAGATGAGAGCGACCGCAGTGGCCTGAGGACCCTTGTTGCCCTGCGTCACCGTGTAGGTCACTGCCTGGTTCTCCTCGAGCGAGCGGTAGCCCCCGGACTGGATCTCCGAGTAGTGCACGAACACATCGGGGCCGCCGTTGCGGGGAGTGATGAATCCGAAACCCTTTTCAGGGTTGAACCATTTGACTGTGCCCTGTGCCATGAAGCTTCTCCTGGTCGTCGTTGTGCGCGTGGTGCGGCGCACCGGCTAGCCGACGATCTTCGTCTTCGTCGGTTGACCCGAGAACGGCTTAGAAATCGTGGTGATCAGCCTGCGCTGCGGATGCAGCGAGGGGCAGCTAACCACGGCCAGTATGTCAGACCCACGGCGACAGCGATACCACACCATCCGGCTCCGAGCTGGGAGTACCGTCGAGGTGAGGTCTCAATGCCCGGCGTTGATCAGCAGTCCGAGTTGTCGTCCCGCGTCGGTCACCGGAACTTTGCCCCCGTTGCCCGCCCGTCCGTTCAGTCCGCTCTCGGTGGGAACGCAGCCATCGTGAAAACCAGGGGTTCCTGTCGAAGGAGCCATCGCCAGGATCAGGAGTTCCGATGCCGACAGGCTCCTCATCGTCCAGTCACGACCAAGGCGACGGTGGCCCCGACGACAAGGCAGCGGCCGAGATGACTCACGCGGCCGAGTCCAACCGATCACCCTCGTCCGGCGCGGCCGGTGGGCGGAGGCGGGACGTCCACGCGCCGCGGCCCGAACCGACGCCTGCACAGATCGACCGTCGCATCGAGTGTGCGTTCCGCGACGTCCTCAAGCTGGCCGTGGCCTGGCGAATGACCACCGACCGGGCCGACACCGCGGCGATCGGGCACGCGGCCAGTGCCTTGCACGCGGCGGTGGTGGAGTACGAGTCGGCGATCGCGGCGTGGTCGGAGGCGGCCCCGATCGGCCTCGACGGTTGACAGTCCCGTCGAATCCCCGACGGCAAGCCCCTGTTACATCTACTGATGAGGACCATGCGCATGAACGAGAAGACTGAGCTAGATGCTCCGGCGTCGCAATCGGTCACCGGGAACTCCGTTACGGAACGGAACACGAGGAGCGCGATCCGGCACGCCGCGGCGCGGGTACGGCACGATGCCGCTGACCGGCGCGAGGAATGGGCGGATTATGTCGGTCGAGCCGACACCGCCGGGGAGATCTCCGCGGCCGCCCGCGACCGCGAGGATGATCAATGCGATCATGCCCAGGACGTTGCCGACGCGGCACTCCGTGACGACCGATGACGTGAAAGTCCAAGAAGTCTCGCCTCGCCGACTCGATCCGGGTCCGGCACGGGCGCACCAGATGCCGAGCCTGCAGGAGAATGACCTGATGGTGGTCGATTTCGCCGCCACGGGCGTGGTCGAGCGCGAGCGGTCAGACCTCGCCCGGCAATGCTGTCGCAGATTTGGGCACCGACGTGCCGGGCGCAATAGGGCGCCGGTCCATGAGCGGGCGCGGCGCACCCCACGGGAATGAAAACCCGTGCCCGCGCGGCGATGTGATGGCGCGGGCACGGGCGCTTCGGCAAGATGCCGCTCAGGTTGGCGACCGACGCCCACCGCGCCGCACAACGAAAGTCGTGCATCGGACGGCCTCAAGCCGTCGAATCGTTCGTCATCGACCCGGACGGACTCTGGCGGCGTCGTCCGGCGGCAGACTGCTCTTGGTTGTCGAGCCGCCCCCGGGCGACCCGGTGCCGACAGGCCCGGTCCGGGTGTCGAAGGTCGGTGACGTGGAACGCAATGTCGACCGGGTGCGGCCGGGTGTTGGCCTGGCGCAAGTGTCGTCTCTGCAGGTCAAGCCTGGGTCCCCTGGGTCGGCCGTCGACCGTTCCGGGTGTTGACCGGACTACCGCGGAGCAGGCGTGGGTCCGGCTGCGGGAGCTGAGTCAACGGGAACATGCGAAAGTGGCTGTGGTCGCCGACAAGATCGGCCTGGCGGCGCAGCGGGTGCGTTGTCGACGCGACAAGCATCAGCCGCCGGGCGGTGATCGTCGCGCTGCGTCGGCGGCGTACCGTGGACCTCGCAGCTCGCCCTTTGGTTGCCCACGGCCCCGACCGTGGGTCCACGGGCTCGCACGAGTGGATGCGACGGGTATCCGCTGGCTCCGGCGGCAAATGATCAGCGATCGGGACGCCGGGAAGAAGCACCGTTGATGGATTTTCGCGCGTCGTTGAGTCAGCAGCTGAGCGACCTGACCGATGCGTTGGATGACCCGGGCACCGACCTGCAGGTGATCCTGGCCGTGCTGGTCGACGATCTGACTGCGGCGGTGCCATCGTTCCTTGGCCTGACCATGACCCTGCGGGTGGACGGGGAATCGGTCGCATTGACCGCGATCGAGGCAGGCGCCGTCCGGGCGGCCCGGTCGTCGCTGCAACTGCCGCTCGATCCGATGGCCGGCGCCGGTCCGGGCAGCGCTGTGGTGTTCTACGCCCGGGACGTCGACGCGTTCGCGGAACTGGCTGCGGACACTCGACGCCTGCACGGGGTCGACGGTCAGGTCGTGCTTGACCGGAACCTGCCAGGTGGGGACGCCGTGCAGTCGCCCATGGTGACCGATCGCGCGCAGGGGGCGGTGATCCACCGGGCGATCGGCTTGCTGATCGAACGGGGTCTGACACCGGAGCAGGCCGGCCGTGAATTGCGCCTACGGGCCGCTGCCACGGGCAGCGCGCTGACCGACACCGCCGATCACTTGCTGCGGACGGGCGCCGCAGATCTTGGACCGGCGCCTTGACCCCGTATGTCTTGCCCGACCAAATCGACTCGCCAGTTGTCGATCGTTTGAACACCGCGGCATGTCGCTGCTCCATCGATATCGCGCCAGCTGCGGCCAGTTCATGACTGCACGTGAGTCATTGTTGTGTAAGCGATCTCGATCGTCGGGCACTGGTGACGGGACCCATCCTATCGTCGACGGATCACCAGGGCACCTGACCGGGCCACCCGGCCATTCGGTCGCCTGCGGACAGCTCTTCGATAGCATCATCGTCCTTGCCCATTGCTCGTGCGACGCACGGTGCGCAACCCGAGGCCGCCTGCCCTGCCGAAGCGACTGGTGCAGCCATGCCACCGACCGCGATGGCGCACAGCCCCGTACAGTGACAGATGTCCGGGTCGAACCTGGGGACCGGAGTTCATGATGGGCCTTTCTGACAGCGAGCAACGCAGGCTTGACGAGATCGAACGTGCTCTGGCGGATGAGGATCCGCGGGGTCTCACGCATTCATCCATCGACCTCGGCCGACGTCGTCGCAGACTGGTCGGGGCAGGCGTTCTGCTGGCCGGAATGCTGGTCCTTCTGGTGGGTTTGGTGATGACCGCGGTGACGCTGGTCGGTGGAGTCGTGATCAGCATCGTGGGCGTGGGGATCAGCATCGGGGCGGTCTCCTACGCGGAGTTGCGCCGGTCCTGAGCCCTTGCGGGGCGAGGCCCCCCTGGAACCGATGACGTTGATCAGCAGCGGTTTTCGTTCGTAGGGTCGAACACGAATCGGCGCTCGGACGTAATGCCGTGCCCAGGAGCTACTATCCGCCTCGACTGCACGTTACGGGACGTGGAGTCCTCGAAAAGTCATGTCCCGCGGCGGCGCCACGCCGACCAGGTCGCGGACTGGCGAGTAGCGTGAACAGTGCTGGAGAGCTTCTGAACGCCGGTAGACACGCTGGCGTGGCTGGCCAGGTGTTCAAGTGCCAGCCCGGTGTCCGGGTTCGGAGACGGGAAGCCGGCGATGACCGGAGCTGCAGGATCCAACGGCGCCCTCGATCCCGCCGATCCCACGACGGCCGTCCGGCGCACGCTCTTGCCGGCAGGATCGACCACCGGACAAGTGGGCGGGGCGTTGTGGCCGCGATCCAAGCTCGCGACCAACGGGACACCTGACTTCCCGGCCGACACCACGGTCCGGATCGGTGCAGTTGGGAGACCCTCCCACGACCTGACCAGCGTGCCTACCGGTTGGTCGGCGGAACCCGAGTACCCCGCTGCGGTCGTTCGGCCGCTTCCGCCGATGCGACGCGGCCCGACAGGACGCTTGTCCTTGGCGTCACGGGGCGGTGACCACCCTTGCTCGTTCATCCATTGCCGCACCGGACGTCTTCAACCCGGCGCTGCGGCAAGGTACCTCGGCAACGACAAAATCATCGCCTCACCGTGGTCGGACAGTTCTGTGACACCGAGCGGTTGACGCCGCTGCGGCCTGAAGAAGGGCACGACGATGACCGAAATACTTGCACATGACGTCGCCGACTTGGTTCGGCGGTGGCGGGCTGAGCGGATAACTGTGTGGCTTGACGGTGGTTGGGGAGTGGACGCCCTGCTCGGGAAGGAATCCCGACCACATCACGACCTGGACATTGTGCTGGAACACCAAATGTTGGAGCATTTCGCCGAATCGATGAACCAAATGGGGTTTAGTCGGATCTCCGACGACGGTTCGTTCAACCACGTGTTCAGGGACACCGCCGGACGTCAGGTCGACGTGCGTTTGGTGGACACCAGCCTTCGGCAACGGACACTGGCAGGCACCGAGGTTTACGCAGGTGACGGTCTTCCGTTCGAGGTTGGCGCCCTCGACGGACGAGGGACGGTCGGTGGAGAACCCGTCAAGTGTTGCACCGCCGACTACCAGGTGCGGACCCGGCTCGGCAGCTTTCTGGAGGAGCTCGACGACACCGCCCGCCGCGACGTGCTCGCCCTTCATCGTCAGCTCCGAACACCGTTGCCAACCGGCTACTCGGATAGCGTGATCGCGCCGCTGACATAGTGGCTGGTTGCGGACCTGGTTCCGTTCTCTCGACCAGGTTCACCACTCGACACGAGACGGACTGATGGAATGTCGTTTCGGCCACCGACGTAGTTTCCTCGGTAACGCACCATGATCCCGAGTGTCCGCGTCCCAAGCCGTCGATGCACCTCGACGGCAGCGACGCAGATCATGGTCGGTGTGCCGCCTGGCCCGAGGTTTGGAACCCGGCCATGATGTCCCTTACCTGCGCAACGATCTCAGATGCCTTCTCCCCGGGCACGTTGCGGCGAGTTTCGGGTCTACCGGGCAGAACTGGTCGGCGGTGTCAGGCGCGTACGTGCCGACCGTGACGATCATGGTGGGCTGGACGTCGCCGGCCCGACGTCATCCGGAAGGGACGTCGACGCGTTCCAGAGCCGCGAGCGCGGTCATGGGAGTAGGCTCAAGCAAACTAGGAGAATCATCGTGTCGGTCGAGACCATGAGTCGCAGGATCAGCATCATCGAGCGCGCGTGGCCCGATGCCACCACGGGAGTGCGCGCAGGCTTCATCGACGAGTTGGGGCAGATCTCCTCTTGCCTGCGCACCGTTACGGGAGCAGAGGCCGAACGCGCGGAATGGCTGACGAGGCGCCTGTACCGGGTCATACGCAAGATTGGCGAAGCCGAGCGCTGATCCGAATATCGGCGACGTGAACGGCCATAAACCCGTTGCCCTCCTACTCATTGCAATTGTCGCCGTAGCGAAAGTAATTCTAGGGTAGCGGATGTCGGTCTTCCCAATGGTGCGGACGGGCGCCTGAGTGTGGGTGCCGGGAGGTCTCGTTCGGTGGTTGAGCCGAGTGGCCTTGGTGAACTTTTCACTGGCTCGCGCCGCCCGGTCGGTCGCCGACGCTCCCAGGTGCCGCGGATCGGGGCCGGCCGGGCCTACACGGTCGAGGCGGCGGGCCTGCAGTCCGGCCTGGGCTCGGCCCGGTTGACGGTGACATGTCGCCGGGCCCGGTGCGTCAGCGGCGGGCGGACGCAGATCCTGCTCCAGACGCGCTGACCGTACGCGCGCAGACAGCACCGGAGCGATCGGGAACGCGCTGGCCGTGAATGCACCATGGGCGGCGTTGCGAATGGCGCGGCCCACGTCGACGGGACTTGAGTCGACGGTTCGGCGATGGTCCTGCGACGCCGGCCAGCGGCACGCACAGTGCTGTTCCCGCGCGGCGTCGACGCGCGGTGGTGATCGATCGGGAGCTGCAGGTGAACCCCGACGCCGCAATGCACGACCCTGGGCCACGCCATCAACAGCCGACCGATCCCGTCCGGGAGGCCGCCGCGTCCGGATGGGACACACGTTCGAGGAGGCCGTACGTGGCCATTCCCAGTAGCTGTGATGACCTGAGTAGGTAGCTGACCGCTCTCGCCGGGCGGGGTCGGTGATTCGTCCCCGTTGACTATTCGTGCTCAGGCGTGAACGCCAGGCCAGGGAGACCAGTCAGACAGGGCATTCGCGTACAGTTGTTCGTATTCAGTCGGCGGAAAGGGACCGAGTCGGACCCATCGATGGATGCCGCCTGGCACGGGGGCCCACTGTCGGAGGATGTCCGGTCGGCGTGCACGGATGTGGTGAGTGGATCCTCGCCGGATACATGCGTTCGTCTCTGCGAACGCCTGGGAGCGTTCCGAGCCGCAACATCGGATGGAGTTAAATGATCCCGTGGCGGAACTGAGTGGTGAGGCGGTCGAACGGGCACCGCAGAATCACCGCACGATCGATCGGGTGACGCAGATCCTGGAGGAGGTCGTCTACAACCCTGGGATGACGTTCGCCGAACTGGCGCGTGCGCTGGATGCGCCGAAGAGTTCTGTGCATGGCTTCATCCGAGGCCTGCTGGCCGCGGGTTGGTTGTACGAGGACAACCATCGCTTCTACCTGGGTCCCGCGGTGTATGGGTTGACCCTGGCCACAGGTCACATCCGGGCGGGGTTGGTGACGGACGCCGACCTGGCGGCGTTGCATGAGGCGACCGGGGCGACGGTGTTCCTCGGCGTGCGGGCGGGTGATCACCTGATCTATGTGGCCGAGGCGGGATCGGACACGTTGGCAGGCTTCGCTGCCCGGACCAACATCCGGCGGTCCCTACTGGAAACCGCGGGCGGCAAGGCGTTGCTCGTGGCGATGTCGGAGCCGGACCGGATCGCGTTCCTGCGTCGGCGACCGGCCGAGGACACCCCGTTGATCGAGCAGTTCCTGGCCGATTTCGACGAGATTCGGCAGACCCGGCTCGCCCGCAATACGTTGCATGGTGGCGCCCGCTCGGCAATCGCGACAACGGTGCGCAATCGGGCCGGTGAGGTGGTGGCGGAAGTAACGCTGGTCGGGCCAACCTCACAGATTGCGCCGAAGGCCAAGAGGCTCGGGCGCGCACTGCTCGAGCATGTTGACCGATGGCAGACGAGGGTCAGCAGTGGCGGCCCGATCTGACCGCGTCAACGTGATGCGTCGTAAGATGTCAGACTGGCGTTCGCTCAGTGGGCCATGGTGCTGATGTCGATGACGAAGCGATAGCGCACATCCCCGACGGCGACCCGGTCATAGGCTGCGTCGATGTCGTTGGCACTGATGATCTCGACCTGGCTGCCGATGCCGTGTTCGGCGCAGAAGTCGAGCATCTCCTGAGTCTCGGCGATGCCGCCGACCAGGGTCCCGGCGATCGAGCGCCGGTTGTACAGCAGTGAGAAGACGTCGAACGAGATGGGCTTCTTGGGGACGCCGAGGTTCACCAGTGTGCCGTTGAGGGTCAGCATGCGCAGAAAGGCGTCGTAGTCGATGTCGGCGGGCACGGTGGAGACAATCAGGTCCAGGGAGCCCGCCAGATCGGTGAACGTCGTGGGGTCCGTGACGAGGCGGTAGTCGTCGGCGCCGCGCCCGATCGCGTCGGCCCGCTTCTCCTCGACCAGGTCCAGGACCGTGGTGTACGCGCCGAGCGCGTGCGCGATCGAGACACCGACGTGGCCGAGGCCGCCGAAACCGACGATGGCAACCCGCTTGCCTGGGCCGGCCTGCCAGTGCCGTAGCGGCGAGTACAGGGTGATGCCCGCGCACAGTAGGGGTGCGGCGGTCTCCAGGGGAAGGGCATCGGGGATTCGCACGACGTAGGCCTGGTCGACGACAATCTTCTCGCTGTATCCGCCCCGGGTGGGCTGCCCGTCCCGGCCGATCGAGTTGTAGGTCAGGACCTGACCCCGGCGACAGTATGGTTCCAGCCCGGCCTTGCAGTAGTCGCAATTGCGGCAGGAGTCGACCACGCAGCCGACGCCGACCCGGTCGCCGACCTGGAACCTGCCGGCGTCCGACCCGATGCCCGTGACGACGCCGGCGATCTCGTGACCGGGTACCAGCGGGTACATCGTGGTGCCGAACTCGCCTCGGGCGCGGCTGACGTCGGTATGGCAGATCCCGGAGTAGGCGATGTCGATCAGCACGTCGGTAGGGCCGACGTCGCGCCGGTCGATCGTGGTTGCCCTGAAGGGCTCGCCGGCGCCAGCAGTGGATCGAGCGTTGACGGTGATCATCGTTGGTCTCCTGCTTGGACACGGATCGTATATCCGAATAAGATTCCGGATCCACGACACAACCTACGACCCGCTCGCACGCACTGTCAACGACTGGCGGGTCGCGCGGTGTCGATCGGCTATCCCTGCCGTGCGACTGGTGAGCCGTCGAGAGCATTGACAAGGGGAACCCCGGGCTTTAGGCTGATTCGCAGATACGATTGATTGGTCGTCAATACGAACCCACCCGAGACTCCCCGGGGCTCGGACCGCGGGCTGTTCATCGTCGAAAGGGCAGACAGAGCAATGAAGGTCGGCTTCATCGGACTGGGCGGTATGGGCTCGGGAATGGCCCACAACTTGAGAAGGGCCGGCTACGACCTGACCGTGCACGACCTGGATCGCCAGCGCGCCACCGCGCTCGAGGAGGCGGGCGCATCGTGGGCCGACTCGGTGGCTGAGCTGGCGGCGGTCGTGGATGTGGTCTTCACCTCCCTGCCCGGTCCGGTGCAGATGCGGGCGGTGGGCACCGGCGAGGGCGGCCTGCTGTCCGCGCTGCGTCCGGGGACGGTCTGGTTCGACCTGACCACGAATTCGCCCACCGTGGTTCGTGAGATCCATGCGGTGTGCCGCGAGCACGAGGTCGAACTGTTCGACGCACCGGTGAGCGGCGGTCCCCAGGGCGCCCGGTCGGGCAAGCTTGCGATCTACGTCGGTGGTGATTCCAGGGCGTTCGAGACTCATCGCAGTGTGCTGGACGCGATCGGCGACAAGGTTCTGTATGTAGGGGATATCGGCGCCGGCAACGTCGCGAAACTGACCCACAACTGCGCGAGCATGATCATCCGCGCGGCCATCGCCGAAGTCTTCACCCTGGGGGTGAAGGCGGGTGTGGAGCCTGGGCCGCTGTGGCACGCGCTTCGCCAGGGCGCGATCGGTCGGGCACGTACGTTCGATTCGATCCAGGGCCGGTACCTGCAGGGCACCTTCGAACCGCCGTCGTTCGCGTTGATCCTTGCCGACAAGGATTTCCGCCTCGCCCTCGAGTTGGCCGACCAGATGGACGTACCGATGAAGTGCGCCAAGGCGGCCTACGAAGACTTCCAGGAAGCCCTGGAGCGCGGTTGGGGTGGCCTTGACTCGCAGTCGCCGATGGTGCTGCAGAACGAACGCGCGGGGGTCACCGTCAAGCTCTCAGCTGGAGAAGTCAAGGAGATCCTCGACCGCGGCTGACGTCGCAACCCACCGGATCGAGAGGGAGACACGATGGAGAGCACCAAAGAGGCCGGCCGGCGCGTCCTGACCGAGCTCATGGGAGCCGAGTACATCGAGAAGAAGGCCCAGAACCGCAATGCCTTCAACGATGTCCTGCAGGACTATGCGGAAGAAGTTTGCTTCGGACGTGTCTGGGCTCGTAGGGGCCTGGACCGAAAGCAGCGCAGCATCATCAACATCGCCATGCTGACCGCGTTGGGCCGCCCCGCCCAGTTGGCGAACCATGTGGAGGGGGCGATGACCAACGGCTGCACGGTCGGCGAGATCCAGGAGATCCTGCTCCAGTCGGCGGTCTACTGCGGGCTCCCGGCGGCGACCGACGCCTTCCGTGTGGCGGAGGGTGTGCTTCGCGCCGGCGGCCACCTGGAGTGAGCGGGGGCGACGGGGTGGTCGCTCAGTGCGGAGGCGAGCGACCCGGGGGTTGCCCTCGTCTGTTGAAAGGAACATCCCGCCAGTTCCATCGGTAGCACATCGACCGACGAGCGATGGTGGTGGTGAGCTGCTGGTCCCGGACGCTCAGCGGATGGCCGAGGCCTCCAGTAGCAGGTCTGTCACGGCCTTTGGATCGGTGACCATCGCGTTGTGGGCCGTGTGCAGGACTCGGTAGGCGAATCGGGGATCGGTCGCACTGCGAGCGCGGGCCCGTTCCAGCATGTGCGGCTCCTGGGACGAGGGGACGCACTCGACGAACATCCCTCGGCAGTCCCAGGCCCGCTGGGTGGCACCTATCGGGTCGGAGTACGTCTTGAGCGGTTGCGCCGTCATTCGGCTGTTGGCCCACGCGGCGTCGCGGGGATCGGTGACTCCGTACCGAGAGGCGTCCGCGGGTGGGATATACCAGCCCTCGCCGGCTTCGTCGGCCAGGGCGATCATCGCGGCGGCGCGGGCCGGCCCGTTGAGATCGAAGACCGACTCACCGTCTCTTGGCATGTGGCCGTCGAGCAGGACGAGGGATCGGACACGATCGGCGACCTGTTCCATCGCGCCGCTGACCACCATTCCGCCATAGCTGTGCCCGACAAGCATTGCGTCGTGGATGTCCTCGTATTCGAATACGGCGACGAGGTCCTGAATGTGGGTATCCAGCCCGATGTTCGGGCTGAGCAGGTGGGAGCGCTCGCCCATGCCGGTCAGCGTCGGCGTGTAGACCTCATAACCGGCCGCGCGAAGGCGCACCGTGACGGGCCGCCAGCACCAGCCTCCGTGCCGGCCGCCATGGACGAGCACGAACGGCGGAAGCTGCTGCGCCCCGGCCAGCGGCGCTGCTGACACTCGAATCACTTCCATTCCGTCGAGCGGTGGCGCGAGGTGGATGACCCGGGCGCCGGCCGGAGCTGGCGTGCCTGCCGGCGCCCGGGTCCCCTGTGAAGTCAGCCGATGACGGACTTGTACTCGAGGAACTCCTCGATGCCGTACTTGCCCATCTCGCGGCCGAGGCCGGAGAGCTTGAAACCGCCGTGAGGGGCGCGCATGTCAATCGGGGTGCCGTTGATCCGGATCCGTCCGGTGCGGACCTGGGTAGCCAGTTGGCGGGCGCGGGCCGGGTCGCCGCACCAGATCCCGCCCGCCAGGCCGTACTGGGAGTCATTGGCGATCGCGATGGCATCGGCCTCGTCATCGAAGGGGATGATGATCACCACCGGACCGAAGACTTCTTCCTGCGCCAGGCGGGAGGAATTCTCGCCGGAGAACACGGTGGGCCGGATGAAGTAGCCGCGGTCGATGCCGTCGGGGGCTTCAGGCCCGCCGGTCAGCAGCCGGACCCCGTCGTCGATCGCGCGGGTGATGTGGGCGCGGACCCGGTCCCGCTGGACAGCCGAGACGACCGGGCCAAGGGTGGTAGCGGGGTCGAAAGGGTCGCCCAGGATGTAGCTCTCGGCTGTGGCGACCGCGAGAGCCTCGGCCTCGGCGAGCCGGCTCTTCGGTACCAGGATGCGGGTCAGTCCGCCGCAGACCTGGCCGGCGTTGCGGAAGGCGTCGGCAATGCCGGTGCCGATCGCGGTCGGCAGGTCGGCGTCCTCACAGATCAGGTTGGCCGATTTGCCGCCGAGTTCCAGGGCAACCCGCTTGACCGAACGGGAGGCCAACTCCATGACGCGGCTGCCGGCGCGGACCGACCCGGTGAGCGAGGCGACATCGACGCAGGGGTGCAGGACGATGGCCTCGCCGACCTCGGGGCCGGTCCCGGAGACCAGGTTGACGACGCCGTCGGGCAGACCGGCCTCGGTGGCGACGTTGGCGAAGACGTAGGAGGTCAGCGGGGCGACCTCGCTGCCCTTGATGACGACGGTGCACCCGGCCGCGATCGCGGCGCCGGCCTTGAGGACGACCGATCGCAGCGGGCCGTTCCAGGCGCAGAGCGCGCCGACCACACCGGCCGCTTCGCGGCGAACGACGGCAGTCCCGACCTTCTCCTGCCAGGCGATCTCCTTCATGGCGTCGGCCATGATGTCCAGGTCGGCGACCGACACGTCGGTCTGTGACCCGCAGGCGGCCGAAATGGGTGTACCGACCTCGGAGACCATGGTGTTGGTGAGTTCGTCGGCGCGACTCTCCAGGATGCGCGCGATGCGGCGCAGCACGGCGGTGCGTTCCTCGACGGGGGACTGGGACCATTGGACGAATGCCTCGCCCGCGGCGCGGGCCGCGAGATCGACGTCCTCTGCGGTGCCGCGGGGGACCGAAGCGATGGTCTCCTCCGTCGCCGGGTTGACCACGGGGATGGACTCGGTGGCAGTGGAGTCGACCCACTTGCCGTTGACGAAGATCTGCCGGTGCTCGATCACGTCCGCTCCTTCGGAGACGCGGGAGCCGGCGCGCCGCCAACTCACCTAGAATCGTTCGTATATCAGAACTAGTGTTCCTTTGTGGGAACTTATCGCACCATCAGGGATGTTGTCCATGGTTGACCGGACCTTGATTCTCGCTCTGCGGTTTCGGACCCCCGGCTTGCCCGCGACCGGCTCGCGCCTCTTGACCGTGCGGTGGTGGAGGCAGTAGCCTGCGTCCGTAAGTACGTATGAGAGATCGTATATACGATCATCCAGGGGTTTCTGAACCGACGATCAGGCTTTCGTCGACGATGCGTGACCGGGCCCTCGGTGTCCATGGCCCGAGATAGCAACTCATGAATGGAGGTGAGGAGCCGATGTCAGCCCTCAAAGGGGTGAAGGTCGTCTGCGTGGGCCAGTTCTACTTCGCCCCCTACTGTTCGATGCTGCTGGCGCGCCTCGGCGCGGACGTCATCAAGATCGAGGCCCCGGCCGGTGATCCCTACCGTCGGCTTCCCACGGCGGATGTAGAGGGCACCTCCGTGCAGTTCAGCATGCTCAACTCGGGCAAGCGCGCGCTCCGGCTGGACCTGAAGAAACCGGCCGGCCGCGAGGTGCTGCGAGGGCTTGCGCGTACTGCCGATGTGCTTGTCCAGAATCTGGCGCCGGGGGCGATGGACCGGTTCGGCCTTGGCTACGAGGAATTGCGTGAGATCAACCCGCGGCTGATCGTCGCCTCCGGCACCGGTTTTGGGTCCTTCGGCCCGTATGCCGGCGAGCCGGCGATGGACCTGACGATCCAGGCCCGGTCGGCCGTGATGAGCACGACCGGGATGATGGATGGGCCGCCGCTGCGGACCGGGCCGTCGGTTGTCGACTTCATGGGCGGCGCCCATCTCGTGGCCGGTGTGCTTGCCGCCTTGTTCCAGCGTGAGCGGACCGGTCTTGGTCAGCATGTCGAGGTGGCCCTGCAGGACGCGATCCTGCCGTCGCTGACGTCGAACATCGCGGGGATGATCACCAGCGGGGGTGCCATGCCGGAGCGGACGGGCAACCGGCACGGCGGTCTGGCTGTCGTACCGTACAACTCCTACCGGACCAACGATGGCTGGGTCACGATCCTGTGCCCTACCCAGGCGCACTGGGAACGGCTGACCGGGGTGATGCAGGATCCCGCATCCGACGATCCGCGGTTCGTCGACATGACCGGTCGGTGCAACCACGACGAGGACGTCGACGCCATCGTGGAGCGGTGGACCTCAACCCGGTCCAAGGAGGAGATCTCCGCATTGCTGGCCAAGGCGAACATTCCCAATGCCCCGGTGCTGGGGCTGGCCGAGATCATCGACGACCCGCATGTCCGGGAACGTGGTGTGCTGCGGCACATGTCGGATGAGAAGGGGGACTGGTTGGCGCTGGGCAGTCCGCTGTTCCTGTCGGATTCGCCACTGGTCGAGCCGACCCGAGCGCCGCTCCTCGGCGCCGACACCAGGCAGATCCTGAGCGATGACCTGGGGCTCAGTGACGAGGAGATCGACGAACTGTACGCGGCCGGCGCGGTCTGACGGTCCGGGAATCCTCAAGGGGTGCGTGATGCGCGGAGTGGTTTTTCTGGGTGACCGCACGGTGGAGTTGCGGACCTTCCCCGACCCCACGCCGGGTCCTGGCGAGCTGGTGATCGCCGTCGGCGCCTCCGGAATGTGCGGCAGCGACCTGCACTACTACCGCGGCGAGCCGCCGGCCGACGCCGAGATCTGCATCGGCGGCCACGAACCGGCCGGCACTGTTGTCGCCGTCGGACCCGGGGTGCTGCCGACCCAGGCCGCGGTCGGTGACCGGGTGATGATCCACCACTACTCCGGCTGTGGAACCTGCCGCAGCTGCCGGTCCGGCTGGACGCAGATGTGCACGCGGATGACGGCGCTGGTGTACGGAAAGAACGCGCACGGCGCCCACGCGCCCTTCATGAAGGTGGCGGCGGCATCGGCACTGCCGCTGCCCGAGGCGCTTTCCTTCGAGGCTGCTGCCGCGATCGGCTGCGGCACCGGGACGGCCTGGGGTGCCCTGGAGCGGCTCGGTGAGGTCGGCGGACTCGATGTGGTCGTTTTCGGGCAGGGCCCGGTGGGTCAATCGGTGACGCTGCTGGCCGGCGCCCGGGGCGCCCGGGTCATCGCGGTGGATCCTTCGGCCGATCGCCGGCATCAGGCGATGAAACTCGGCGCGGCGGAAACGGTCGATCCCACCGCGGAGGATGCGGTCACCCGGATCAAGGAACTGACCGGCGGGACCGGTCCCCAGGCGGCGGTGGAGACCGCCGGCGCAAGCCCTGCCGCGGCCACCGCTCTGTCCGCGCTCGCCCCTTGGGGCAAGCTGTGCTTGGTCGGGCTGGGTGGTGCGGTTTCCATCGACGTGCGTCAACAGCTTTCCCGACAGTTGACCGTCATGACCTCCTGGTCGCTGTCCAGCGTCCAGCAGATCGCCTGCGCCGATTTCATCGTCAACCATCAGCTGGCGGTCGACAGACTGTTCACCGACCGATGGACCCTCGACCAGGCCGTCGAGGCGTACCAGGACTTCGACAAACAGCAGTCGGGGAAGGGCGCGTTCCTGTTCTGAACCGGTCACGCTGGCCGTCCCTTCGGTTGACGCCACGACGCGCGCCGAGCTCGTCGGGCTCAGCCCACCGCGGGTGAACCTGGGCCAGGTCGTGCTGTTCCACGCCTCAGCTCGAGACGTGCCCTCGGCCCGAGCCGCGTGTCGTCCTCGTCGGTCGTCGCCGTAGTCGACGATCTCCCCGCATGACGGTGTGCTGACCGATTCTGAATGTGACGCTCCAGCAGGGGAAGAATTGTCGGGACAAAGTGCCCGGTCACGCGTCGCTGGTGACGATGAGTCGCCGCGTCCGCGGTGAGGACGCCCAGTTCGACTGCGATGAGATCGGCAACCTCGCTTCTGCTGGGTCGCCAACCGTCGTAGTACCCTTCGACCAGCCGGTGAATCCAACCGAGACGCTGCCGGTCGTTGTCCAGGACGGCAAGCAGATCACTGTAGTGGTCCGCGATGCTCGGAGGTCCGGCATTATGCACAGGTTCCGGGTTCAGGCGACGCGTCATTGCTCGCATCTCTTTCGGAGCTCGTCCCGATCTTGACCGATCGTCGAACGGTGTGCTCCCTGTTCGCGATCAGCTGACGTGTCCACCGGGTCGGCGGGCTGACGGGAGTTGGCGGCGTTGGTCAGGCGAAGGCGCCGTGCCCGGTCACGTCGCGGCCGATGAGCAGGGCTTGGATGGATTCGGTGCCTTCGTAGGTGTGGATGGACTCGATGTCGGCCATGTGTTGGGCGACGCCGTAATCCAGCAGGATGCCGTTGCCGCCAAGCAGGTCTCGGGCGGTGGCGGCGACGCGGCGGGCGGCGCGGGTGTTGTGGTACTTGGCCAGCGACGCCTGGGTGGGGGCCAGGTCGCCGGCGGTGTCGAGGTCCGCGATGCGCCGGCAGTGCAATTGCATGGAGGTCAGGTCGGCCAGCATCTGGGTGAGTCGTTCCTGGACCAACTGGAACGCGGCGAGCGGCTTGCCGAACTGGATGCGTTGCCCTGCGTAGGCCAGGGCAGCCTCGTAGCAGGCGGTGGCGTGCCCGAGGGCGGACCAGGCCACCCCGGCGCGGGTGGCCAGCAACACCCGGGCGGCGTCCTTGAAGGTGCGGGCACCGGGTAGCAGGGCGTCGGCGGGCAGGCGCACGTCATCCAGAGTGATCAGCGCCTGGTGGATGGCCCGCAGGGACGCCTTGCGGGTGATGACCTCGCCCCGGTAGCCAGGAGTGTCCTGTGGGACCAGGAAGCAGCGCACCGCGCCGTGGTCGTCGGCGTCCGGGTCGTCCACTCTCGCGAAGACGAAGGTGATGCCACCGGAGGCGCCGTTGCCGATCCACTTCTTGGCGCCGCGCAGGATCCACCCGTCCGGGGTGCGGCGGGCGCTGGTCTCCAGGGCGACCGAGTCCGAGCCGTGCCCGGGTTCGGTCAGCGCGAAGGCGCCGAGCACCTTCGCGCGGGCCAGCGGCACCAGCCACTGCTCCTGCTGCGCAGGGCTGCCCAGCAATCCAAGGGTCCGCAGGGCCAGCCCGGCCTGCACGGCGATGACCGTGCCGAGGGAGCCGTCGCCGCGGGAGATTTCCATGTTGATCAGGCCGGCGGCGAGCGGGGAGACCGTGGACAGCAGTGGGTGCGCGACGCCGTCGGTGAGCAGGTCCAGCTCACCCAGCTGCCGGACCAGATCCAGGGGGTATTCCGCGGTGTCCCACGCGGTTGCCATCCGCGGAGCCGCCTGGTCGATGAAACCCTTTGCACGTTCCCAGATGTCGCGGTCAGCGGCGGGGACGTCATCGAATACCCGGTAGTAGTCGGCACCCTGCCGTGCGGTGATCTGGTAGTCGGAGGCCGAGCCCGGCGGTTGCAGGGTGGCAGTCATGACGCTGCTCCTTCGGGATTGGACGGGGTCCGGGCGGCCGCTCCGTGACCGGACACGGGTGGTTGATGGAAGGTGTGGCCCAATACTCGGTCGCTTGCGCCCTCCCGGTCGAGGTAGGGGCTGACGCCGCCGTTGAGATGGGGCCAGCCGGCGCCCAGGATCATGCACAGGTCGATGTCGGCGGCGTCGGTGACGACTTCGTCGGCGAGCATGATCGCGATCTCGCGGACCAGGCCGTCCTGGACGCGCCGCAGGATCTGCTCGGCGGTGAGCGGCGTCGTGCCGATGTCCAGATGCTCGCTGGCGGCGGGGCTCCAACCGGTGATCCGGCCGGCCGGATCCCGTTCCAGGGCCGGGGAGTGCTCGACCATCCGGTGCAGGTTCTCAGAACGGTGGAACCGATCCGGATACGAGGCGGCCATGGTGTCCAGCACGTGCGCGGCGACCTTCCAGCCGACCAGGTCGATGAGCCGGAACGGCGTCATCGGCAGGCCGAGCGGGGCGAATGCCTGCTCCACGACGGTCAGCGGGGTCCCCTGGTCGACGGCATGCGCAGCCTCGCCGATGACGATCGCCAGCAGCCGGTTGACGACGAAGCCGGGAGCGTCCGCGGTCAGCACCGCGGTTTTACCCAGCGCCGCTGCCAACGCGAAAGCAGTGGCCAGGGTGGGTTTGTCGGTGCTCGGGGTGCGGACGATCTCGATCAACGGCATGACCGCGACCGGGTTGAAGAAGTGGAATCCGACGAGCCGGTTCGGGTGGGCCAGCGGGCGGCCGATCTCCTCGACGGACAGGGAGGAGGTGTTCGTGGCCAGGATGGCGTCCGCGCGGACGAGCGGTTCGACCGCGGAGAGCACCTGATGCTTGACGGTCAGGTCCTCGAACACGGCCTCGATGACCAGGTCGCAGTCGGCGTACTCGGCCAGGTCTGTGGTGCCGTGCAGCAGGCCGCGGAGTCGCCCCGCGGTGTCAGAGCTGATGCGTCCGTCGTTGTGCAGCGTGTCGATATCCTGGCCGATGGCGGTGACCGCGGCGTCCACCCGATCCTGATCCAGATCGGTGATGAACACCGGGACCCGCAGAGTGCGCAGGAACAGCAGCGCAAACTGGCGGGCCATCAGTCCGGCGCCGACGACGCCGATCCTGCCGATCGGCGCGGCCAGCGCCCGGTCGGGGGCACCTGCCGGGTTCCTGCCTCGACGGCGGACCAGGGTGGTGGCGTACCGGGCGGCCGCGAACTGCTCACCGGCGGCCAGCGCGGCGATCGCCGCGTCCTCCCGGGCGAAGCCCGCGGCCCGGTCTCCGTCCACGGCGGCGGCCAGCAGGTCCAGGGCGACCCACGGTGCCCGGGGGACGCGGCCGTGCCGGTCCGCCAGTTTGATGGAGGCGGCGTCGATCGCGTCCGGCCAGTCCTGGACCCGGGTCAACGCGTCCGGTCGGTGCGGCCTGGGCACGCCGATCGCGCCGGTCAGCACCTGGTCGGCCCACCGAAGCGAGTCCTCCAGGTAGCGGACCGGCGGGAAGGCGGCGTCCGCCAGGCCGATCTCGAACGCCCGCTGTGGGGTGAGAGTCCGGTTCTGCCGCAATGGGTTCCACAGCACGATGTCCAGGGCTGGGTCGATGCCGACCAGATCGGGCAGCAGGACGGTGCCGCCCCAACCGGGGACCAGGCCGAGCGATACCTCGGGCAGGCCGAGCCGTCCGGCACCCGTGCACACGGTGCGGTAGGTGGTGTGCAGGGCCAGTTCCAGCCCGCCACCCAAGGCCACGCCGTTGACGAATGCGAAGGAGGGCACGGGCAGGTCGGTCAGTGCGGAGAAGGCCCGGTGTCCGTGGCGGGCGAATTCCTCGACGTGGGTGACGGAGGGCAGCGAGCTCAGCACCCCTAGGTCCGCTCCGGCGGCGAAGGTTCTGCCCTGCCCGGTGACGCCGACCGCGTCGATCTGGCCGGACGCGGCTTCTTCCGCGAGCCCGTTCAACAGGACCTCGAGCTCGGTCAGCGCGCCCGGACCGAAGGTGGCCGGCCGGCCATTGCCGGTATGCAGGGTGATCAGCGCGAGCGTCCGGCCGCTGGGAAGCCGGACGGTGCGAACCAGTGGATGGGTGACGCCGTCATCGGCGTTCGGCGCGGCGTCGACCGGGGGGCTGGTCATCCCGCAGTGCCGCCGGTGTAGTGCGGGTTTTCCCAGATCATCGAGCCGCCCTGGCCCAATCCGACACACATGGCGGTCAGTCCGTACCGGACGTCCGGCCGTTGCGCGAAGTGGGCGGCCAGCTGGATCATCAACCGGACCCCGGAGGCGGCCAGCGGGTGACCCAAGGCGATTGCTCCGCCCCACGGGTTGACCCGGGGATCGTCGTCATCGATGCCGAAGTGGTCGAGCAGTGCCAGCACCTGGACGGCGAACGCCTCGTTCAGTTCGAACAGGCCGATATCACCGATCCTCAGACCGGCCTTGCGGAGGGCCTTCTCGGTGGACGGGATCGGGCCCAGGCCCATCACCTCGGGGTCCACTCCGGCGAACGCGTAGGACACCAGCCGCATCTTCGGGGTCAGGCCGAACTCTGCGACCGCGTCGCTGCCGGCGAGCAGGCCGACGGTGGCTCCGTCGGTCAACGGGGACGAGGTGCCGGCGGTGACCCGGCCGTGTGGGCGGAACGGGGTCTTCAACCCGGCCAGTCCGGTCAGGGTGGTCTCCGGCCGGCGGCCCTCGTCCTCGGTAGCGAGCCCGGCAGCCCCGTCGGGGCCGGTGACGGCGACGGGGATCAGGTCGGGCTGGATCCGGCCGGTCTGGTAGGCGGCCTGCGCCTTCTGCTGGCTGCGCAACCCGTACCGATCGGCGCGGTCCCGGGTCAGCGCCGGGAACCGGTCGTGCAGGTTCTCGGCGGTCACCCCCATGTTGAAGGCCTCGTCGGTGATCAGCGATTCGTCGCGGAACCGGGGATTGAGTTCGTCGAAGCGCACCGGGTGGTGGCCCATATGCTCCACCCCACCGGCCAGAGCCAGGTCGTACATGCCCAGGCCGATCGATCCGGCCATCAGCGCGACGCTGGTCATCGCGCCGGAGCACATCCGGTCCAGGGCCAGCCCGGGCACGGTGAACGGCAGACCGGCCAGGATCGCCGCGGTCCGGCCGAGGGTCAGGCCCTGATCACCCTGCTGGTTGGTGGCAGCGATGGCGACGTCGTCGATCCGCTCTGTGGGGATCTGCTTGTTGCGTTCCAGCAGGCCGACGATGGCCTTGGCGACCAAATCGTCGGCTCGGGTGTTGGCGTACACCCCCTTGCTGCCGGCCCGGCCGAACGGCGTGCGGACCGCGTCGACGAGGTACACGTCGCCGACGGCACGCCGCCGGTTGACATCGAACAGATCGGACAGGGACACAGCGCGCCTTCCGGGTCGTGAGTCGCGGCCGCGCATGTCCTTCAGAGGGTCACCGGAAGGCCGCCGAGCGTCTCCCGGGGGTTGCAGTCGACCGCTGACATCGAGTTCTGCTATACGATCTCGAGTTCAGGATTAGGAACCAGAAGGTAGTCGTCCGGACGGAGCGTGTCAATGGCACTCCCGGGACGTCACAACCAGCCGTTGCCCTGGGCGGCCATGGGACGTGCGGAGGCGATCCACGCCGTGGCGAGCGCTTCGCGGGTCACGACATCGGTTGCCTCCGCAATCGATCCGGCACACCCGTTGACGCGGACACCCGGGACTGACTACAGTCGGAGATCGTTCCTAATTTCGTTCAATCGTTCGGATATGCGACAGTTCAGATATACGGCAACGCAGATGTACGACAGTGGTGGACGATGATCGGGTCGTGGCGACGCTCGGGTAGGAGGCCTGCCGAGGCCACGCCGGCCCGTGGCCAACGCATCGGACAACATTCGCGGCACCCGCACGCAGTATCGGGCTTCACCGCGGGATCCGATCGGACCGTCGCTACGGGCGCCGTCCTGTCGTGGACGTGGGTGTCCACGTTTGTCGATTGCTTCCGGGCCCCGGGTCCCGGCCGATTTGGTAGGAGAAGTCACAGATGACGATGACCGCGCAGAGTCCGGCGGATGCCGCTTCGGCCGGCCGTCGGCCGACCGGTCTGTTGATCGACGGGAGCTGGGTGCCGGCCGCCGCCGGCGACGTCGCCCCGACCTACGATCCCGGCACCGGTGAGGTGATCGCCGAGGTGGCCCAAGGCAAGCAGGCGGACGTGGAGTCCGCCGTCGTCGCGGCTCGGGCGGCCTTCGATCAGGAGCGGTGGATGCGCCTGCCCGCCGCCCGACGCGGCGAGATCCTTTGGCGGACCGCTGATCTGATGACCGAGCGGGCGGACGAGCTGGGTGAACTGGAGAGCCGGAACATGGGTATTCCGGCGCCGCAGGCCCGCACCATGGTGCTGGAGGCGGCCGCCCAGTTCCGGTACTACGCCGGGTGGGTGGATAAGATCCACGGCCGCACCGTCGACCTCGGCCCGGCCGAGCGCCGCATCCAGGGCTACACGCTGCGCGAACCGATGGGTGTCGCTGCGCTGATCGTGCCGTGGAACGCTCCGCTGATCTCGGCCGCCAAGAAGCTGGCGCCGGCCTTGGCCGCCGGTTGCAGCTGCATCCTCAAGCCGGCGAACGAAACGCCGCTGACCGCTCTGCGCCTGGGGGAGCTGCTGGCCCAGGCCGGTGTGCCGGCCGGGGTGGTCAACATCGTCACCGGTTCCGGCCAGGACGTGGGCCAGGCCCTGGCAGAACACCCGGATGTGGACACCGTCGCCTTCACCGGCTCCACCGAGGTCGGTCGGACCATCACCAAGGCCGCCACCGGAAACATGAAGAAGCTGTCCCTGGAACTGGGCGGCAAGTCGCCGGTGATCGTCATGCCGGACGCTGATCTGTCCAGGGCGGTCCCCGGCATTGCCGGCGCGGTGTTCTGGAACACCGGCCAGGTGTGCGCCGCCGGCACCCGGTTGTTCGTGCACGACGACGTCTACGACCAGGTCGTGCAGGGCGTGGCTGCGGCCGGGCGGGCGCTGAACGTCGGATACGGCATGGACGCCGGGGTGGACATCGGCCCGCTGATCTCCCGGAAGCAGCTGGACCGGGTGACCGGCTATGTCACCGCCGGCATCGACGACGGCGCCACGGTGGTCAGCGGCGGCCACCGGATCGGCGAGGCCGGCTATTTCTTCGAGCCCACCGTGATCGTCGACGTCGACCAGTCGATGCGGGTGATGCGGGAGGAGATCTTCGGCCCGGTGCTGGGCGTCATGCGGTTCTCCGACGTGGACACCGCGATCAGCCTGGCCAACGACAGCCCATACGGCCTGGCATCCAGCGTGTGGTGCCGCGACGTGGGCACCGCGCACTCGATCGCCCGCCGGATCCGGGCCGGTCGGGTGGGCATCAACGTGCACCGCGCCGGCGGCACCCAGATGCCGGCCGGTGGATACCGGCAGTCCGGGTGGGGACGCGAGTGCGGCCCCGAGGCGCTGGAGAACTACCTGGAGACCAAGTCCGTCGTCTCCCTTCTCGACTGATCCGGGCCCGAGCCGCCCCACGTCCGAGTTGACGACACCCGTCACCCATCGAAACCGAGGACAACGATGTCGATAGAGGCAGCAGAGACCACGACCGCTGAGCCGGCGACCATCGGAAGCGAACTGGCCCGGGCCACGTTCACCGACGAGATGCTCGCGAACATGCGGGCGCTGATCGGCACCTCGCTGCGCACCGCGCAGTCGGTGAACAACGAGTACGCCACCCGGCTGGCGATCCTGCGGTTCGCCGAGGGCATCGGCGACGACAACCCGCTGTGGACCGACGAGAACTATGCGGCCGGCACCCAGTTCGGCGGGATTATCGCCCCGCCCAGCTTCATCTTCGCGTGCCTGGGTTCGATCCAGGTCGGCTGGCCCGGATTGGGCGGCTTCCACGCGGAAACCAGGATGAGCTTCGAGCGGCCCATCCGGGTCGGCGACAAGATCACCGCCACGGTCGTTTTCGACGGCTTCGACGGACCCATCGCGGATAGCTCGTTCGGTGGCCGGCGGATCAAGGACTACCTGCGGCAGGAGTACCGCAACCAGGACGACGAGCTGGTTGCCACCTTCATCTGCTCGCGGATGCGGTTCGAACGCGGCGAGATGCAGCAGCGGCGGGAGTCCCGCAAGATCGAGCTGCCGCACCCGTGGACCCCCGAGGAGCTGACCGCGATCGAGGAGGACATCCTCGCCGAGGCCCCGCGCGGCGCGACCCCCCGGTACTGGGACGACGTCCAGGTCGACGACGAGCTGGACACCATCACCAAGGGCCCGCTCGGCCTGACCGACTTCATTGCGTTCATCGCCGCGGGCGCTGCGCCGATCCCGCGCCTGTCCGCACACGGGGTGGCGCTGCGCCGGTACCGCAAGCATCCGAAGTGGGCGTTCCGGGACCCGAGCACCAATGCGCTGGAGCCGGTGTACTCGGTGCACTACAACGACTACGCGGCCCGGCTGCAGGGCGCGCAGATCGCCTACGACGTGGGCATCCAACGCACCTGCTGGCAGATCCACTCGCTGACCAACTGGATGGGCGACGCCGGGGTGCTCAAGTCGCTGCACGGCCAGTACCGCGCCCACGTGTACCTGTCCGACGTGGTTCGCCTCGGCGGCAAGGTCACCGACAAGCAGATCGACGACGACGGCGACGCGGTCGTCACGGTGCAGACCTGGGCGTGGAACCAGCGGGGCCAGAACGTGATGCCCGGATCCGCGGTGATCAAGCTGCCCCGCCGCCCGGACGCCACCACCGACGGCGAGGCGAACCAGTGACCACCGACAACCAGGCGCCCGCCACCTGGGGCACCGACATCGAGCCGGTCGACCTGGATGGCGTCACCTTCCGGATGTACACCCAACGGCCCCGCCGCCTCGGTGGACTGCTGGACTACGCGGCCCGCTGGGCCGACCGGCCGCACATCGTCCAGGGCGAGCGGGTCGTCACCTTCGCCGACGTCCGCGCCGCCGCCGCGGCCAAGGCCGCCGAACTCACCGGGCAGGGCATCGGCCCGCGCGACCGGCTCTTCCTGCTGGGCTTCAACAGCCCGGAATGGGTGATCAACTTCTGGGCCATCGTGTCGGTGGGCGCGGTGCCCGTGCTGGCCAACGCCTGGTGGAGCCCGCAGGAACTCGAACACGCGGTCACCCTGCTGGAACCGGCGCTGGTGCTGGCCGACGCCCGTGGTGCCCGGATCGTGCCGCCCGGCGTCCGCACCGGCACCTGGGGCGCACCCACGGACACCGCAGACCGGCCGCGGCCCGCCGACCCGTCGGACGCCGAGAACCACGCCGCGGTCATCATTTTCACCTCCGGCACCGAGGGTCACCCGAAGGCCGTGGAACTCTCGCACCGGTCCCTGCTGGCCGGCCTGCAGATGCTGCTGCACATCACCCGCCGGTTGCCCCACCAGGTACCCGACGACAGCGGCGACACCAGCCTGCACACCGGCCCGATGTTCCACATCGGCGGCGTGCAGACGCTGCTGCGGGCGGTCATCGTCGGCGACACCCTGGTCATGCCGGCCGGCAAGTTCGACCCGGCCGAGGCAATCCGGCTGATCGAGGAGTGGAAGATCAGCCGGTGGAGTGCGGTGCCCACGATGGCCTCCCGCGTCCTGGACCACCCCGACGTGCATGTCCGAGACCTGCGCTCCCTCAAGGCATTGACGGTGGGCGGCGCCCCTATCGGTCCGGAGTTCCTGGCGCGGCTGCGCACCGGGCTGCCCGGTGTCGAGCCGCGGATCGCCACCGGGTACGGGCTGACCGAAAACGGTGGCCAGGCGGTGGCCGCATCCGGCAAGGACACCACCAACCGGCCCGGGTGCGTGGGCCGCGCCCTGCCCTGCGTCGAACTGGCGATCGCCGAGTCCGCGTATGCCGACGGCGAGATCCTGATCCGCAGCCCCACCCAGATGTCCCGCTTCGTCGGGCCCGCAATGTCGCCGATCGACGCCGAGGGCTGGTTGCACACCGGAGATCTGGGCCGCATCGACTCGGACGGTTACCTGTGGATCACCGGTCGCTCCAAGGAAATGATCATCCGCGGTGGGGAGAACATTGCCCCGGCGGCGGTCGAGGCCGCACTCACCAGGCTTCCGCAGGTCAGCGAGGCCGTAGTCTTCGGCGTGCCCGACCCCGTGCTGGGGGAGGAAGTGATGACGATCGTCGTCGCCGACCCCGGTACCACACCGCAGGAACTCACTGAGCAGCTCAAGGGCCAGCTGGCCTCGTTCGCCATCCCCAGCCGGTGGCAACTACGGACCGAGGCGCTGCCCTGGAACCACGCCGGCAAGGTCGACAAGGCCGCGCTGGTCGCCGCGGCCCGCGCCGAACTGCTCTCGCTGCAGGAAGGGACACGATGACCACGGCGGCAAGCACCGAGGTGACCACCCAGATCGACGGGCACGTCGCGGTTGTCGAAATGCACCGGCCGCCGACCAATTTCTTCGACGAGGACCTGCTCGGCGACATCGGTCAGGCGCTGTTCCAGGTCGACGAGAGCCCGGAAGTCCGCGCGGTGGTGCTCTGCGCCGAGGGACGGCACTTCTGCGCGGGCGCCGACCTGCGCAACGTCGACGCGCACGGGCTGCGCCGGGTCTACCGCAAGGCGTTCGCTCTCTTCTCAGCGCGCAAGCCCATCGTGGCCGCGGTCCAGGGGGCGGCGATCGGGGGCGGCCTTGGCCTGGCGTTGGCCGCCGACTTCCGGGTCGCCACCCCGAGATCCCGGTTCAGCGCGAACTTCGCCCGGCTGGGCTTTCACCAGGGCTTCGGCATCTCGGTCACCCTGCCGGCCGTCGTCGGGCAGCAGAAGGCGCTTGAACTGCTCTACACGGGGCGGTCCGTGTCCGGAGATGAGGCGCACCGGATCGGCCTGGTCGACCGGCTCGTCGACGAGGATCCGCGACCGGCCGCCCTGGACTTCGCTCACGAGATCGCCGGGTCCGCGCCGATGTCGCTGGTCGCCATCCGAGCCACGATGCGCCGCACACTCAACGCTGCGGTGCACGCGACGCTGGACCAGGAGGCCGCCGCGCAGACCGCCCTGCTGGACACCAACGACATGCGGGAAGGCATCGAGGCGTCCATCGGCAAACGCGAGCCGGTGTTCCTCGGAACCTGACCCCGGTCGCGGTGGTGTCATTTCGGAAGGACTACCCATGAGTGTGGCCGCCATGGACGATGAGATTTCGGTCGATCGTGCCCCGCAGAACCATCGGACGATCGATCGGGTCACCCAGATCCTCGAGGAGGTCGTCTACCACCCGGGGCTCACCTTCGCCGACCTCGCGCGGGCGTTGGACGCCCCGAAGAGTTCGGTGCACGGCTTCATCCGCGGCCTGTTGGCCGCAGGCTGGCTGCACGAGGCCAACCACCGCTTCTACCTGGGTCCGGCGCTGTACGGCTTGACCCTGGCCACCGGCCAGATCCGTGCGGGCATGGTCACCGACGCCGACCTGGCTGCGCTGCACGAAGCGACTGGGGTGACCGTGTTCCTCGGCGTGCGAGCCGGCGACCACCTGATCTACGTGGCCGAAACCGGATCGCACACCCTCACCGGGTTCGGCGCCCGCACCAACATCCGACGGTCGTTGCTGGAGACCGCCGGCGGCAAGGCGTTCCTGGCGTCAATGGCCGAGCCGGAGCGGATCGCCTATCTGCGGCGTCAGCCACCGGTGCAGGGTTCGTTGATCGAGGGGTTCCTCGCCGAATACGACTCGATCCGACGGACCCGCATCGCCCGGAACACACTGCACGGTGGCGCCCAGCACGCCATCGCCACCACCGTCCGCAACCGCGCGGGAGACATCGTCGCGGAAGTCACCCTGGTCGGACCGAGCAGCCTGATCATTCCCCGGGCGCAGGAGCTCGGCGCCACCCTGCTCGACCACGTCGACGGATGGCAGCAACGCACCATCGGAGCACCCTGATGGGCCTATCGATCCGGGCGTTGTGCGTGGGGCGGGTATTCGGACTGCCCAAGCCTTCCTTTACCTATCTTCGGGGCCTGGGCGAGACGCTGGATCTGCCGCTGATCATGTTCGTCATCGAAGGGGGAGAGTCACCCATCGTCGTCGACACCGGAGCCGACGCCGGCCGGGCCTGGGACCTGCATCGGATCAGGATGGAGCAGACCGCGGCCGAGCAGCCCGACGTCGCCCTGCGTTCGGTCGGCATCGATCCCGACGAGGTCCGACTGGTGGTCAACACCCACCTGCACTGGGACCACAGTTCCAACAACCACCTGTTCACCAAGGCTCAGGTGATCGTCCAGCAACGTGAACTCGACTACGCGCGCCGGCCCGTGCCCTGGCACCGGGTGCACTTCGAGGCGATGCCGGACTCTGGCTCCGCGGCATGGCAACGCGCCGAGTCGCAACTCGCGCCGATCGACGGGGACACCGAGATCGCGCCGGGAGTCACCGCGGTGACCCTCCCCGGACACACCCCCGGGTCGCAGGGCGTGCTGGTGGAAACCGCGGCGGCCCGGTACCTGATCGCCGGTGACTGCCTCTACCTGTACGAGAACTGGGAGGGCGACGACCAAGTCGAGCACATCCCGGTCGGCCTGTACACCGATCTGGTGGCCTACGACGAAAGCCTGCACAAGATCGAAGCACTGGATTGCCGGGTGATCCCCAGTCACGATTTCCAGGTGCTGCAGCGACAGCCGTTCGCGTCCCCGACGCCAAATGCAGCATCCTTCACGACATCCGAACGGAGACCAGCATGATCACAGTCGTGCGAGCACAGGCCGCGGATCCATCGGGTCGCGCCGAGGGTACTTTCACCGGTGAGGTGTGGCGGGACACCGTGCTGCCCAAGCAGGACGGTGTGGGGATCGGCAACGTGTTCTTCGCACCGGGCGCCCGCACCCACTGGCACTCCCATGACGGCGGACAGATTCTGATCGTGCTCGCCGGCCAGGGGTTCGTCGGCGACGAGGACGGGGTGGCCCGGGTGTCGGTGGGCGACACCATCTGGACGCCTCCGGGTGTCCGCCACTGGCACGGCGCGGCGCCCGACCGGTACATGATCCACACCGGGATCTCCTTGGCCGGCGTGAACTGGCAGGAACCGGTCACCGACGAGACCTACTCGTCGGCTGGATCGTGACATCCGTGGCTGCCGTGCGGCGGCCTCCCAATTTCGAACGAGAGGCCCCGGCGGCGTCGTGATGACCATCCCATCGTTTCAGCATGTGAGCCCCGCATACCGGACCTTCAGTGGCACCAAGGCGCTGGCCGCTCTGCCGCGCGAGCTGGACCGCCTCGGGTGTCGCCGCGGGGTGATCGTCGGTGGTCCGTGGCTGGTCGCCCTGCCCGACGTGCTCGGCGCGATCGAATCGGCCATGGGTCCACGGCTGGCGGCTCGTTTCGACGACGTCCGGGAGCACAGCCCGGTGCCCTCGGTCGAGGCTGCGCGCGCGCTGCTGGAGGACGCCGAAGCCGACGCGGTGATCGCGGTCGGCGGCGGCTCCTCCATCGTCACGGCTCGGGCCGCGACGATCCTGCTGGCCGAGGGCAAGAGCGCACGGGAGCTGGCGACCCACCGGGGAGCCGACGGCAAGCTGGTCAGCCCGCGACTGTCGGCGCCGAAGATCCCGAATTGGGTCATTCCCAGCACGCCGATCACCGCGTACGCCAAGGCGGGCAGTGCGGTCAGCGACCCGGCCACCGGCGAACGTCTGGCTCTGTACGACCCGAAAACCCGAGCGCAGGGCATCTTTCTCGATCCTGCGGTTGCCCTGTCCGCACCCGTCGGCCTCGCGTCGACCGCGTCCCTGAACGCATTCTCGATGGCGGTCGAGTGCATCGAAGCCGGGGTCGACGACCCGCTGGCCGACGCGCTGCTGTTGCACGCACTGCGCCTGCTCACCGAGTGGATGCCGCGACTGCGCAGTGCTCCGGACGATCCCGAGCCGAGGCTGAGGCTGATGCTCGCTGCGCTGTTGTGCGGCCAGGGTAGCGACTTCGTCGGTGGCGGTCTGGCTCAGGCACTGTCGCATGCGGCCGGGCCACGATCGTCGGTGGCGAACGGGATGGTCGAGGCCCTGCTGCTGCCCTCGACCATGAGTTTCAACTCGGCGGTCACCAAAGACCGGTTGGCGCTCGTCGCGGATCTGCTGGACCCGACGGCGGCCAAGGGCGCCACGTCGGCGGACCGCGCGGTGGAATCGGTCCGAGAGGTGCTCAACGACGCCCGGGTTCCGCATCGGCTGCGAGATGTTGGCCTGACGCAGGACGCACTGGTCGAGGTGACCGAACATGCCCTGAACGACTGGTCGATCACCCGGGTCCCGCGGCCGGTCGATCGGGACGGATTGCTGCACCTGCTGCAGACTGCCTGGTGACCGGCCTGCCGTGACCGAGATGGGCGTGAGCGAAAGCGATTCCCCCGATGAGCGGGCCTTCTTCCGCGCGCTGCTCGATTCCGGTTCGGAGGTTCTGCGACCCCTGCCGGCGAGCGCGAGCGGTTGGTCAAGGGACCAGATCCGGGGGATGGCGGTCAGCGGTGCGTTGGCTCGGGAGACCGAACGAACCGCGGATCGGGTTCTGCCCGGGATGCGCCCGGCCCGTTGGGCCGTCGACCTCTTCCGGCCGGCCCGGGTTCGTCCCACCACGGTCACCACCACCGTGGTCCGGCACGGTCGCCGGATCGGGGTGATCGACGCCGAACTGTCCCAAGGGAACGGGCCGGTGGCCCGATCGCGCGCCCTGTTCGCCCGTCCCGCGCCGACACCCAGGGGTCAGGTGTGGCGACCTGAGCACGCCCTGCCGGCACCGCCAGCGGACTTGCTGCCTTCCGGGGACGACCGGAGGCTCTTCTACAGCAGGCAGCGAGGGTGGACCACCGGGACCGATTCCCACCAGAACGGCTCGCACAAGCAGGTGTGGCACCTTGCCGTCCCTCTCGTCGCGGGTGAGCGGCCGACACCGTTTCAGATGATCGCCAGCGTTGCCGATCTGACCAGCCTGGTGGTGAACTGGGGTACGGCCGGTGTGGAGTTCATCAACGCCGACATCGACCTTGTCCTGACCCGCCTGCCCGCGTCGATGGAAGTCGGCCTGTTTGCCAACTATCGATCCGAGTGCGACGGAGTCTCCGTCGGCACGGCCGTCATCTTTGACCGAGAGGGGCCGCTGGGCAGCGCCTCGGTCGTCGCCCTCGCCAATCCGGTGAGCGGCGTCGACCCCGGCAATCGACGTCCAGATCTGAGCGCTTTCGCCGCGGCCTGCGCTCACCGCGGTCGGGACGGTGAACAAGGCCCGGCCCGCTGACTTCGCTTGTGCCGTAGGCGGGTTCATTCCATTGACCCGGGTGCAGGTTCGGTGTGGCCAGGGCACTCGGGCGCGTTCCCCGGTAGGCGATCTCGGCGGCGATGCCGGCGCCGTCCACTGCGATGTGATCGCGATTCGTGGCGGCGGCGCGTCATCCCGCCGATCAGCGCTGCGGCCAGCAGAGCCAGCAGCAGTCGGACGACCTGGCAGCTGACGACGAACGCGGTCTCGGCGCCCGCTGCCACCGCGACCGCGGTCACCGCGGGAAGGCCGCCCGGGGTGAACGCCAGGTGGCCGCTGAATGCGGACACTCCCATGAGGTGGCTCAGACCGATGCCGAGCGCGGCACAGCCGGCGAGGCTGATGCTCAGCATGCCGCCGGCCAGGGGCAGGAGGGACGCGATCCTGCGCAACGCCTGCCGGGACAGGTCCAAGCCGACCATCAGGCCGATCACCGCGTAGGTGGCGTTCAGCAGCGCGGCGGGTACGTGGGCCCCGGGAAACACTCCCCACCAGGACATCCCGGCCGCGATCAGCAGCGGAAGCACCAGCGTGGATGAGCTGAAGGTGAGCAGCCGGGCCAGTCCCAGCCCGACCGTCAGGGCCGCGGCGGTGAACAGTATCTCGGACCACAATGGGTCCTCGGCCGGTGCGGGCACGCCGGGCGTTCCCACTGGATGACCCAGCAGCGGCGCAACGAAGGGCACGGTGACGACCACAACCAGGACGCGCAGGTACTGCACCGCGGCCACGATCGTCTCGTCCGCGTCGAACTCCTTGGCCATCACCGTCAGCCCGGACGCGCCACCGGCGATGGAGGAGAGCGTCGCGGTGGTTGTGTCGACCGACCTCGACAGTCGCAGCAGTTGACCGGCCACGAGGGTCACCAGCAGGGTGCCGGGCCGCGCCGCCGATCACCACCCATGGCTGCCGGGTGACCTGCGCCACCACTTCCGCCTGGATAGCTGACCCGGCCGCGACTCCGATCAATGCCAACGCGCCCGTGCGCATCGGCTTCGGCACGCCGGCCGGCCGACGAGCCGTGAGAGCCCGGCCGGCACCCGCGATCACCCCCGCCAGCAGATACGGCGACGGAGCCCCGATCAGCACCAGAAGCATTGCAGCGATGCAGAATCCGGCACTAACCAGGAGCCATGGCCCGCACCGGATCGCCAGCGCGACGGGTCCACGGGCAGTCACGATCGGCTGGACCCTGGGTATCCGGACCGACCACCCGACGGCCACGCCGGAATGAAGGACGGGGCACCGTCAGGCATTGGGACCAACGACCCTTCCGGTGAAGTCGAGAGATGCCAACGGGGTGCCGGCGCGATGCCGGCACCCCATCGGACGGTTCGTTGCTGGTCAGGCGTTCTGCCTCGCCTCGGCCAGCTGCCGGGCCTCGGCCATACCGTGGTCCAGCGACATCGCCTTGGTCTCCTTGAGCGCCAGGGCGCACAGCAGGGAGACCAGGCAGAAGCCGGCCAGGACGATGCCGAAGGTCATGCTGCTGTAGGCGGCGATGATCGCGGCCGCCAGCAGCGGCGGGATGCCCCCACCGAGGATCCCGGCCAGGCTGTAGGACAGGCCGGTCGCGGTGTATCGGTAGCGGGTCTCGAACAGTTCGGACAGCAAGGAGCCGGCGACGCCGAAGCCGAGGCCCGCGATGACGAACGTGATCATGATGGCGATCCAATAGAGGCCGACGTTCTTGGTGTCCAGGATCGGGAACAGGACCAACGCCCACGGCACCGCGATGACACTGGTGACCACGAGGATCCGCTTGCGGCCGACGCGGTCGGACAGCACTCCGCCGGCGATGATGGACACGCCCTGGACGAATGCGCCGATCGCGCCGACCGCGAGGACCATCTGGCGGCTGAATCCCAGGCCGGCGGTGCCGTAATTGGTCATGTACGACACGCCCATGTAGCCGAACGAGAAAGCAGTGACCATGGCGCCGGCGCCCAGCAGGATCTGCTTCCACTGGTGCTTGAAGGCTTCCACGAAGGGGAAGCTGCTGGTGCCGTAGGACTTGACCTCCTTGGCGAACACCGGGGTTTCCTCGATCTTCACCCGGATCCACAGGCCGACCACGACCAGCAGGAAGCTGAGCAGGAACGGAACCCGCCAGCCCCAGGCGACGAACGTCTCGTCGGAGACCGTCAAGCTGGCGATCAGGAAGGTACCAATTGCGAGGATGTTCGCCACCGACCCGCCGAGGTTGGTGAACATGGACCAGAATCCGCGGGTTTCCTTCGGGGCATTCTCGGAGGTGAACAGCGCAGCGCCGCCGTATTCGCCGCCGGCCGCGAATCCCTGGGCGATCCGCAGGAGCACCAACAGGACGGGCGCGGCGACGCCGATCGTTTCGGCGGTGGGCAGGACGCCGATGGCGATGGTGGCGATGCCCATGATCAGCATGGTGGCGATCAGCGTCCGCTTGCGACCGAGCCGGTCCCCGAAGTGCCCGAAGAAGATCGCACCGACCGGGCGGGCGACGAACGCGATGCCCAGTGTCGCGTACGTCACGATGGTTCCCGAGGCGGTGCCCAGGGCCGGGAAGAAGGCGTGCGCGAACACCAACGCCGAGGCGGTAGCGAAGATGTTGAAGTCGTAGAACTCGATGACGGTGCCCATGAAGCTCGCGAAGGCGACCTTGCCCATCTTGTTCTTCTTGACGGGTGCGGCAGGGGCGTCCGCACGGGCCGCGGATCCCTGAGGGTTTGGTTCGGTCATGTGCGTTTCTCCTCGCTGCTCTTCCTTGAGATGAGGTAGTGCACAACCCGCCGCGGGTTCGCGGGTCGCATGTTCCTGCGTGTGAGGCCCGGCTGCACCCGACGGGTGGGGCTCATGACCCCACGACCAACGGCAACTCCGAGAACCTCGCGATGTTGACGAGTTCGGTTATATGAACACTGTTCCTCAATAGGGAACATGGAGAAATGTAAGGCGAGCCGTCGAGCTTCGTCAAGAGCCGGCGCGCAACGATGCGATGACGGCTCGACCGCACCTCTCGTCGGACCGCGGAACTCCGCCATCTGTCGGTGCGAAGGCGAGCCGGCCGGGCTGAAAGGGGCTGTGCCACCTCCCTTGACCGTCGCGTGCGCGGACGGTAGGCTGATCGGGATTACGATCAGATAGTCGTAATTACGAATGAAGGGACGAACTGACGATGGCCGCCACGCTGGACGTCTCCGCCGAAGGAGTTGCTGTGCCAGGTATGGGCGGATGACACTCGCTGGGTCGGCGTCGACCGCTGCTACCCGCCGAGGACGTCATCCGGCTGCGTGGAACGGTCCGGGAGGAGCGCACCATGCCCGCCGGGGCCACCGAGCGGCTGTGGAAACGCGCTGAACACCAAGAAGTTCACCCGCGCCCGGTCCAGTCTGTGAATCTGATAGCTCGAAGCCCTACGAGCTGATCGTGCGGGGTTGGCCGGCCGGTGACGTTCTGGCCGGCCGTCTCCGCCAACAGCTTGGTGTGTGGCTCTGCATTTCCCGGCAGCGGCACCTGCGACCGGACCCGATCGGTCGGCTGACTCGTGGATTTCTGAGGACAGACCAGGTCGGTGTGCCGGCATCGTGAAACGGACTGCAACCAACAGCTGCGAACGACACTTCGTTCGGCCCTCATCGCCTCGTCGAACACAACACCAGACAGGAGAAGTTCGGACGTGGATCTGTACGAGTATCAGGCGAAGGAACTCTTCGTCGCTCATGGTGTGCCTGCGCCGGTCGGCCGGGTCGCGCGGACGGTGG
>CAYZBB010000024.1:49324-54612 GCA_964476495.1 uncultured Actinomycetes bacterium | reverse complement strand
GGCCGGGGCCATCCGGCTCGCCACCAGGTTGTGTCGACCGCACACCGGCGTCAGTGGGCCGGTGCGTCCTGGCTCACCGAATCGGGCGGAGCGGCCGAGCGACGCCGGCGGGTGACCGCCACCGCGACGACCACTGCGACCAGCAGCGCGATCACCGCGACCAGCAGCCAGGGGGAGTGGGCGGCCAGCGCCACGGCCGCGTCGACGGCGGCGAATCCGATGGTCGCGTAGATCAGCGCCCACATCACGCAGCCGATGACCATCGCGATGGTGTACCGCACCCAGGGCATCCGGATCAGCCCGGCGGCGGCGTTCGCGACCGTCTGGAACCCGACGGTGAGGAACGATACGGTGACGACCGGGGGTCCCCACTTGTTCAGCAGTTCGATCGCTCGCATTGTCCGGGGACCGGTGAGCTTGTCGGCGAGCTTGGTGCGAAGTGCTCCGGCGATGACCCCGCGACCGATCCAGTAGGTCGCCTGCGCGCGTAGGAACACGATGAGAAACAGTGCAACGACGGCGATCCCGAACGGTAGGCCATCGAACCAGTTGAACACCTGATCACCTGCCGGGACGAAGAGGGGTGCGTGCGGTGATCACCGGAGTCCCTCCCGTTCGACGGCTGCCTTTGCCAGGGTACGGCGTGGCGGGAGCGCAGGCTAACCTCATCCACTGCCCGGGAGCGACTCCCCTGGCACCGCCACGGCAGCGGCACGAGCCGCCGGTCGTCATCGCCGGGCGCCGGTCAAACAGCCGCCACCGGACCGACTAGACTCCTACGAGGACCCCCGCGGCGTCCACCTCATCAACCCCCCCAGGGCCGGAAGGCAGCAAGGGTCCGTGAGCTCTGGCGGGTGCGGGGGTCCCCTTTATTGCCGTCCCGCCGCCCGCCGCCTGCGAGGCGGGATTCAGGTCCGATGCGCCGTGGACGGGCGAGCCGGCTGTCGGACCTCTGCCGTAGCCTCGCTGGCGTGGCTCTGGCGTTGTATCGCAAGTACCGTCCGGCGACCTTCGCCGAGGTCGTCGGGCAGGAACACGTCACCGAACCGCTCCGCACCGCGCTGGCCGCCGGCCGGATCAATCATGCATACCTGTTCTCTGGTCCACGCGGATGCGGCAAGACGTCGTCTGCGCGCATCCTGGCCCGCTCGCTGAACTGCGTGCACGGCCCGACCCCCGACCCGTGCGGGCAGTGCCCGTCCTGCATCGCGCTTGCCCCGGAGGGTCCCGGCTCGCTCGACGTGGTCGAGCTGGACGCGGCCAGCCACGGCGGCGTCGACGACACCCGTGACCTGCGGGATCGCGCGTTCTACATGCCCGCCGAGTCACGGTTCCGGGTGTTCATCATCGACGAGGCGCACATGGTCACCACGCAGGGCTTCAACGCCCTGCTCAAGATCGTCGAGGAACCCCCCGAGCACCTGGTCTTCATCTTCGCCACGACCGAGCCGGACAAGGTGCTGACCACGATCCGGTCCCGCACCCACCACTACCCGTTTCGGCTCATCGCGCCGAGCACGCTGCGAACCATGTTGGAGCGGCTGTGCGGGCAGGAGGGCGTGACCGTCGAACCCGCCGTGCTGCCGCTGGTGATCCGCGCGGGCGGCGGGTCCGCGCGGGACACCCTGTCCGTGCTGGACCAGCTGCTGGCGGGTGCTGGTCCGGAGGGAGTGACGTACGGCAGCGCGGTGGCGCTGCTGGGGGTCACCGACGCCGCGCTGCTCGACGAGGTGGTGGATGCGCTCGCCGCGCGCGACGGTGCATCGGTATTCGGTGCGGTGGACCGGGTGGTGGAGGCAGGTCACGATCCGCGGCGGTTCGCCACCGACCTGCTCCAGCGGCTCCGCGACCTGGTCATCCTGGCCGCCGTGCCCGAGGCCGCCGGTAAGGGTCTGATCGATGCCCCGGCCGACCAGATGGAGGCGATGACGGCCCAGGCCGATCGGCTCGGTGCGGCGACCGCGACCCGGATGGCCGAGGTGCTGCACACCGGCCTGGTGGACATGCGGGGCACCACCTCCCCCCGGCTGGTCCTGGAGTTGCTGTGTGCCCGGATGCTGCTGCCGGCCGCAGCCGACGGTGACGGCGCCCTGCTCCAACGGCTGGAGCGGATGGAGCGGCGGATGGAGATCGCCGCCGAGCACGCCACCACCTTGGAGCGGCGGCCCGCCACCCGTCCGGCGAGCCCGCCCGACAATTCCGCCGACAATGCCGCCGGTGCCGAACCGCCACGGCCACCCGCACGAACGGCACCCCAGCGGCCGCCGGCACGGGATCGCCGGCCTGCCGATCCATCCACCGACGAACCCACTCGCGGTCGCGCGCCTGCCGAAACCGCGCCAGCTGGACCGGATCTCGGCCTGCCAGCGCCGCCAAAGCTGCGTTCGGCGCGATCATCGACGGACCGCACGACCAGCAAGCCGGCGCCCGGTGCCGAGGCCGATCGGCGTCGCCCCCCGGATCGGGCCGCAGCACCCGGCCGGGGCCAGCCAACCGGCGCGGCTCGCCCGGGCGAACGACCATCGGCGGAAGCCGCGCCGGCCGACCAGCGGCCCGTAACCCGGCCGGACGACGATCAGGCCATACGCACCGGGCCGGCATCGCCCGACGCCAGCCCGACCCCGGCCACCCAGATCGGTGTCACAGACGTCCGGCGGGTCTGGCCGGAGGTCCTGTCCAAAGTGCAACAGCGGCGCCGGACGACCCAGATCCTGCTGGAGGCAGCCACTGTCGTCGCTCTGGAGAACGGCGTCCTGCGGCTGGCAATGCCGTCGCCGGCACTGGCCCGCCGCGTGCTCGAACCGGCCAACGCGGACCTGCTGAAGTCGGGGCTCAGACAGGTGCTGGGGGTCGATTGGCGGATCCAGTGCGAGGCCGAGTCCGGTGCGGGTGCACGCGCGGGTGACCGCGAACCCGCGGCGCAGCGGCGGGCCGCTCGCACCCCGGGCCAGGATCCGTGGGACGGGGCGCCCCCACCGGAACCACCGGCCGAGCCCGGTGACGACATCCCCGACGACTACGGGGAGCCACCCGACCCCGGCGCACCGGCACAGGCGCCCCGAGACCCGGAGGCGATGGCCCTTGAGCTGTTGTCGTCCCAACTGGGCGCCCGGCCGCTCGACCCGCAATCCTGACCCACGATGCTCACCGTCTGTGTGTCGCGCTCATGCTGCAACATGAGCGCGACGAACACCGGACGAGCAGCTCCCTTGGCCCGCGGCTGGTGGCGCCACCTTTGTGCATGCCGCGCGCCACCTTTGCGCGGTGCTGCGCGCAAGCGATTGCTGGCGCTTCGCGCGCAGAACCGCGCGAAGCGCCCATCCTCGCCGAGGACCGGAGTGTTCAGCGCAGGATCCCGGCCGCCCGGGCCGACCGATCCCACCGCGGGAACTCGCCGAGCAGACGGTCGTACAGATCGGCGTCGGGCACTTGGTCGATCGCCGGAACCTTGAAGAATCCGACGTTGTCCACCCGGCGACCCGGCAGCTCGTCGAACCGTTCGAGCACTCCGAAGTTCGCGTTGCCCAGTCCGACGAACTGCCAGAACAACGGTTCGGTCGCCGCCTGGGTGAGCTGTTGCTCGATCTCCCTGTTGCGGTAGACCCCGCCGTCGGAGAAGAACAGCACCAGCGTCGGTTCGGTGACCGGTGCGGCCCGGACGTAGTCGCGGATCTCGGCGATGACCTTCTGTTCCTCGTTGCCGATGCCGATCCGACCCATGTCCAGCTGGGTCGGACGCAGCTTGCGAGCCTTCTGCCTGAACATCGCGCCGACCCGGACGTGCAGGTCCAGCCATTCCGGTAGCTCGGCGATCCGCAGATCCGGCAGGCGGCCGGGGTGTGACGCGAACGTCCACGCCTGCATGGTGCCGTCCGCGTCCAGCCGGGCGGACACCGCGGCCATCCGCTCGACGGTCGCACGCACCACGCCCGTGGAGTAGAGCTGCGACATCGAACCGGACGCATCGAGCACCAGGATCACCCGGGCGCGCAACTCGGTCGCGCCGGCCTTGCGCAGCGAGAGCCCGACCTGCTCCTTCCGTAGGTTCAGCCGGTTGCGCATGTCGGCAGGCAACAGCTGCTCGCCGACGGTCGCGGACGGCCTGTCCATCGTGAGCACCGCCGTGTGGGCCGGTGCCGGTACTGGTGCGGCTGGGGCCGCGGCGGGGGCGCGGGTTCCCGCCTGCGCCCTGGGCGGGGCGACGCCCGGCAGCGGGGTGGGGGTCAGCGGGGTGTACGGAGCGGGTGGGCCGCTGGGCAGGGTTGTCGGCGCGGCCGGCACGAACGGGGCGACTGGTGGACCGGACGGCAGGTGGCTGGGCTTGAGCGCGCCGCCGGCGCCCCGGCCGTCATCGCCCCGGCCGTCATCGCCGGATCCGCCAGCGGTGCCGGGTGGAGTCGCCCGGCTCGGCGTGGGCGGGCCGGACTGCCGGTGCTGGGCCCCGGGTGCCGTCGGGTTGTCCGGGCCAGGCCGATCGGTCCCGGTCCCGGCCGGCGACGGTTCCGGCTCGTCGTCCACGCTGATGCCGAAATCCTTTGCCAGTCCCCGCAACCCGCTGTCGTACCCCTGGCCGACCGCGCGGAACTTCCAGGCGCCCGCGCGTCGGTACAGTTCGCCGAACACGAAGGCCGTCTCCACCGAGGCGTCGGTGATGGCGAATTGGGCGATCTCGCTGCCCGCCCGATCCATGACGACCAGCGAGAGTCCGGGCGCCTGACCGAAGGTGCCGCCATCCGCGGAGGCGGCGATCACCACCCGATCCACCGCCGGCTCCAGGCGGGTCAGGTCGACCGTCAAGGCGTCGGTGAAACCAGCTGCAGTGGAATGTTTTCCGTCATGGGCGACGGCTCCGGACGGGTGTGTCGGCTGGTTGTAGAAGATGAAGTCGTGGTCGCCGCGCACCTTGCCACGATCGTTCAGCAGCAGCGCGGACGCGTCGACGTCCGGCACGCCGGCACCGGCCGACCACCGCAGCACACAGCGGACGGCGGGCACGGACACCGGCAGGTTCGATCCCTTGACCATCGATGGCATGCCGACCATGGTGCCCAATCGCGCGTCCGGCCGCGGGTCGGGGCTCGACCGGCCCAGCTTGCACGGTGGTTCGAGCTCACCTCACAGCGCCGGGTGCAGGCGCGGTCCGGGAGCACCTCGCCCTGCTCGGAGGGTCAACTCCGCCCCACCCGGGAGCACTTCGCACCGTCTGGAGGGTCAACTCCGCCGCGCCCGAGCGCACTCCGCCCCGCCCGAGCGCACCCCGCGCGCCGTATGCGTGTCGCAGGGTGCGC
>CAYZBB010000024.1:0-49224 GCA_964476495.1 uncultured Actinomycetes bacterium | reverse complement strand
CGCCCCGCCCGAGCGCACCCCGCGCGCCGTATGCGTGTCGCAGGGTGCGCGCGAATGCTGCGGAGTGCGCCAGCGTGTCGCAGAGTGCGCGCGAATGCTGCAGGGTGCGCCCGCGTGTCGCAGGGTGCGCGCGAATGCTGCGGAGTGCGCTCCCAGGATGCAGAGTGCGCGGCCAGGTGGCCCAGAGTGTAGAGCCACGCAGAGGTCCGCTCGGGGGACAGCCGAGGGCAGGCTGATCATCGATTCAGTGGCCGCGAAGCACCCAGTCATCCAGGTGCGGCGCCTCGGCTCCGATGGTCGTGTCGTCACCGTGTCCGGTGTGCACCACGGTGTCCGCCGGCAGGGTCAGGAGCCGGTGCTTGATCGAGTCGATGATCGTCGGGAAGTCCGAGAACGACCGTCCGGTGGCACCCGGACCCCCGGCGAACAGGGTGTCGCCGGTGAAGACCGACTCCAATGCGGGCACGTACAGGCACACCGACCCGGGCGAATGGCCGGGCGTGTGCAGCACCTGGACCTCGATCCCGGCCACCGAGATCGTCTTACCGTCCGTAAGGTCGGCATCCGGATGCCGACCGGGATGCGCCATGTCCCACAACGGTGCGTCCGCCGGGTGCAGCAGAACCGGTGCGCCCGTCCACTCGGCCAGCGTCGGCGCCTGCCCGATGTGGTCGTTGTGCCCGTGTGTGCACACGATCGCGACCACCCGCCGGCTGTTCAACCGGCGCAGGATGGCGTCCGCGTCGTGTGCCGGGTCGATGATGATCAGTTCGGACTCGTCACCGATCAGCCAGACGTTGTTCTCGACCTCCCAGGTGCCGCCGTCCAGGCTGAACGTGCCGGCCGTGACGATCTTCTCGATTCCGACATCCGCCCGCCCACTCGCGGTCACGCCACCACCCCGAGGCTCGGGTAGAGGGGATGCGCGTTGGCCAGCGCGGTCACCCTGGCGCGCAGCGCGGCCTGCACTGCGGGGTCCAGGTCACCGGCCGGGGCGGTCAGCGCCTGCGCGATGATGTCGGCCACCTCGACGAAGGCGCTTGCGCCGAAGCCGCGGGTGGCCAGCGCCGGCGTGCCGATGCGCAGGCCGGACGTCACCATCGGCGGCCGAGGATCGAATGGCACGGCGTTGCGGTTGACCGTGATCCCGATCGAGTGCAGCCGGTCCTCGGCGGCACGTCCGTCCAGGTCCGAGTCGCGCAGATCGACCAGCACCAGGTGCACGTCTGTGCCGCCCGTCAGCACCCGCACCCCGGCCTCGGCGACGTCCGACTCGACGAGTCGCTCGGCGAGCAGGCGGGCGCCGAGCAGGGTGCGCTCGGCGCGCTCGACGAACGACGGGTCGGCCGCCATCCGGAAAGCGACCGCCTTCGCGGCGATGACGTGTTCCAGCGGACCGCCCTGCTGGCCGGGGAAGACCGCCGAGTTGATCTTCTTCGCGATCGCCGGGTCGTTGGACAGGATCACGCCGCCACGTGGACCGCCGAGGGTCTTGTGCGTGGTCGTGGTCGTCACGTGCGCGAACGGCACCGGATTCGGGTGCAGGCCGGTGGCCACCAGCCCGGCGAAGTGAGCCATGTCGACCAGCAGCAACGCGTCAACCTCGTCCGCGATGAGCCGGAACCGCTCGAAGTCCAGGTGCCGCGGGTAGGCGGACCATCCGGCGATGATCAGCTTCGGCTGGTACTGGCGGGCCAGCCTGCCGACCTCGTCCATGTCGATGCGGTAGTCCTCCTTGGACACCTCGTAGGCGGCCACGTTGTACAGCAGGCCGGAGAAGTTGATCCGCATGCCGTGCGTCAGGTGCCCGCCATGGGCCAGCGACAGGCCCAGGATCGTGTCGCCGGGCTTGATCAATGCCGCCATCGCCGCCGCGTTCGCCTGCGCGCCCGAATGCGGCTGGACGTTGGCGAAGCCGGCCCCGAACAGCGCCTTCACCCGCTCGATGGCCAGTGTCTCGATGACGTCCACGTTCTCGCAGCCGCCGTAGTAGCGCCGGCCCGGGTAGCCCTCGGCGTACTTGTTGGTCAGCACGCTGCCCTGCGCCTGCATGGAAGCGACCGGCGCGAAGTTCTCCGAAGCGATCATCTCCAGCGTCTGCTGCTGCCGGCGCACCTCCCTGCCCACGTATTCGGCGACCTCGGGGTCGGCGATCTCCAGCGGAGCGTTCAGCCCCGGCCATGGGGTGTTGCGACGCGGTGTCGCACCGTCGGATGCGCTCACCGCAGCGACATCGGTCGTCATGAAGGTTCTCCCTCGAGTCGCGCCCAGACCAGTGGGCGCCCACGCGGCGGAGTCGCCCGCCGTTCCCGGACCCCCACCGTATCGGCTGCGGGGCCGGTCCTCGGAATCCGGTGACGATCCGCCGGTCGCTTCGCAACCCGACGCGCCGGCCGGTCAGCTCCCCGCCGGCAGGGGCTGATCGGCGACCAGCGCGTCCAGGTACCCGCCCACGGTGTCGGCGGCCCGCAGGCCGTCGGTGGCCGGGTCCGGCACCGTCGGCAGCGTGTAGTCGTTGACCGTTCCGTTGTCGCCGCGCAGCGAAATGACCAGGTCGACCAGGTCCTGGACCGTGACGTTGTCGGTCATCGAGTTGTCCAGGATCGTCTGCACCGTGCTGTTGAGCCGGGCCGGGTCGCCCAGTACGCCGCCGGTGGTCGCCTGGGTCAGCATCGCGGTGAGCAGCGCCTGCTGCCGTCCGATCCGACCCAGGTCGCCCGTCGGATCGCCGGCCACCCGACGCGCCCGCACCAGGGCGAGGGCTTGGTCGCCGTTGATCAGTTGGGTCCCGCCATGTTCGATCACGGTCCGGCCGTTGTCGACGACCGGTCCGTCGAAGCTCATGGTGACCCCTCCCATGGCGTCGACGATGGATTCGAAACCCTTGAAGTCCAACACGATCAGCCGGTCGATACGCAGGCCGGTCAATGCCTGCACCGCCTTCACCGTGCACTGCGGCCCACCGACCGCGTAGGCGTTGGTGATCTTCCACTCGGCGTACGGATTGTCGAAGTCGCGATCGGACAGCGTGTTCGTCGCGTAGTCCCAAGCCTTGCAGTTGGGCGCCGGAACGATCAGATCGCGCGGGATCGAGACCAGGTCCACCCGGCTGCGGTCGGCCGACACATGGGCGATGATCATGACGTCCGACTGCGAGGTGCCCGTGCCGGGCGCGACCTGGTCGGCCGGCCGGGTGTCCAGTCCGAGGATCAGGAAGTTCTCGACGGCGCGCGCCCTGGCCGGGACATCGACCGCGCGGATGCTGGGATCGTGGGGCACCAGGCCCGACACGGCGCTGCTGCGAAGGCGTTCGTCGGCGCTGCTCAGGTACCACCAGCCGGCACCGCTGGCCAACATCACGGTTGCCGTCAGCACCGTCGCCAGGATCCGCCCGGTGACCAACAATCCCCGGTGCGCCACCTGGTCGTCGGACACCCCGCGCTCCGCACTCTTCGTAGTGAGGACATGCGATCCAGGAGCACCAGCCACCCGATCAGCCTAACCACTGTGAGCTCACAGTAGTCGGTCTTTGGGTCAACCGAGAGCGACAGGGCCGAACGGGTTGCCTCTGGCCGAGCGAATCTCACGGATCGTCCTGGCACTCGGCATGGGAGCGGCACGAAGTCCGTCGGAACGGAACTTTCGCGGTCGGCGCAGGCCACATCGAAAGGAATGCCCGTCTCGATCGCCCAATTGTTTGGATAACGATGCGGTGACGGTCTGGTGCGCAAGGTGAACTGGGGTTTACGGTGCGCCAGTCGTGGTTGCGCCGCCGGGGTTCCGGTGCCGGTCGCTCCCGACCGATGGAGCTCACGGCTGATCCGCCGATCGCCGAACAGACAACTGGAGGAGCGCGAGAGTGAAACGTCATCCGTGGTTGGGTGCCGGGTTGGCCGGCATTCTGGTGCTGTCCCTGGCGGCGTGCGCGAGTTCCAGTCGGGACTCGGCGACGACAACCGGCGGCGCGACCGGTGGTGAAGCGTCGGCCTCGGCCGGCGAGGGTAGCGGCGGCGGGCCGGCCGACCCCGACGGAACGATAATCTTCGGCGCCACCGGTGCGCCCGAGATGTTCGACCCTCTGTACGCCACCGACGGCGAGACCTTCCGGGTTGCCCGGCAGATCAACGAGGGCCTGATCCGGTTCAAGCCGGGCACCGCCGACCCTGAACCCGCGTTGGCCACCGAGTGGGAGCAGTCGTCGGACGGCAAGACCTGGACGTTCACCATCCGCGACGGTGTGACGTTCCATGACGGGACCGCTGTCGACGCTGCTGCAGTGTGTTTCAATCTCGACCGCATGTACACCCAGCAGGGCGCCGGGGCGACTCAGTCCGAATACTGGTCGGACGTAATGGGCGGGTTCAAGGATCAGGTCGACGACTCCGGTCAGCCCGTTCCGTCCGTGTATGCCGGCTGCAAGGCCGACGGCAACAAGGCGACCATCACCCTGACCACCTCGACCTCGAAGTTCCCGGGCGTGCTCGGCATGCCGTCCTACTCCATCCAGTCGCCGACCGCGTTGAAGCAGTACGACGCGAACAACGTGGTGGCGCAGGGTGATTCGTTCGTCTTCCCGTCCTATGCGACCGACCACCCGACCGGCGCCGGGCCGTACAAGTTCCAGTCCTACGACAAGGCCAACGGCACGGTGACGCTCGTCCGCAACGACGATTACTACGGGGAGAAGGCCAAGAACAAGACGCTGATCTTCAAGATCATCCCGGATGAGACCGCCCGGAAGCAGGAGCTGCAGGCCGGCACGATCGACGGATACGACCTCCCGAACCCGGCGGACTGGGACGGTCTGACCAACGAGGGGTTCAATGTCGAGGTGCGGCCCGCGTTCAACATCCTGTATCTCGGCGTCACCCAGGGCAACAATCCGGCGCTGTCCGACCTGAAGGTACGGCAGGCGATCGCCTACGCGATCAACCGCGAGCAGTTCGTGGCTTCCCAGTTGCCCGACGGGGCCCAGACGGCGACGCTGCTCTACCCGGACACCGTCGACGGGTGGACCGACGACGTTACCAAGTACAACTACGACCCGGACAAGGCCAAGCAGCTACTGGCCGAGGCGGGAGCATCCAATCTGACGGTCAACTTCTGGTGGCCGACGGAAGTCACCCGGCCGTACTTGCCCGATCCCAAGAGTGTGTTCGCCGCGTTCAAGGCGGACCTGGAGGCGGTCGGCATCACCGTCAACGAGTCCTCCAAGCCGTGGAACGGCGGCTACCTGGACGGGGTCGAGGACCACCAGGCCGATCTGTTCCTGCTCGGCTGGACCGGCGACTACAACACACCGGACAACTTCATCGGCACTTTCTTCAACGACACCGAGAACCGGTTCAACACGGCAGCCGCCCCCTGGGGCGCCACGCTGTCGGCGGATCTGAAGGCCGCCGACGCCAACCCGGATCCAACCAGCCGCAACGAGGCGTACGTCAAGATCAACCAGCAATTGCTGGGCGAGTACCTGCCGGCGATCCCGATCTCGCACTCGCCGCCCGCGATCGTCGTCGCGGCGAACGTCGAGGGTCTGGTGGCAAGCCCACTCACCGACGAACGGTTCAGCACGGTCTACAAGACCAACTGACCCGACGGACGTGGCGAGCGCTGCCCGCGGGGACACCGGCCGGCTGCCGAATCCCGCGGGCAGCGCCATTCTTGATGCCATCGCTGGTCGGGTGAACGCCGCCGCCTGTTCGCTCCGGAGGTGCCGATGCTGAGGTACGCGGTGCGTCGGCTGCTGCAGCTCGTGCTGGTGCTCTTCCTGCTGTCGATCCTGCTGTTCTTCTGGCTTCGCAGCCTGCCCGGTGGGCCGGTAAGCGCGCTGCTGGGCGAGCGGGCAACTCCGGAGAAGCGGGCCGAACTGGAGCGGGTGCTCGGCCTGGATCAGCCGGTCTTCGTGCAGTACGTCAAGTACCTGGGGCGAATCCTGACCGGTGACTTCGGTCAGTCGACCGGCGTGGCCCCGGGCACCGACGTCGTCGAGGTGTTTCTCATCCGGTTCGGTGCGACCCTCGAGCTGGCGGTCGGCGCGATCATCCTGGCCCTGCTGTTCGGCATCCCGCTTGGCTATTACGCTGCCCGCCGTAAGGGCGGGTTCGTCGACGGCGGGCTGATCATCGCCTCGCTGATCGGGGTCGCCGTCCCGGTGTTCTTCCTGGCCTTCCTGCTCAAGTTCGTCTTCGCGGTGCGGCTGGGCGTGCTGCCGCCGTCCGGCCGGCAGACCCCCGGCATCGATGCCACCCGAGTCACCGGGTTCTTCATTCTGGACGGGCTGCTCACCCGGGAGTGGGACGCCTCCTGGGACGCGGTCAGACACCTGATCCTGCCGTGGATCGCGCTGGCCACCATCCCGTTCGCGGTGATCTTCCGGATCACCCGGGCCTCGGTGCTGGAGGTACAGGACGAGGACTTCGTCCGAACCGCCGAGGCCAAGGGCCTGACCACGTCCACCATCCGGAGCCGGCACGTGCTGCGCAACGCCATGTTGCCGGTGATCACGGTGACCGGTCTGCAGACCGGGGCGCTGCTGGCCGGGGCGATCCTCACCGAGAAGGTCTTCGTCTACCCGGGTATCGGGCAGGCGCTGGCCTTGAGTTGGGAGAAGAAGGACTACCCGGTAATGCAGGCGGTCATCATCGCGACCGCTGCGGTCTTCGTCATCATCAACACGATCGTCGACCTGGCCTATGCGCTGGTCGATCCGCGGATCCGGACCCGCTGATGGTCACCACCTACCGCCGCGCCCGCGAGCAGCGCATCGACTCCCTGGTGACCGACGACGACAGGGGCCTGTCCCTGTGGGGGTCGGCCTGGCAGCGGTTGAAGTACTCGCCGCTGTTCTGGATCGGGGCGGTGATCGTCGGGCTGTTCCTGCTGCTGGCCATCTTCGGCCCGCTGTTCGCGCCCCATGATCCCGGTGCGCAACTGCTCGTCGGTCAGACGTCCCGGGCGCGCAACCAGATCGCGCCACCTCAAGCGGGTTTCCCGCTCGGCGGCGACCAGTTGGGGCGGGATCTGTTCTCCCGCATGCTCGTGGGGAGCCGGCAGACGTTGCTGGTCGGCGTACTCGCCACCCTGATCGGCTTGCTCGGCGGCCTGATCCTTGGCATCACCGCCGGTGCCTTCGGCGGCTGGGTGGATACCGTGATCATGCGGATCGTCGACGTCATGCTGTCGATTCCTGGGCTGCTGCTCGCCTTCTCGATTGCAGTGCTGTTCGCCGAACCCAGCCTGACGAGCGTGATCGTCGCTGTGGCGATCGTGCAGATCCCGGTCTTCGCCCGGCTCCTGCGGGGGCAGATGCTGGCGCAGCGGGAGTCCGACCACGTGCTGGCTGCCCGCGCCCTCGGGGTCAAGCGAAGGGCGATCGTCTTCCGCCACATGGTGCCCAACTCGCTGTCGCCGGTGATCGTGCAGGCCACGCTGGTGGTGGCGACCTCGATCATCGACGCGGCCGCGCTGTCGTTCCTCGGCCTGGGATCGCAGGACGTCTCCGAACCGGAATGGGGGCAGATGCTGGGCGAGGCGCAGAACGTCATCGACTCCCACCCGGGCCTGGCGTTCTGGCCGGCCATCGCCATCATCGTCGTCGCGCTCGGCTTCACCCTGCTCGGTGAATCGCTGCGCGAGGCCATCGACCCCAAGAGCAGGCGGTGAGCGGCGATGGCTGACGCGCTGTTGCGGGTCTCGGAGCTGACCGTCACCTTCCGGCGACGCGGCGTCGCGCCGATGGTGGCGGTCGACGGGGTCAGCTTCCAGGTCGCGCCCGGTCAGACCGTCGGTCTCGTCGGCGAGTCCGGCTGCGGAAAGTCGGTGACCTCGCTGGCCATCATGCGCCTGCTACCACGCCGCGGGAACACCGTCACCGGGCACGTGGAGTTCGAGGGGGCCGACCTGCTGACCCTGTCGCTGGACGCGATGCGGGACAGGCGGGGCCGTGACCTCGCGATGATCTTCCAGGACCCGCTGTCGTCGCTGAATCCGGTGGTGCCCATCGGGATCCAGGTCACCGAGGTCCTGGAGCGACACCGAGGCATGAGGCGCAACGCCGCCATGAGCGAGGCGCGCGACCTGCTCGACTCGGTCGGCATCCCGGATCCGGGTCGGCGCCTGAAGGAATACGCGCACCAGCTGTCCGGCGGCATGCGGCAGCGTGCCCTGATCGCCATGGCCCTTGCCTGCCGGCCACGGCTGCTCATCGCCGATGAGCCGACAACCGCCTTGGACGTCACCATCCAGGCGCAGATCCTCGCTCTGCTCAAGACTCTTGTCATCGAGCACGGAACGGCCCTGATCATGATCACCCACGATCTGGGCGTGGTCGCCGGGCTGTGCGACGAGGTGAACGTGCTGTATGCCGGTCGTGTGGTGGAACGGGCCGACCGGCACGAGCTGTTCGCCGCGCCCCGGCACCCCTACACGCACGGGCTGCTGGAGTCGATACCTCGGCTGGACGCCGGGCCGGGGGAACGACTCACCCCGATCGTCGGGTCGGTCTCCGACAACATTCCGTGGGCGGACGGGTGCGCGTTCGCCCCGCGTTGCTCCCGGGAGATCGGTCGCTGCCGTCGGGTGACGCCGATCCTGGAGCCCGCGCCGCAGGCTGCCCACGACCACGTGCAGCGCTGCCACAACCCGGTGGTTCCGGTGGCGGTGGGAGACGGCGACCACATCGATCCGGACAAGGAGCCGTCGTGACGACCGGGCCGGCGTGGGAGGACCCGATCCTCGTCAACCCGGACGCGCTGACGGCCGAGGCCGCGGCCGGCGCGTGGACGGGCCGGATCGAGCGGGGCGAACACGAGTCGGAGCCGGTGCCGGATCTCCCGGCCGCAGAACTGTCAGCAGCCACCAAGGACGCGCGGGTGTTGCTCGAGGTCAACGACCTGAAGGTGCACTTCCCGATCCGCAAGGGTGTGCTGATCGACAAGGTGGCCGGTTACGTGTACGCGGTGGACGGTGTGTCGCTGGCTGTGAAGCGTGGTGAGACCTACGGGCTGGTCGGTGAGTCCGGATGCGGGAAGACCACGTTGGGCCGGGCGATCCTCCGGCTGGTCGAGCCGACGGACGGATCGGTGATCTTCGACGGGACCAACGTGGCGGAGCTGGAAGCCGAACCGCTACGGCGGATCCGGCGTCGCATGCAGATGGTGTTCCAGGATCCGCTGTCGTCGCTGGACCCCCGCCAATCGGTGCAGTCCATCCTGGAAGAGGGAATGCGGGCACACGGCATCGAAACGTCCGGCGGCGCGGGTGGCCGGCGGCTGCGGGAACTGCTGTCGGCGGTCGGCCTGCCGGTCAATGCGTTGCGCAAGTTCCCGCACGAGTTCTCCGGCGGCCAGCGGCAGCGGATCGGCATCGCCAGGGCACTGGCCGTGGAACCCGACCTGATCGTCGCCGACGAGCCGGTGTCGGCACTGGATGTGTCGGTGCAGGCGCAGGTCATCAACGTGTTGGAGGATCTGCAGGAGGACCTCGGGCTGACGTATGTGGTGATCGCCCACGACCTGGCGGTGGTCCGCCACATCTCGGACCGGGTAGGCGTGATGTACCTGGGCGCGCTCGTCGAGGAGGCCCCGTCGACCGAGCTGTATGCCAATCCGCTGCATCCGTACAGCAGGGCACTGCTGTCCGCGGTACCCGTCCCTGATCCGGTCGTCGAGGACAGCCGGGAACGGATCCTGCTCGTCGGCGACCTGCCCTCGCCGGCAAACCCGCCGACCGGGTGCCGGTTTCACACCCGCTGCCCCTGGCGGCAGCCCTCGTTGTGCCACACCGAGCGGCCGGTACTGACCGAGTTCGTGCCCGGGCACCGGGTCGCCTGCCACTACGCCGCCGAGATCGCCGCAGGCCGGCTGGAACCGCACGGCATCGCGGAATCGGTGATCTGAGCCGGTAGCGAGGGACGGCCCGACCTGGAACCGGCCGCACCCCGAAGCATGAGCGCGTCCAGATGGGTTCCGGCAACCCGGGCGGGTGCCCGTGCGCTACGGCCAGCTCCCTATGGTTAGGCTTGCATTACCAACGTCACGCGTTTGCTTCGTCGAAGCGCCCCACACCATGAGGAGATTCCCCGTGATCAAGCGCCGGCTTGTCGCCGTTGCGTCCCTGGCCCTGGCATCCGTACTCGCATTCTCGGCGTGTTCCAGCGCGCCCGCGACCACGGGTACCACCTCAGCCGCCGCGGCCGCCGAGGCGAGCGCGTCAGCGTCCTCCACGGACTACTACCCGGTCACCGTCACCGACATGGCGGGCAACAAGGTGACGATCGAGAGCGCGGACAGCGTCGCCGTCACGGACAACCGCTTCTTCCAGCTCGCCGCCGACTGGGCCGTTCCGGTCACCGTGGCCCCGCTCGAACTGTTCAGCACGAACAACCCGCTGAAGACCGACGCGGCGATTCTCAATATCGGAACCCACGGTGAACCGGACTTCGAGAAGGTGGTCGCCGCCGATCCCGACCTCATCATCAACGGCTACCGCTTCGCCGGTGACAACGCGCAGAAGATGAAGGATGCCGCCCCCACGGCCGCGTTCATCGACATGACCGGCGACGAGAATCTCACCGTCGACGAATACACGGTCCAGAGCATCACCCTCATGGGTGAGGTCTTCAACAAGAAGGCCGAAGCCCAGGCGCTGATCGACTCGTTCCACACAGCGGTCGACGACGCGAAGGCGGCATACGACCCGAAGACGACCGTGCTCGGCCTCCTGACCAGTGGTGGGGAGATCAACTTCGCGAACCCGGTCGACGGGCGCGGCGCGGGCATCTTCTTCCCCCTGCTCGCCCTGACCCCGGCGCTCGACCTCGGCGGTTCGGAGAACCACACGGGCGACAGCGTGTCGATCGAGATGCTGGCCCAGTCCAACGCCGATGTCCTGCTGGTGCTCGACCGCGATGCCGCAGTCGGCGAGGGCGAGGTCAAGCCCGCGCTGGAGGTCATCAACGGCTCCACCGCACTTGCCGCGGTGCCCGCCGTGGTGAACCAGAAGATCGTGGTCATGCCGGCCGACTACTACCTGACGGAAGACGTCTTCGCCTACATCACCGTGGTGGAAGGCCTGACCGAGGTCTTCAAGGCACAGTGACAACCCCCTGAAGACACCCTGAAAGACACACACCCTGAACGCCCTGAAAGTACGACGCCCTGAAGACCTGAAAGACGACGCCCCTGAAAAGACGACGGTCTGACCGCCGGCACGTCGCCGCCATGGCTCCCGCGAGAGCTATGGCGGCGACGCGCATATCACCGACCCGGAGTTCCGCATGACCCCACCGGCCGCCACCTCGGCACGGCGTGTCACGAACGTCGACGCGTTGTCCTCCTCCGCAGCGGTCGCCCGGACCCGATCGCGCTGGCAGAAGACCTGGCCACTGCTCGTCGCGATCGCGCTGACGATCGGCCTCGTGACGCTGTCGGTCTTCGTCGGTGTGGCCGACATCGCCGACGAAGTCGGCCGCGGCCACGAGTTCCTCTGGATCACCCGCATCCCCCGCACCGTGTCGCTGGTGCTGGCGGGGGCCAGCATGGCCATGGCGGGGCTCGTCATGCAGCTCATGACGCAGAATCGCTTTGTCGAGCCGACGACGGTGGGCACGACCGAGTGGGCCGGGCTCGGGCTGCTCCTGACCTACATCCTGCTGCCGTCATCGACCATCCTGATGAAGATGGTCGTGGCGATCGTGTTCGCCTTCCTCGGCACGCTGATCTTCTTCGCTTTCCTGCGCCGGGTCACGCTCAAGTCCTCGCTGATCGTCCCGATCGTCGGCATCATGTTCGGCGCCGTCATCAGCGCGATCTCGACCTTCCTCGCGATCCAGTTCAACCTGCTGCAGATGCTCGGGGGCTGGTTCATGGGCCGCTTCACGGGCATCGAGATCGGCCGATACGAGCCGCTGTGGATCGTGCTCGCCGTCGCGATCGTCGTCGTGGTGGTCGCCGATCGCTTCACCGTCGCGGGCCTTGGGAAGGACATCGCGACCAACGTCGGCCTCAACTACGAGCGCATCGTTCTGCTGGGCGTCGGGCTCGTCGCCCTGACGGCGGGGGTGGTCACCGTGGTCGTCGGCATGCTGCCCTTCCTCGGGCTCATCGTGCCGAACCTGGTGTCGATGGTCCGCGGGGACGATCTGCGCTCCAACCTCCCTTGGGTGTTCCTGACCGGCATATGGATCGTCACCGTGTGCGACATCATCGGCCGAATCGTCATCATGCCTTTCGAGGTGCCCGTCTCGCTGGTGTTGGGTGTCGTCGGTTCCGCCGTCTTCATCGTCATGCTGCTGCGCACCAGGAGGACCGGTGCTCGCTGAGACGGTGACGTCCGCGCGCCGCGGCATCGGGCCCTACACCAGCCCGGCGCATCGCGTCCGCTACTTCGTCGTTCTGGCATCCCTCGTCGTCGTCGCCGTGGCGATCACCCTGCTGCTCATGTCATGGGGCAATCAGTACGAGCTCTTCAGCGACCGATGGTGGCGCATCTCCACCATGCGAGTCACGTCGATCGTCGTCATCGCGCTCGTCACCTTCTGCCAGGCGGTCGCGACGGTGACGTTCCAGACGGTGACGAACAACCGCATCATCACGCCGTCGATCATGGGCTTCGAGGCGCTGTACGTGCTGATCCAGACGGCGATCGTGTTCTTTTTCGGCGCCACCGGACTCGGCAATATCCCGGCCTTCGGTCGGTTCCTGCTGCAGGTCGCGATGATGGTGCTGTTCGCCGTGCTGCTGTACTCGTGGCTGCTTTCCGGAAGATTCGGCAACCTGCATGTCATGCTGCTCGTCGGCATCATCATCGGCGTCGGGATGGGTGCGCTGTCCACCTTCATGCAGCAAATGCTCGAGCCCAATGAGTTCGACATTCTCCGGGCCCGGCTGTTCGGCAACGTCGGGAACGCGAACACCGATTTCCTTTGGTTCGTCATCCCGGTCTGTGTGATCACGGGGGGCACCATCTGGCTTCTCGGTCGGCGCCTGAACGTGATCTCGCTCGGCAGTGACATCAGCGCCAACCTCGGCATCAACCACAAGCGGCAAGTCATGGTCATGCTCACGCTCGTGGCGGTCCTGATGGCGATGAGCACGTCGCTCGTCGGTCCGATGACGTTCCTCGGGTTCCTCATCGCGACCCTCGCGTACTCGGTCACCGACACCTACGACCATCGCCGGATCCTGCCGGTGGCGTGGTTGCTCGGCTACGTCGTCCTCACGGGCGCCTACTTCATCCTGCGGCATGTGCTGACGCTGGTGGACGCCGTCACGATCATCGTCGAGCTCGTCGGTGGCCTCGCCTTCCTGTTCGTCATCCTCCGGAAGGGACGCCTGTGATCCGCCTTTCGAACGTCTCGAAGCGCTACAGCAGCGACGTCGAGATCGGACCGATCTCGCTCGAGATCCCGGCCGGCGGAATCATTGCGCTGGTCGGCCCCAATGGTGCGGGAAAGTCGACCGTGCTCACGATGATCGGTCGCCTGCTTGCGCCCGACGGGGGGACCATCGAGGTCGGCGGGCTCGACGTGCACGCGACGCCGTCGAAGCAGGTTGCGAAGACGGTGTCGATCCTGCGCCAGGAGAACCACTTCGTCACCCGCCTCACCGTTCGCCAGCTCGTCGGGTTCGGTCGCTACCCGTACAGCGGCGGTCGGCTCACGCAGCACGACGAGGACAAGATCTCCGAGGCGATCGACTTCCTCGACCTGACCGAACTCGAGCAGCGTTTCCTCGATCAGCTCTCCGGTGGTCAGCGCCAGCGCGCCTACGTGGCAATGGTCCTCGCCCAGGACACCGAGTACCTGCTGCTGGACGAGCCACTGAACAATCTCGACGCGCAGCATTCCGTGCAGATGATGCAGCGGCTGCGCCGTGCCGCCGACGAGCTCGGACGCACGATCGTCATCGTGCTGCACGACATCAACTTCGCGGCCGCATACAGCGACCACATCATCGCGATGGAGGACGGTCGGCTCGCCGTGCACGGCACGCCTGACGAGATCATCCGCGATGACGTCCTCACCCGCGTATTCCACACTCCGGTGACCGTCGTGGATGGCCCGACGGGCAAGTTCGCCGTCTACCACCGGACGAGGAGCATGACCCCGTGAGCTTGGCTTCGCGGGTCGGACCCCGACCCTCCGCCGACGGGTTCAAATCGTCCAGGTCGGGTGGTCCGTTCAACAACGTTTGTTGGCAGGGTCGATCCGCCGGAACCGATCGAAGGGACACACGTGGTGGATCGAAACAGTGGTCGTCGGGGGAGCCTGCCGATACCGGACCGGCAGCATCTTGGGTTGGTCACCTATGACGCGAAGGACCCGGACACGAGCTTTCCGCCGATCGAGCCGTTGCTGCCGCCGGAGGGCGCGCCCAACGTGCTCGTCGTGCTGTTGGACGACGTCGGTTTCGGTGCGGGTACCCCGTTCGGTGGGCCGGCCCGGATGCCGACCGCGGAACGCCTGCAGGGCCGGGGCCTGACGTACAACCGTTTCCACACGACGGCCCTGTGCGCGCCGACCCGGGCCGCGTTGCTCAGCGGTCGCAACCATCACTCGGTCGGCATGGGGCTGATCACCGAGACGGCGACATCGGCGCCGGGGTCCAACGGACTGCGCCCGAATACCAAGGCCGCGTTGCCGATGACGCTGAAGCTGAACGGGTATTCCACCGCCCAGTTCGGCAAGTGCCATGAGGTGCCACCGTGGCAGACCTCGCCGGTCGGGCCGTTCGACGCGTGGCCGACCGGGGGCGGTGGATTCGAGCACTTCTACGGGTTCATCGGCGGGGAGAACAACCAGTACTACCCGGCGCTCTACGACGGAACCGCCCCGGTCGAGCCGGAGAAGACCCCGGAGGAGGGCTATCACCTCACCGAGGACCTGGCCGACCACGCGATCGACTGGATCCGGACACAGAAGGCGCTGGCGCCGGACAAGCCGTTCTTCGTGTACTTCGCCCCGGGGGCGACCCATGCGCCCCACCACGTCCCGCTGGAGTGGGCCGACAGGTATGCCGGTCAGTTCGCCGACGGGTGGGACGCCGAACGCGAGAAGATCATCGCCCGGCAGAAGCAACTCGGGGTCGTGCCGCAGGACGCCGAGCTGACCGCCCGTCCGGCAGCGATCCCGGCCTGGGACGAGATGGACGAGACCCTCAAACCGGTGCTGGAGCGGCAGATGGAGGTCTACGCGGGCTTCCTGGAGCACACGGACCATCACGTCGGACGGATCATCGACACGCTGGAGGGCATCGGCGCCCTGGACAACACCCTGATCTACTACATCATCGGGGACAACGGCGCATCGGCCGAAGGCACGGTGCACGGTGCGTTCAACGAGATGGCCAACTTCAACGGCATGGCCGCCGTCGAGACCCCGGAGTTCATGGCGTCGATCAAGGACAAGCTCGGCACCAAGGACTCCTACAACCATTACTCCGTGGGTTGGGCCTGGGCCATGTGCACCCCGTACCAATGGACCAAGCAGGTCGCCTCGCACTGGGGTGGCACCCGGAACGGCACCATCGTGCACTGGCCGGACGGGATCCAGGACAACGGCGGGATCCGTTCCCAGTTCTGCCATGTCATCGACGTTGCACCGACCGTCCTGGAGGCGGCGGGCATCCCCGAACCCGATTTCGTCAACGGTGTCCAGCAGTCCCCGATCGAGGGCACCAGCATGACCTACACGTTCGAGAGCGCCGACGCTCCGGAGCGGCATGACCTGCAATACTTCGAGATGGCCGGCAACCGCGGCATCTACTTCAAGGGTTGGAGCGCGGTCACCCGGCACAGCACGCCCTGGCTGCCCAACGAGGTGCTACCACCGCTGGACGACGACGTCTGGGAGCTCTACGACGGCAACAGCGACTGGTCCCAGGCCCGGGATCTGGCCGTGGAGCAGCCCGATCGACTCGCGAAACTGCAACGGCTCTGGTTGATCGAGGCGGTGAAGTACAACGTGCTGCCGATCGACGACCGCCGGTTCGAACGGTTGAACGCGACGATTGCCGGACGACCGCAATTGATCACCGGAACCACCCAGGTGTTGTTCCCCGGCATGAAGCGGCTCAGCGAGGGCAGTGTCATCGACATCAAGAACCGCTCGTTCTCGGTGACCGCCGCCCTGGATGCGCCGCCGGCCGTGGCGGCGAACGGCGTGGTCGTCGCGCAGGGGGGCCGGTTCGGCGGCTGGGCGTTGTACGTCAAACAAGGCAGGGTCAAGTTCGTCTACAACGTGCTGGGCATGCAGGAGTTCACCGCCGAGGCCACCGAGGAGCTGAGCGCCGGCCATCACCAGGTTCGCGCCGAATTTGCTTACGACGGCGGCGGTCTGGGCAAGGGCGGCGACGTCACCCTGTTCTACGACGGCCGGAACGTCGGCACCGGCCGGATAGGGATGACCCAGCCGCTGATCTTCAGCGCCGACGAGACGACCGACATCGGTGACGATTACGGCATGCCGGTCAGCACCGACTACGCCGGGGCGAGCAGGTTCAACGGCCGCATCGACGTGGTGCAGATCGACGTCGGTGACGACGATCAGTCCCACCTGATCGATCCCGTCGAGGTGGCCAGAGTCGCGATCTCCCGACAGTGAGCCGCCGGTCTCGCCCGCCGATGTCCGGGCGGGTGAAGGGGATGGTGCTGGTGCCCGGTGGCACCGGCACGATCGGCTGTCTGGATTTCTACCCGGAGGAGCGACCGCTGCGACAGGTCACGGTCGGCGATCTGTGGGTCGACGAGCATCCCGTGACGAACGCGCAATTCCGCCGGTTCGTCAGGGACACAGGGCACCTCACCGTGGCCGAACGAGCGCCCGACCCGGCTGATTTCCCGGACGCCGACCCGGCGGATCTGGTGCCGGGTTCCCAGGTGTTCGTCGGCACTCCCGGGCCGGTGCCATTGGATGACTGGACCCGCTGGTGGGCGTGGCTCCCGGGGGCGAACTGGCGGCGCCCCGAGGGCCCCGGCAGCACCCTGCACGGCCGCGAGCTGCACCCGGTCGTGCACGTCGGCTACGAGGATGCCCTGGCCTACGCGACGTGGACGGACAAGCAGTTGCTCACCGAGGCCGAATGGGAGCTGGCGGCCCGCGGCGGCCTGCAGCAGGCCGTCTACCCGTGGGGGGACGATTTCTCCCCCGGTGGCCGGATCATGGCCAATACCTGGCGCGGACAGTTCCCGTACCAGAACCTGGACCCGCCGGGTGCGGACCGAACCACGCCGGTCAAGAGGTTCCCGCCGAACGGGTTCGGGCTCTTCGATGTCGCCGGCAACGTGTGGGAATGGACGAGCAGTCGGTGGACGGACTCGCCCGGCGAGGCGGTGGACGCACCGTCGTGTTGCGGCCCGGCCGCTGACCACCTCTCCGAGGGCGACCGCTACGTGACCAAGGGCGGGTCGCACCTGTGTGCACCCTCCTACTGTCATCGCTACCGCCCTGCCGCGCGACAGGGACACTCCATTCGCAGCACGACCAGCCACGTGGGATTCCGCTGCTGCCGCCGGCCGTAGCCGGCCGGCGGCAGCGGAGTCGCCCCGACGGATGGCCTCCGCAGTGGGTTGTCGGCGGGCGTCGCGGGTGTGTCAGCCCGCCCCGAGGTAGGCGCTGACCCCGTCGGCGAGGCCCTGCGCCATCTGTTGCTGGCCGTTCGAGGAACTCATCAGCGCCGCGTCGGACGAGTTGCGCATGTTGCCCATCTCGATCATCACGGTGGGTCGGATCGACAGGTTCAGGCCGGCCAGGTCCCCGCGCTTCCACAATCCGCCGGAGCCCAGGTGATTCGAAGGCGAAAGGCCTGCGTTCACCAGCGCATCGCGCATCGTGCTGGCCAGCGCGTCGGACTGGGCTGCCATAGCGCCGCCGGCGGGCGCCTGTTGTGCCGTCATCACGTAGAAGCCCTGGGCAGATGCGTCGTCGCCGTCGCCGTGGATCGACACCACCGCGGCGGCGCCGGCGTCGTTGCCGATCGCCGCACGCTTGTTGACGCACGGCCCGATCCCGTCGTCGCTGCCACGGGTCATCACCACGGTGAAGCCGCGGGACTCCAGCATCGACTGCAGCCGGGTGGCCACGCCCCAGGTGAAGGTGTGCTCGGGATAGCCGTCGTTCGTCGAGGTGCCGGTGGTGTTGCACGGCTTGGTCTGCCCGAAGCCGGCGTCGACCGGCGCGTTGATGACGTCCGGGTTGGCTGCGTTCGCACCGTTGTGACCGGGATCGATGACGACGACCCGGCCGCCTCCCGAGGGCGCCTGCTGCGGTTCCGGATCCTGCTGTGCCGGCTCCTGCGGTTCCGGCTGGGCCGGCTCCTGTGGTTGCGCCGGTTGCGGCGGTTCGGGTTCCTCCACCGGGGCGAAGTCGTCGTCGGGCACGTCGACCGGAACCGACTCCTGTTCGGCTGCGGGTTCCGGCGAGGAGGTGGTGACCGGCTCCGGCGACGGACCGGACGTGGCGGACTCGCTCGACGGTGTGGACAGGTCCGGGACGGTGATCGGGCTGCCCGGTGCCGGCGCCGCGCTCGTCGGCGTGAAGCTCGTGCTCGGCGGCGCGGCCTGCTGGGCCGGCGCGGCGCACGCGGCGAGCAGGGCCGTTGCGACGGCCGCGACGAGCACGCCGAACCGCCGACGACGCCCCTGTCCACCAATGTGACCCATGGTGACTACTGTGCCATCGAGGCGCGTGAGTCCCCGGTAGGTCCGGCGGCGTTTGCGCACCCGGCCGCGCACTACTGTGGCCCGTGACGGGCGGGATGTGCGCCCGCCGCCCGGAACGGAGACGGTGATGCTGCCCGGAATGCCCGACTTCTCCCAGATACTCATGCAGGCCCAGCAGATGCAGGCCGAGATGGAACGCGCCCAGGCGTCCCTCGCGGAGCGGGAGGTCACCGGCACAGCCGGCGGCGGGCTGGTCACCGCGGTGCTCAACGGCGGCGGCGATCTGCTGCGGCTGACCATCGACCCGTCCGTCGTCGACCCGAACGACGTGGAGACCCTCGAGGACCTGGTGGTCGCCGCGGTGCACGACGCGCGCCGGGAGGCGCAGGAGCTCGCCAACGACACCATGGGCGGGGTGGCCAGCGGGCTGGCCGGGTCGCTCGACCTTTCCGCGATGGGGCTGTCGCTGCCAGGGTTCGGTGCGCCGGGCGACGATGACGACGATCTCGACGGTGATCTCGAAGAGGACGACGATCTCGACGAGGACGACGATCTCGACGGGGACGAGGTCGTCCAGGTCGATGTGATCACGGTCGAGGCCGTCGACACCGAGGACGAATCTCCTCGGTCCGCACAGCCGCGGCCGCCGGACGGAGTCTGAGTGGCCGTCTACGAGGGCCCGGTCCAGGACCTGATCGACGAACTCGGTCGGTTGCCGGGCATCGGCCCCAAGTCGGCCCAGCGCATCGCGTTCCACCTGCTGACCGCCGACCCGGCGGATCTGACGCGGCTGCAGGCCGCCCTGCAGCGGGTCAAGGACGAGGTCCGGTTCTGCCGGGTGTGCGGCAACGTTGCCGCCGACGAGACATGCCGGATCTGCGCCGATCCCGCCCGTGAGGACGTGGTCATCTGCGTGGTCGAGGAGCCGAAGGACGTTGCGGCGATCGAGCGGACCAGGGAGTTCCGTGGCAAGTACCACGTGCTCGGCGGGGCAATCTCGCCGATCGACGGGATCGGCCCTGACCAGCTGCGGATCGCCCCGCTGCTGACCCGCATCGCCGAGCCGGGCGTGCGGGAGGTCATCCTGGCCACCGATCCGAACCTGGAGGGTGAGGCGACCGCCACCTACCTGACTCGGCTGCTGCAGCCGTTCCCGGGCCTGACCGTCACCCGGCTGGCCAGCGGCCTGCCGGTCGGCGGCGACCTGGAGTACGCCGACGAGGTGACGCTCGGCCGGGCGTTCGCCGGGCGCCGTTCGGTCGATGCGTGACACCGATCCCGATCGCGAACCCGGGGAGTCCGACGAGGCAACGTCGACCGGGTCCGGAGGCATCCACAACTGGCGCGACCAGCTTCGGGTGACCCTGCGGGCCCTTGAGCCCGACGACACCCAGCCGATGCCCCGGATCACCCCGGAACCGTTGCCGACGCCACCCGACCTGCTCGAACTGCTGCGTGCGCTGGGTGTCGCCCTGCTCAACAGCGCCGACTCGGCGGCGACCGCGACCCAGACCCTGCAGGACGTCGCCGCCGCCTACGACGTCGACCTGCAGGCCATGGTGATGCCGACCGGAATCCTGCTGCGGTCCAACCGATCCGAGGTCGACCTGGTCACCGTGCCGAACCGGGACCTGCGGTTGGACCAGATCGCTCAGGTGAACGACCTGGTCGCGGTGCTGAGGGCCGGACGGATCAGCCCGACCGCCGGGTTGCAGCGGCTCGACCGGATCCTGCGCGCCAAGCCCCGCTTCGGGCCGTGGGTGTCGCTGGCCGGGCAGATGATCCTGGCCGTCGGATTCGGTCTGCTGCTCAATCCCGACCTGCTCGGCCTGCCGTTCTACGCCGCGCTCGGGCTGTTCGTCGGGGTGCTGCGGTTGCTGGCCGGGCGGTGGGGCACGCTGTCGGTGGCACTGCCCGTCATGGCCGCGTTCCTGGTCACCGTGCTCGCGGTGAAGCTCGTCGCGCCGTTCGTCGACGACGACCCGATCCGGCTCGTGGTGCCCGCCCTGGTCACCTTCTTCCCGGGCGCCACCCTCACCATCGCCACCATCGAGCTGGCCGGTGCGCAGATCGTGTCCGGCGCCAGCCGGCTGGTCTGGGGCATGTCGCAGCTGCTGTTGTTGGCATTCGGCGTGTTCGCCGGGCTCAACCTGGTCGGGTATCCGGAGCAGACCGGCGCCGAGCAGGCCGGCGCCTGGGCACCGTGGGTCGGCGTCGCCCTGGTCGGCATCGGTTACCTGTTGTTCTCCAGCGCCCCACCGGGGTCGCTGATCTTCCTCTGGGTCGCGCTGTACGGTTCGTACGCTGCTCAGACGGTCGGCGCCGTGCTGCTCGAACCCGCGCTGTCCGGCCTCCTCGGCGGCCTGGTGATCGTGCCGCTGACCCACCTGCTGGCCAAGTTCCCGCACAGCCCGCCCGAGGCGGTGCTGCTGCTCCCGGCGTTCTGGCTGCTGCTGCCGGGCGCGCTCGGCTTTCGCGGCGTGTCCAGCCTGGCGATGGGTGTCTCCGGGGGCGCGCAGGACCTCGTCATCACCGGGATCTCCATCTTCGCGGTGGCGGTGGGAGTGCTGGTCGGCATGTCGATCACCAGGGACGCGGGAGCGATCCGGCGGACCTGGCGGTTGCGGGGCCGGCGGCGCCGGTCCTCCCGCCGCACCACGCGCTGACGCCCTCCGACCGGACGCAACGGACCGTCGGGTGACGCACTCCACGCACACCCTGTCAAGATCGGCGGGTGTTGATCGCCGCCCTCGGCAGCTCGTTCGCCGCCGGACCGACGCTTGAGCCGGTCGCCGACCGGGCGGCCATGCGTTCGGCCAAGAACTACCCGAACCTGCTCGCGCAGGCACTGCACGCGGACCTGATCGACCTGACCGTGTCCGGAGCGACGATCGCGAACGTTCTGGACACCCCGCAGGTGATCGCGCCGCGGGTGCAGTTCGCGCCGCAGCTCGAAGGGCTGCCTCCCGATGCCGATCTGGTCACGATCACCACCGGCGGCAACGACCTGCGGCTCATCGGCCCGATGCTGGCCATCGCCTGGGCGCGGCACGAACCGGCCGGCGCGCTGGCCGCGATGCTGACCCAGCAGCACGGCGACGGCATCCCTGTCGCCACACCGGATTCCGTCGAGCGGGTGGCGGGCGGGCTCGGCCGGATCGTCACCGAGACCAGGGTCCGCGCGCCGCGGGCACGCGTCGTGCTCGTGGACTACCTGACCGTCCTCGACCCGGACAGCCGATCCGCGCTGGTCGCCTACCGGGACCAGGAGCTGGCCGCCTTCCGCGGCCTGCAGGCAGCGCTGGTCGACGGGTACGTCCGGGCGGCCGAACGGTCCGGCGCGGAGTTGCTGCAGGTGTCGGCGCTCAGCCGGGGACACGGCGTGGGGTCGGCCGAGCCCTGGGTGGCGGACTTCGTCGCCGAACCGCGCCGCACCGCGGGCTCCTTCCACCCGAACCCGGCCGGGATGCGCGCCGTCGCCGACGCGCTGGTCCATGGGCCGACACCGTGACCGGACGCCGCCGGCGCGGGGCTAGCGTGTCGGTCGTGTGTCTGATGCGGCGATCACCGTGACCGGATCGAGCGACCGACCGGTGACCGATCCCGCCGAGGCGGTGCGACGCGCCGCGATCACCCTCGGTGCGATCGCGCAGAGCGGCCTGCACTACGCCGACGACGAGTACGACGTCGACCGGTACCGGAAGGTGGCGGCGGTTGCGCTGGACCTGTTGGCCGTGGCCGGCGGTGGATCCGCGGACGGCTGGCGCGCGCAACTGGGTGCGGACCGCGGGTACGCCACCCCCAAGGTGGACGTTCGGGGTGCGCTGGTCGATGACCGCGAGCGGCTGCTGCTGATGCGTGAGCGCACCGACGGACGGTGGTCACTGCCTGGCGGTTGGGCCGATCCGCTGGACACTCCGGCGGTGGCCGTGGAACGGGAAGTGCTGGAGGAGACCGGCTATCGGGCCAAGGCCGTCAAACTGGTCGGCTGCTGGGACCGGGACGCGCAGGGTCACCTGCCGACCTTGCCGTTCTCCATCTACAAGCTGTTCTTCCTGTGCGAGGCCACCGGCGAGGTCGGCCCACCGCAGGCTCTTGAGACGTTGGAGATCGGCTGGTTCGGCCTGGACGAGGTCCCCGAGCTGTCCGTCGGTCGGATCAGCGGCTACGAGCTGGGCCGGATCGTGGCGCATCATCGGGACCGGTCACTGCCGACCGAGTTCGACTGACCCGACCCACCGGAATGGGTGACCGGAATGGGTGAAGGTCATTGTCACCCGGTCGAATGAAACTCGTCGAGGTGTATCTCGAAACCCCTCGCGTGCTCCTGTTCGCGTTGCCGGACGCAGGGTCCGGAACGCACATCAGGAGGTCATGAATGTTGGCAATGCCGACCGCCCCGGTTGCCGGGCGGTTCACCCGCAGCCACGAAGGATACGTCCATCCCGCCCGTCTGGACCGTTGGGAGAAGCGGGCTTTCGCCTCGCTCCCGCAGATGGCGCGGCCAAAGTGGCCGGGCGGATCGATCTCCGGCTGTGACGACGGCTGGGACGACTGCGACGAATAGAACCGATGAGAAGGTGGGGATCCCGCGGGGTCCCCACCTTTCCTTTGAATTGCCTCTGAATCAATCATCCGGGCAGGGCCCGAACAAATATATGAATGGATGGGATTGCGGCAATGACGCAAATGGCGATAGTGACGTTGGAAGGCGACATCCACGCCTACCTCGTCCAGCAGGCGATGGAGAACATGTTCGGCATCCAGGTGGCCATCGTGGCCGCCGACCGGATCCCCGCGGCCGGTGCAGTGGCCTGGCACAACGACGATCCGACGGCGACCAGGCTGCCCACCGAGGACGGCGGCACGGTGGACGTTTCCTGGCTGCGGCTCGTGTGGTGGCGCCGGTGCCACGGCCGGCCCGAGGTGCCCGATCACGTCACCGACCGGGCGATGCGCCAACTGGTGGTCAAGGACAGTCGGGCCGCGACCCGGGGCGCCTTCCTCGCCGCCTTCAACGGAACCTGGCTCAGTGACCCGTATGCCACCGAACGAGCCCAGAACAAGCTGCTGCAGCTGCGGATCGCGCAGGAGGTGGGGCTCACTGTGCCGCGGACCCTGGTCAGCAGTGACCCGACGGCGATCCGGGAGTTCACCCGATCGATGGGTGGCCGGGTGATCGGCAAGACGTTGACCGGTCTGCTCGGCACCGGTCTGGAAGCCGGTCGGATCCGGTCGGACTCGCTGACCGACGACCACGAGCTGAGGCTGGCCCCGACGATCTACCAGGAGGAGATCCCCGGCACGGATCATCTGCGGGTCCAGGTGTTCGGGCCGGACGTGTACGCGGCCAGGATCACCAGCGCCGCTCTGGACTGGCGGCTGGCCGGTGACATGCGGGTGGAGCCGGTTCCGCTGGCCGAAACGCTGCAGGACGCGCTGCGCGCGGTGGTGAGCAGGCTCGGCCTGCGGATGGGGATCTTCGACCTGAAGGTCCGTCCGGACGGGCACCCGGTCTTTCTGGAGATCAACCCGCAGGGACAGTTCCTGTTCGTCGAGGGAATGTCGGACATGCCGCTGACCGCGGCGTTCGCGCGGTTCGCGGCCGATGAACTCGCCCTCGTCCCGGCCTGAGATCGAGTCGGCCCCGGGGGATGTCGGACTGCTGCGGCTGCTCCACCGCGGGCTGCGGCTGGCCAGGGCGGGCGCGCCACGGCTGCTGCTGGGCGTGCTCACGGTTCAGGTGGTCGAGGCCCTCGCGGTGGTCGGGGCCATCCAGGGTCTGCAGCTGGTCACCGCGAGCCTGCTCGGCGAGCGGGGCGACACTCTTGCCCCGGCGCTGGACGCCCTGGTCTGGCCCGGGGTGTTGCTGGTCACCTCGCTGGCAATCGGGGCAGCCTGCCAGTCCGCGCAGCCGGCGTTGGCCACCGTGCTGGGTGAACGGCTGGCGACGGTGACCACCGAACAGGTGCTCGGCGTCGCCGGCGGCGTCCCGCTGATCGACTTCGACCGCCCGGAGGTTCTGGACCGGCTCAAACGGGTCGAGACCGGCTCGTTGGTGCGGCCGGCCCAACTCGCCGTCGGGCTGGGCACCCTGCTGTCCGGCGCCGTCGGAGCCGCGGCGCTGACGCTTGCCGTGCTGACCGTGCAACCGTGGCTGGCCGGTGTCGCGGTGGTTGCCGCCTTCCCGCTCTGGTGGGCGGCCCGCCGGGACGGGGTGCAGACCTACCAGACGGTGCGCGGGCTGTCCCGGCTCGAACGCCGGCGGATGTACCTGGCCGGCCTGTTGACCCGCCGCGAGCGGGCCGCCGAGATCAGATCGCTGGAGCTGACCCCGGTGCTGCTGGCCCGGTACCGGGAACTGTCGCAGGAGCGGTACCGGGAGGTCTCGGCCACCTCCTGGGACAAGGCCCGGCGGCAGCTCAAGGCCCGCGCCGCGGGCGGGTTGCTGCTCACCGCCGGGTTCGCAACGCTGCTCGCCCTGCTCGTCACCGGAAACCTCGAGATCCCCGACGCGGTGGCCGCAGCGGCCGCAGGCGCCGCCCTGCGCGGCCGGTTGGCCGACGCCGCGACCGGCATCCGTCAGGTGCAGGAGGCCGCCCAGTTCGTCGACGACTACGCCACCGTGCTGGCCGGCGCCTCGCCGGTCGCCGATCCGGAGACCAGCCGGGACAATCTTCTCGGACCGTCCGGCGGTGCGGGAGCCCACCGTGCGCTGGAGGTGGGCCTCCGCGATGTGAGCCTGCGGTATCCGGGGTCGTGCACTCCCGCGTTGCGGGATGTCGAGTTGACGATCCGCACAGGGCAGGTCGTTGCCCTGGTCGGGGCCAACGGCTCGGGCAAGTCGACCCTGGCGGCCGTGCTTGCCGGGCTGCTGACCCCGACCGCCGGGCAGGTCCTGTGGGACGGTGTCGACCGGGAGCAGCTCCCGGTCGACCGTTGGCGGCCGGACGTCGCGCTGATGCTGCAGGATTCCGGCCGGTATCAGGAAACCCTGCGCGACAACGTGGGTTTCGGCGCCGTGCGGCGACCAGGTGACGACGCACGGATCCGCGCGGCGCTGGTCGATGCGGGTGCCGGCGGCCTGCTTCGGCGATACCCGGACGGTTTGGACACCGACCTGGGCCGGGAGCAGGACGGCGGCGCAGAACTGTCCGGCGGCCAGTGGCAGCGCATCGCGCTGGCGCGCACCTTCTACCGGGACGGCCGGTTGATGATCCTGGACGAGCCGTCCGCGCCGCTGGATCCGATGGCCGAACGCGACCTGGTCGTCCGGCTCCGCCGGTCATTCACCCACCGGGCCGTTCTGCTGATCACCCACCGGATGCCGGCGGCCATGGCCGCCGACCACGTCGTCGTGCTCGACCGCGGCGCCATCGTGGAACAGGGCGCACCGGCGGACCTGGTCGACCGGGGCGGCCCGTTCCAGGACATGTGCCGGGCAGCCGATGGGCTATGGGAATTGCAGGCCTGCTGACACCCCGAATCGATCAGCCGGTGATCTTGGCCAGCTGCGGGGCGATGCCGTCCACCGCGATCGGGATGCTCAGCGGGCTGGCCGCGCTGAACGCCTGCGACAGCTGATCGTCCGCGGCCAGGAACACGGTCCGGCCCTCCTGCACGACCTTCAGCGATGAGATCAGCGGGTCGGCCTGCAGCTCGGCGAGCGTGTACCCGATCGGGAACATCACCGCCAAATCGGCGTCGAACGTGCTGATCTGTTCGGCGGACACCGGCACATAGAAGCCCTGGGCGGGCAGCTGCAACACCGGCGGGTTCTGCACGAAGCCCAGCGACTGCAGCAGGTCCCACCGGGCGTCGCCGGTGATGTAGGCGCCGTAGCCGTCACCGAACTTGGTGGCGGCCACCGCGGTCTTGCCCTGGAAGCTCGGGTTCGCCTGCGCGGTCGCGGCGATCTTGTCCTTGACCTGGGTCACCAGGTCCTCGCCCTCGGCGGACTTGCCAAGGGCGTCGGCGACCAGTTGGGTCTGCACGTCCCATCCGGTGCCGAAGGCGGCGGTACCGGCCGGCGGCGAGATGGTCGGCGCGATGCTGGACAGCCGGTCGTACTGGGTCTGGTCGCCAGCCGAGCGGGTATTCAGGATCAGATCGGGCTGCAGGACCGAGATCGCCTCGTAGTCAAGGGCATCGCCGACGTTCTGCAGGATCGTCGGCTGGACGTCCCCGAACAGCGGGGTCGCCCATGGGCCGACGCCCTTGTTCGCCTCGCCGAAGCTCTGCCAGTCGTACACGCCGACGGGCTTGACGCCGAGCGCGAGGGCGATCTCGGCGTCCGACCAGCCGAGCGCGACGACGGTGAGATCGCCGTCCGCGGGCGCCGGAACCTCGACCTGACCGAACATCGTGTCGACGGTCGCCGGCAGGCCGGAACCGGCGGCCGCGTTGCCGGCCCCGCTGGTGGTCGCGGCGGCGGTGGCCGCCGAGCCACCCGCGCTCGTCTGGGAGCCGGAGCCGGCGCTGCTGCCACTGCTGCAGGCGCCGAGCACCAGCGCGGCCGCGGCCACGGTGGCCGCGGCGATCGTCAGGCGGGCGAGTTTCATCGGGATCCTTCCGAATCGGGGGAGGGTGGGCGGAAAACCCGGTGGACCGGTCGGATCACCGGAACACCGGGGCGTGCGGAACGATCAGCGGACGGTCGGTCTCCGGGTCCGGGATGACGCGTGCGCCGACCCCGAACACCTGCCTGACCAGATCCTCGGTGACCACCTCGGCGGGTGCGCCGCCGGCCACGACCTGCCCGTCTCGCAGGACGAGTAGATGGGTCGCGTAGCGGGCCGCCTGGTTCAGATCGTGCAGCACCGCGACCAGGGTGCGGCCCTCGCGCTGCAGGCTGGTGCACAGGTCGAGCACCTCGATCTGATGTGAGATGTCCAGGTAGGTGGTCGGTTCGTCGAGCAGCAGCAGCGGCGTGTCCTGTGCGAGCGCCATGGCGATCCACACCCGCTGCCGCTGCCCACCCGACAGCTCGTCGACCACACGGGTGGTCAGGTCGGTCAGCCCGGTGCGCGCCAGCGCCTCCTGCACGGCCCTCTCGTCGTGCTCGCTCCAGCGCTTGAGTGCGCTCTGGTGCGGGTGTCGGCCGCGGCTGACCAGGTCGATGACGGTGATCCCCTCGGGGGCGATCGAGGTCTGCGGCAGCAGTCCGATCTCCCGGGCGAGCTGCTTGGACTTGGTGTGCGCGATGTCCGCGCCGTCGAGCAGCACAGCGCCGCCGGTCGGCCGGATCAGCCGGACGAGCGAGCGCAGCAGCGTCGACTTGCCGCAGCCATTAGGGCCGATGATCACCGTGAAACCGCCGTCGGGCACGTTCAGGTCCAGATCCGTGATGATCCGGCGGTCGCCGTAGCCGGTGGACAAGGAACGGGCCTGCAACCGGGATCCGGCGACGGGCGGTGGGTCGACGCGCGGGGTCATCGGCGGGCTCTCCTTCCGGACGTGGCGAGCAACCAGACGAGATAGGCCCCGCCCAGGCACAGGGTCACCACACCGACCGGCAACGCGGCCGGCGCGATGACGGTGCGTGCGATGAGGTCGCTGGCGACCAGCAGCAGGGCGCCGAACACGGCGGCCGGGATGATCCGGACCCCGGGGGTGCCGGTCAGCCGCATGGCCAGCTGGGGAGCTGCCAGCGCGACGAAGGCGATCGGCCCGGCCGACGCGGTGACCAGCGCGACGAGCAAGATGCCCATCAGCAGCATGATCACCCGGACGGTCTCAGCGCGCACACCGACGCCGCGCCCGGCGTCGTCGCCCATCTCCAGCATCCGCATGTCCGCGGCGAACCACAGCACGACGGGCAGGCACAGCACCATCCCGACGACGACCGGAATCGTGTGCACCCAGCCGATGTCGGCCAGCGACCCGGCACCCCAGCTCGCCGCGGAGATCGCCTGCTCGAGCCGCATCGTGGTCAACAGCCAGGTGTTGAACGCACTCAGGAACATGCTCATGCCGACGCCGATGACGATGATCCGGGTCGCCGAGATCCCCCGCCTGAACGCCAGGACGTAGACGGCGACCCCGGTGAGCAACCCGCCGGCCAGGGCGCCCAGCGAGGTGCCGATTGCGCTGCCGGTGGCGACGAGCCCGACCAGCAACGCGCCGGTATAGGCCCCGGAACTGAATCCGATGATGTCGGGGCTGCCCAGCGGGTTGCGGGTGATCGACTGGAATACCGCGCCGCCGACGGCCAGGGCGGCGCCGGCCAGCAGCGCGAAGACCACGCGCGGCAGTCGCCATTCCAGGACGATGCGGCTGGTGCCGGCGTTCGCCGACCCCTGGAAGGCGGAGATCACTTCGGACAGGCCGATTCCCGCACTGCCGACGGTCAGCGACCATATCCCGACGGCGACGGCCGCCAGCAGGAAGGCGATGGTCAGCAGGGTCGCCCTGATCTCCATCCGGAGGCTGAACGGGCCGATGCGCACCGGGCGCAGGCCATGCGGCCAGCGCAGCGGCGGCAGGGCGGTGCGGGTCTGGACGCCGCTCACAGCCCACGCGCTCCCTTGCGTCGGGTCAAGGCGATGAGCACCGGGGCGCCCAGGAAGGCGGTGACGACACCCACCGGCAGCTCGGAGGACACCACCACGCGCCCGAGGATGTCCGCACCGAGCATCAGGATGGGTGCGGCGAGCAGGGCGAGCGGCATGATCCACCGCTGATCGGGCCCGACGATGCTGCGCAGGGCGTGCGGGACCATCAGCCCGACGAACGCGATCGGGCCGGCGGCCGCGGTGGCCGCGCCGCACAGCAGGGTGACCGCCACAACACCGGCGGTCTTGGTGACCGCCGGCCGCGAGCCGAGCGCGATCGCGAGGTCGTCGCCGAGCGACAGGGCGTTGAGCGCTCTTGGCATCAGCAGGGCGATCGCGGCGCCGATGACGATGAACGGCAGGACCGCCCAGAGCGTGTCGAACTGCCTGCCCTGCAGGGAGCCGGCGCTCCAGAACCGCACCCGGTCGAAGACCTGGGGCAGGGTGAGGGTGATCGCGAAGCTGATGCCGGTGAGCACCGCGTTCAGTGCCACGCCGGTGAGCACCAGCTTCGTCGGGGTGCCGCCGGCCAGGCCGGTGTTGCCCACGCCGTAGACGATCAACGCGGCCAGCAGGGCGCCGACCATCGCGAACCCGACAAGGGCGGTGTTCACCGCCGACCCGAGAAAGGCCGCCGCGAACACCACCGCGGCGTAGGCGCCGGCGTTCACGCCGAGGATGCCCGGGTCGGCCAGCGGGTTGCGGGTGAGCGGCTGGATGATCGCTCCGGCCAGCCCGAGTGCGATCCCGACCACGATGGCCAGCAACGTGCGGGGGACGCGGAAGTCGCGCACGATCAGGTCGGTCGAGCTGCCCGAGTCGTGCCACAGGGCCGCCCACACCGCGGATGCGGGGATGTCACCCGACCCGATGAAGATGCTGGCGACGACCAGGCCGGCGAGCAGGAGCACGCCGACGACCACAACCGTCGCCTTGCCGCCCGCACCGACTCGGGCGGGGTCCCGTTGGGCCTGAATCGTCACTGGTCATCCGAGGCGGAGTGACCGGTCCACCGGGCCCGCGAGTCCATTAGGTAAGCCTAACAACAAGTAGCTGCGAATCGGATGCGGGCGACGTATCGTGCGCCGCCACAGTCACCGCCGCAGGCGCAGCGCCGACGCGCAACGGGGCGGTGACACGGAGTTGGCGAACCGGCTGGTTGCGGAGTGGTCGGCGGGCTCCGTTCGCCTTCTCGACGTGGCGCCCATGGACGTAGGCTGTACCGGCCGGTCGGTATAGAAACAACGCTGGTTGCCGGCCGCCAGCGCAAGGTATGGGGTAGCTCTCGTGTTCGGCTCGTACGTGCGGGTGTTGCGGCGTCCGGGAGCCGCTCGATTCTCCGCAGCCGGGTTCCTCGCCCGGATGCAGATGTCGATGGCCGGCCTGGGGGCCGTGCTGCTGCTGTCCGCCGAACGTGGCTCTTTCGCCGTCGCCGGCGCGGTGTCCGCGATCTACGCGCTGTCCAACGCACTGATCGGCCCTCAAGTCAGCCGGTTGATCGATTCGTTCGGTCAGTCCAGGGTCGTGCCGATCCAGCTGCTGGTGCACGTGCCGACGCTGCTGGCAATGATCGCCATCGCCGTGTGGACGCCGTTGACCTGGCCGATCTACCTGTTGGCGCTTGTGGCCGGCGCGTCGCAGCCGATCATCGGTCCGCTGGTGCGGGCCCGTTGGTCCGCACAGCTGCACGGAGACCCGCTGTTACGGACGGCATTTGCCTGGGAGTCGCTGATCGACGAGGCGGTCTTCATCATCGGCCCGCCGCTGGCCACCGTCGTTGCGCTGCAGGTCAATCCGAGCGCCGGATTGCTGCTGGCCACCGTGATGCTGGTGGCCGGATCCGTCCTGCTGCTGGCCCAACGCTCCACGGAGCCGACGCCGACCGGGCGGCATGCCGCGGCCAGGGGCCGGCCGGCGATCCTGCTGCCCGGCGTGGCCGCGGTCGCCGCGGTGTTCCTGATGATGGGTGGCCTGTTCGGCTCGTTCGAGGTCACGACCGTCGCCTTCACCAAGGCTGCCGGCGTGCCCGAGGCGGCCGGGCTGGTGCTGGCCCTCTACGCGGTCGGGTCCCTGCTGGCCGGGCTCGTTTTCGGGGCGCTGCCGCTGAGGGCATCGCTGCTGCGCCAGCTCATGATCGCCACCGCTGTGCTGGCCGTGGTGACCGCCCCCCTGCCGTTTCTGCCGCAGGTGTGGCAGATCGCGGCCGGCCTGTTCATCGCCGGGCTGGCCTGCTCACCGGTGCTGATCTCGGGGATGTCGTTCGTCGAGCGGGTCGTGCCCGGTGGCCGGCTGACCGAGTCGATGGCCTGGGTGACGTCCGGGGTGGCGGTCGGTATCGCGGTGGCGTCGCCGGTTGCCGGACTCGTCATCGACGTGTTCGGCGCCCGCACCGCCTACTGGGTGACCTCGGGATCGGCGCTGGGTGCGCTACTGGTTGCGCTGGCGTTCCTGCCGTCGATGCGTCGGGCCCAGGCCGGATCGGCCAAGCCGGTCGATCGGGTGCTCGCGGCGGGGGAGCCGAGCTCGCCGGTCGTCAGGGACGGGCGAGTGGGTTCATGACCCCCGACCGTCGGCGATGACCTTCTCCTGCGGCCTCGGCGGGGGCACCCGCCGCGGGATCCAGTAGCCCAGCCACCCTGCGCCCAACAGCCCGACGACGCCCATTGCGATGATGCCGGCACCGAGCGTGGCCACAGCGGTCACGCCGGAGATGACGAACGGACCGGCGGCGTTGCCTCCGTCGGAGAACACCCGCCAGATGCCCAGGAACACCGGTCGCTGTCCCGGCGGCGCCAGATCGGCGCCCAGGGTCATCACCAGGCCCGAGCTCAGCCCGTTCCCGACGCCCATGATGAGGCCGATCACCATCAGCCACGCGGCGTTCGACGCCAGCGGCAGCAAGATCAGGGACAGACCCAGGATGCTGACCGACGGGATCGCCACCCACATCCGGCCGAACCGGTCCATGATCTTGCCGGCCGGGTAGAACAGCAGCATGTCGACGGCCCCGGAGATGCCGAAGATCAGTGAGATCGCCGACGCCGACAGGCCGAGTTCCTGACCCCACAGCGGCAGCGCCACCTGTCGGACCGCGCGGATCGCGCTCACCGTCATGACCCCGACACCGAGGGTGGCGAATACCGACCGCTGTTCGCGCAGCACCGTCCCGAAGGACGCGCGTGGCTTTGCCGGGGCGGGGCCGGCGTGCTGCTCGATCTTCAGGTCGCCGACGAACAGCAGAATGGCGGCCGCGATCAGGGCAGCGATGATGTGCACGGCGTACGCGCCCCAGAGGCCGACCGCATGCACCGCCGCCGACCCCACGAAGGGCCCGACGAACAGCCCGATCCGGAAGACGCCGCCCAAGGTCGACATGGCCGTGGCGCGTAGCCGGTAGGGCACGACCTCGGTGACATACGCCTGCCGGGCCAGCAGCCACACCGCCGTGCACATGCCGGTGACGAAGATCGCCGCGGTGAACAGCGCCAGGTGCGGCGCGAAGATGCAGCCGACCAACGCGAGCACCGTCAGCAGGGCGGCACCGATCATGGTGGGTCGCTCGCCGAATCGGTGCACGAGGGACCCGGCCGGGATGTCGGCGGCGATCTGGCCCAGGCCCGCGCTGGCCACGACCAGCGCGGCCGCGGCCGGGCTCGCGCCCAGCTCGGTGGCGGAGATGACGATCACCGGGGCGATCGCGCCCTGCCCGACGGCGAAGACCGCCGGTGGTACGAACGCCGCAGGCGCGATGTCGCGCAGCGTCACCTCACGGCTGGTCACCTCACTGGAGTCACCGCCCGGCATCCGTCATCGTCCCCCTTCGCGGCCGGCTTGCCGGCTAGGCGTATCACGCCGGCGGGGGCTCGGGGAACGGGGCGCCCACTGAACGGGGCGCCCACCGAACCGAACGCCCACCGAACCGAACGTCCACTGAACGAAACGCCCACTGAACGGAACGCCGGATGGCGGGGAACGGAGGCGCACGGTGCGGCAACGACGCGCTTCGCGCCGCCACCGCACCGATCACCCGGCGGCCACGGACCGGCCGCCGCGACGTGCGGCCAGCAGTGCGCCGCCGATCATCACCAGGATCGTCACCATCGCGGCCCCGGCGCCGGCCAACGGGCCGGCCCACCGAGCGGCGGCCCAGGTGACCAGGCCGGTGACCAGCGCCGCCGTCGCCAGGACGGACAGGGCGCAGAAGACCGCGTAGCCAAGGTAGATCGCCAGCAGCCGCGGCGACCCGGCGGCCCGCAGCTCCGCGCGGCCGTTCGGGCGGAGCGCCTTGACCAGCACCTCGGTGCTGGTCAGGCCGAGGTTGCGGATGGACAGCCATTGGGCGAGCATCCGGTACCCGTCCGAGCCGAACAGCGGGACCAGGTTGAACGCGCTCGATCCGATCAGGCCGACCTGGACGGCCGCGAGCACCTCGATCGCCACCGCCGGTCCGGGCACCAGCCACCACGCCACGGCGACCGGCACCAGCAGCAGCAGGCTGGTCCACACCCCGGCGAAGCAGACGGCGATGCGCTGCCGCCGATGGGGCAGCAGCTGGTAGCCGGGAACATCGGCGTAGGCGGTAACCAGCGGAAAACGCCAGAGCACGCCGATCGCCCTGACCCGCCCGCCGAACGCCAGGCACCCGAGCGCATGACCCATCTCGTGGATGGCCAGCGACGCCAGGAGCGCGGCGACCACGACCGGCGCCGACACCCAGGAGCTCATCGCAGCCCGTGCCTGGGGGAGGACGATGGGCGCCTGATGGACGAACTGGATCAGCGCCAGGACCACCATCAGCCCGCAGATCGCCGCCCCGGCCCCCGAGGCCAGCCGGCGGGCACCGGGCACGAGAGGGCGCAGCCACCGATCGACCCTGGTCGTCTCCCAGCGGCGGTGCAGCCGGGACGGGGACGGGCGGGCCGGGGACGGGCGGGACGGGGAGGACGGGGACGGGACGGGGCGATCGGCATCGGTGGTTCCGTCGGGCCCGGCCGGGTGCCCCGCACCGCCCGGCTGGTCCGGGATCGAGAGCAGCCCCCGGCGGGCGAAGACCGCGAGCAGCCGGCCGAGCCGCGCGGGCGGCATCGGTCCGACCGGTCCGCCGGCATCGGTGCAGATCTGCTCGACGGTCGACGTCCCGTCGAGCCTGCGCAGCACCCCGTACTCCAGATCGCCCAGCAGCAGTACGCGGTCCCCGCCGGGCAGTCCGACCAGGTGTTGCCGCCGCCAACCGCTCACACAGACGGGCCCGAGCGCCACATCCGGGTGCCGGACCGGGAGCCGCAGACCCGGATCACGGGCGGTCTCAGGCGACGCCATCGGCGGACAGCGATCGGTGCAGGACATGGGCGAGATAGGACTCGTCGTTCGGCGTGACGCCCATCCGGTTGTTGTGCATGTGCAGGTAGCTGCCGAGGAAGACCCGCAATGTCTGGAGGGGATCGGTGACGACGATCGGGTCGCCCTGCGGATCGACGCCGAAGGTGATCCGCCCGGCGAGCGTGGCCCGGACGATCCGGTCGCGCAGCTCCCGGCAGTGGGAGCGCCACTGGTCGATGAAGCCGACGGTGCTCTGCTGCTCGCCGAGGGCAAACCGGTGGACGCCGCGGAGACGGGCCGGCACCCGCGGGTCGATGGAGTCTATCGCCTGGTCGTAGCGGGCCGACCAGTCGACGTCGGAACTCACGTACAGCCGGGCCCAGTACTCCTCGTAGCCACGCAGGAACTCGAGCAGTCGCGCGCGATCGGGCAGGAAGGCCGCGGCCATCACGACCATCATCTGGGTGGACAACCCGAAGGTGACCGTGCGCAGGTGCATGTTCGTCCGGGACACCAGGCTGATCGTCTGGCGGGACGATTCTTCGAAGTGCCACTCGCTGATTCGCAGACCCTCGGGACCGCCGTAGCGCGCGTACTCCGGCTCGTAGACCGCGCGCTGCACGCTGTTGTTCGGCTGCACCGGCATCCGGCCGGCCGGGCCATAGCGGGCGTCCCATTCCTCCTGCGGGTACTCGCTCAGGAACATGCTGCGGTACATCTCGGCGACCTGCTCCGGGTCGACCTCGTACACCGCCGGCCGGTTCGCGAAGAAGGCGGCGCAGCGCTCGCGGGTCCGGGCGACCAGCGTCTCTGCGTCAACCCCGGGGGCGGGGAACAGGCGCAGACGCACGTGCGGACCTTCGAGCCAGTACCGGATGAAGAAATAGCGTTCTATCAGCCGTTCGGCGAGCAGGTCGGCCACCAGCGGGCCGACACATCCGGCCAGCAGCGGATTCGGGTTCGAGGTGTAGTGCAGGTGCATCGCGGTCCACTCCGACCGCGGCGGGGGCGAACCGGGGGCCCCGCGCACCGGATCCAGCGTGGTGGACGTCATCGGGATCCTCCGTGTCCGTGCGGCGCCCCGTCGCCGGGGGCGTTGATGTCGATCGTCAGTTCCGTCACGTAGCGCCGGCCCGTACGCTCGTCGGCCCAGAGCTGGTCCCGGTCCGGCAGCATCTCGACGAATTCGATCTCGCCCGCCCGCCGGCGCACCTGGTGGTCCAGCAGCCGGACGGACGGCTCGCTGGTGAAGTCGACGAACTGCGGCTTGGCTGCCGTCGTCGCCCGCACCTGGCCGTCGGTCTCGCCCGCCGGCCCGGAGCCGGCCGGTCCACCTGGTCGAGGCTGCAGGAAGACCTGATCGGGCAGGCCCTGCCCGGCCTGCCAGATCCGCCAGCCGCGATATCTGGCTGACCCCGAACGGCCGGGCGTGGCGTCGGGGAGGCCGGTCGGGTCGGTGAACCAGGATCGGCGGCGCAGGACCACCGATCCGATCTGCAGCCGCGGCCGGTGGTGGTCGCCGCCCATGTCGACCCCCCGCCACAGGTCGGGCATGGCCATGTTCGTCGCCGAGAACAGCAGCAACGTCTGCTGCATCGTGGGCAGCGCGAACGGCAGCAGGAACCCCAGGTACGCCGGAACGACCCGCACCGCGAGCTCCGGCGACCACAGGAACAGACCCGAACCATCTGCCCGGCAACGGATCTGGAGCGACTCGAGGGCGATCTGCTCGGCTGCGGGGCGGAAGCTGCGCTCGCCCGGCGCCACCAGTTCGAAGTCGGTCAGCCGTGGATGCAGGTTCAGATTGGTGGTGTCCATGCCACCGCGCAGCTCGGCGTAGACCACCGCGTCGCCGGCGGACCGGTTGCGTTCACGGACGTACCCGGTGACGTCGACGTCGCCGGCCTGATCCAGCAGCCGGGCGAACCGCGAGAAGTGCAGCCCCATCCCGCAGTACGACTTGTTCAGCACCGCCAGCGGCGGTGCCGCCCGGGCGATCTGGACGAAGAAGCTGCGCGGGTCGGCGTCGGACAGACCGATCTCGCGGACGCGGTCGGCCTCGCGGCGCAGCCAGTCGGCACCCAGGTCGATCGGACCGGCGCCCGCACCGCCGGCGTCGACAAGTCCCTGCAGGTGCTCGCGGATCCGGACCTTGGCCTGCCCGATACGGTCGATCTGGGGCAGCCGGAACCAGTTGGGCAGCGGGCGAAACGTGTTGTCCGCGGCGAAGTCCTGGTGCCCGAGCATGGCCTGCTGCAGCTGGTCGAAGCAGTCCTGACCGAATTCGTGCAGGAACGTGATCGCGTCGGACTCGACGCCATCGAGGCCGTGCCGCGCCTTGAAATAGGCGGCCATCGCCAGCCGCATCGGACCGGACGGGTCGTACAGGCCCAGCAGCTGCCCGTAGTCCTCCAGCACCGGCAGGACTTCCCGCCGCCACCAACGCGTGTCGACCTGCGCGCTGATCCCGGGGTCGGCGACGTCCTCGAAGACGATGGTCTCCAGAGATCGCAGCCGGTGTGACCCACCCAGGAGATCCTCGATCCCGGCAAGCCGTTCGCGCATGGTCTTGTCGATGTCGCGCCGGCCCGGCAGGTCCGCGGCGACGTACCGGTCCGCCAGCCCGTCGAGGTCGACCAGCAGTCGTGCCGTCTGCCGCGCCCACCCGGCCGTCAGGCGGCCGAGCCGGTCCGCGAAGTCGGCGACGGGGGTGGCGCTGTTGATGTCGATCGACAGCAACGGCGCCACCAGGAAGCCCACCCGGGTGAGGGCGTGCAGGTACTCGACGATCAGTTCCGCCGATGCCCGTCCGGCGAGCTGGTCGGCCAGGATCGCGGCCGCCTGTCCCGAGGTCAGCCGGCGACCATCGGCGAACGCCGACACCACCTCGGCCGCGACGTGCTCGTCCCCCAGGTAGAAGACCGACTCGGAGACCTGGCCCATGTCCACCGGGGCGTCCGAGCGGGCAGCTCGGCGCAACCGGCGGATGTAGCGCATCCGGGACTGTACGGAACGGACGCTGGAGTTGAGGACCAGCGGGACGTCCCGCAGCAGCTGGTCCGACTGGTTGATCAGGTCGATGACGCGTCCGATGACCCCGAGGTTGAGGCGTCCGCCGGCGACCGTGCCTGGTCCGCTGCGCAATGTCATCGCGGTGGCGCCGGTCTCGGGCGCGCCGGCCTCGGGGGTCGCGAGCACTCCCACCCCCACCACCCCGAGCGTGCTGAACGGGCTGGTCTTGGCGGCGGACCGGTAGAGGTAGGTGAGCAGCGACCGGTCCAGCCGCCGCGCCCGCTTGCCGGCCGGCACGGTCTGGTCGTACCCGTCGAGGAACGAGTCGAGGTCGGCCGACTGCAGCAGGATGCCGCGGCGCAGCTCGGGGTGGCCGGCCGCGGCGGAGAGGGCGCCGCGGATCCGGCCGGATTCCTTGGCCAGGATCGTCTCGCCGAGGTCGTCGTGGTCGCGTTGCCGGGCGACGCCGTCCGCGAGCCAGTGCAGGGCGGCCCCGAGATCCGGGTGGCGGGCGACGATCTCGGCGGCGGGGCCGGTCGCGGTGGCGGGCAGTCGGCCGGCCCGGATCGCGCGGCGCAAGTTGATCGCGTGCCGCCGCGCCTCGTCCCGCGCGGCGGGAATGACCCGGCCGGCCAGGTACTCGTCCAGCTGTGACCGGACGGTCGCGGTCGCCGCGGCCAGGGTCCGACCCTGCTCATGCCAGTCGGCCAGGTCGGTGGTCCGCAGCTCGTCGATCAGGTCGAACGGCAGGCCGCCACGCCGGAGGACGAACAGCGCCCGCGCGCCGGACGGGCTGGCCGGGATCGGGTGGCCGGCCATCAGCGGTCGCCGCCTTCCGTCGCCAGGGCCGCACCGGTGGGCAGCACGTACCGGAACTGCGCCGGGCCGGGCCGTTCAGGTCCGATCATCACCAGCAGCAGCGGCCACTCGTCGGTGCCGGCCAGGCCCAGCCGCTCCCGGATCGCGACGTTGTCGAACCCGAAGACCGCGCCGCACCCCAGGCCGGCGGCGGAGCCGGCCAGGTACAGACGCTGCGCCATCGCACCCACCTCGGCGTTCAGCAGGCGGTAGCCGCGCGGACCGAGCTGCTCGATCACCGTCTCGGGACGGCCGCTGATGGCGACCACCGCCGCCGCCTGCTCCAGGTTGTAGTTGGTGAGGTAGTAGGTGTACTGCAGGAACGGGTGGATCGGGGGGCCGGGCACCTCGTGCAGCGTCCAGGGCGTCCCCGGGGCGACGTGGTAGGCGCCCGCCGGTAGCCCGCGGACGTGATTGGCGAACACCGACAGGCGCAACATGTCGGTCGCGGCCGGGGTGTCGCCGGCCAGTGGGATCAGCCGTTCCGCGCCGGCGAAGGCCAGCGCGTCGGCCAGCTGCTGGGTCGAGATGCCGCCGGCCCCGGTGAACAGGCCGAAGCTGGAGTGCCGGGCGCGCGTCGCGGCCGTGAGCCGACGTCGGTCGAGCGGGCGGGCGTCGGGAAGGGTGGCCGCGCCCGGGAAGCCGGACGGCTCGACCAGGCCGGGCGTCCGATCCGGGGTCGAGGCGTCGTCGTCGAGCATGTCGCGCTGCACGGCGCGGTTCGCCGGGAAGGTCTGGGTGCGCCGCGACCGCTGGACCCACGGGACCCGCACCCGAGCGTGGGGTCGGGCAGGTTCCGGCGCGGTCCGGTCGCCGCCGGGATCCGCCGGCGCGGCGGGGCCGGCCCCGCCCGCAGTGCCCGCCCCGAACGGGACGACGGCGAAGACGCTCTCCTCGTCGGGGTCAAGACCGAGCAGTTCGTCCAGATCCCGCTCGTCGAACCACAACCGGCACTCGACCGGCTCCTCGCTCACCGCACGCCAGGCGCCGAACAGGGTGCCGATGTCGGTGGTGACCACGTGGTAGCAGAACGAGTTGTACTTGAAGGAGTTCTTCCAGAAGTTCACCGCGGCCAGGACGTACAACTCCGGCAACTCCGGCCGCCGGCCGCCAACGGGCGGGCGCAGGCTCTGCCGCACCCGATCCCGGAAGTCGCCGGGCAGCAGTACGTCCAGCATGTGATGGGCGCTGCTGTAGTGGTAGATACCGGCCGGGATGCCGGTCCGCGCGCCCACCACCAGGTAGAGCTCGACCGGGTACATCCCGCCGCCGGACGCGCTGCCCCGGCCGTAGATGGCGCCGCCGATCGTCTGCATGTGCTCCACGCCCGCGTTCGGGGTGATCCGGGTCCGCCGGGTGAGCGGCGCGTAGGAGCCGCGCAGACATCGCTCCAGCTCGTCCCAGACCCGGCTGGTACCGGACCCTTCCGGCAGCGGGACGCGTCGGACGCCCTGGAAGACCTTGTGGCGCAGCGGTGCGTCATTCCAGTCGACCTCGTAGTCGCGCGGCTCCATCGGCTCTCGGCTCCGCCGGAGGATGTCGTGGGCGTATTGCTGCGTGGCCGTGCTGGTCTGCGGGCTCATCTGCGGCTCCCATCACTCACTCGAAAGGTGCGGGTTATGGGAACGGATGGGGTACCAGGTGCATCCGGTCCGGGGTCAGGGGTGTGGTGCGCAGGCCGGCGCGGATCAGGGCGTCGCTCAGCCGCGCCATGTGCGGCGCCCGCTGCTTGTCCCAGCCGAAGTCGATCGGGATCAGCCCCGGCGCGATCACGCAACTGGTGCGGACGCCGACGATCTGCTGCTCCGGGCTCGTCTGCTCCACCACCAGCACGTCATGGCCCGCGTCGAAGACCTGGCCGGTGCAGTACTCCAGGTCGTCGAGCAGATCCGTCGTCCGCGGTCGACGATCGTCCCAGCCGTCGAATACGACGTCCATCGGCTCGGCCCGACGGTCGCCGAGCAGGAAATCCAGGTGCCCGCGCATCTCCGGCAGGCCGAACAGCAGGGCGTGGTGCGGAAGTTCCCGAACCAGGTGATAGTCGTGCACCATCGGGCGGAGCTGATCGGCCACGACCGTCACCCTCTCGGTGAAAGATGGTGCATAGGAAGCGATTTCACACAGTGCTGCGTTGACCGCGGCGACCGGGTCGAGCGCGGCGCCGGCCGCCAGGGTGACCTGGCCCAGCGCCTCCGGATTCCGGTTGATCGCGACCGCAGTGACCACCGGCACGTCGATATCGATGCGGTTGTCGAACAGGCGCACGTCGAAGCCGGTGTTGCGCATGCGGGCCAGCATGTGCTGCACCGAACGGCTGGGTACCGTCGCAGCGTCGATCTCGCGCAATGGGACCTTTCCGTACCATCCGATCAGGAATGCGTCCCGCTCGATCAGCTCCAACAGGCCGAACAGGATGCTTTCCTCCAGATTCGCGCCGGTCGCGCAGCCGTTGGAGCATTCCTGGACGAAGTTGCTGGCGCGGTCGTCGTCCAGGTAGTAGACGAGCCGCTCGGGAATCTGCCGCGGAGCCCGGTCCCGGAGCGAGTACCCCCACACCCAGTTCATCTCCAGGTCGTCGGAATACGGTACGAAGAAAGGGTTGTCGCGGTAGAACGAATCCGGGTAGACGCCGCACAGGCGGGGGTCGATCGCGGTGGCCGGATCGAGGTCGGCGCGGGCCGCCCGGGTCAGGCCGACCTGGCGGCGCCGTTTGAGGCCCGCATACCGCTCCAGGCCCTCCAGCACCGCCATCGCGCCGCTGTCCTCGAACGCGTCGCCGTGCCCGCTCCAGTAGAAGTCGTGCAGCAGCCACGAGCCGCGCATGAGCATGTAGCCGGTGACCGGCGCGGTGGTGGTGGAGAGCGTGTCCGGGACGAGGCCGTCCCCGATCACTCCGCAGACCGGATTCGCGAACGCCTCGAACGGCAGTGTGTAGGAGTCGAGCGTGCGGCAGCGCAGCGAGCCGTCGTCGAGTTTGCGCTGCGATTGCGGCGTCACCCGCGCGAGATCCGGCGAATCCACCGGGCGGTCGGCGCAGGCGCACTGCGGGTCCGGCACCAGCGGGAAGCGTTGAATCAGGCCGGTGTCCAGGGCCATGGCCACGACGAAGGGCAGATCGCCGACGCCGGATCGCGGTGGCGGCGGGACCGCCAGCTGGGCGGCGACCAAGGCCTGGGCGGCGCGGCGGACCATCGGCGTCGTGTGCAGCGGGTTGTCACCGACCGCCTCGAAGTGCGAGTCGCGCTCGAGAACGTTGCGTTCGTGCAGCGACCGCAGCTTCTGCCAGCGCAGCGCCAGGCACCGGGCGCACGGGCGGGGTGCGCCGGGCGGCGCGGCACCGGGGGGTGGCGCGACCAGCAACGCGGTCAGGCTCAGGTACAGCGGAAATACGTCGGCGGCGTCCTTTTGGGCGTCAGCGATGGCATCGAAGCGCCCGAGACGGACCTCCTCCGGCAGCCGGAGCCGGTGCTCGGACAGCAGGACCCGCAGCTCCGAACCGTCCCCGAGGACGTCGCGCAGGGCCGGCGGGAAGGCGGCAAGAGGGGCAGGCTGCACCCGCCCGCCGACGACCGTCGGCTCACGTGTCTGGGTCAGTCCCGGGGACGTCACGTCGACCTGCCTCTCCCGCCGTCCGGCTGTCAGTTCCAGGGGTTCATGCAGCTGCAGAGCGCGCAACTGGTGGTGCTGCAACAACTGGTGCTGGCGCAGCTCGTGCACGACGACGGCACGAGCAGCAGGTCGGGATCCGAGATGTCTTCGATCTCGAACGTTTCGGCCTGCATCTCCTCGAGATTCATCAGGGCGTTGGGTGGTTCGGCTTCGCGGTGCATGTCCGACTCCTCAGGAGCTCGTGCTCGTCGTGCTGCACGACGAGCAGCCGCAACAGCTGCTGGTGCTGCTGCTGCACGTCGTGGTGCTGGAACAGGAACATGAGCTGCACGAGGTACAGCTCGCGGCCGCAAGTGCGGTGTCATCGAGGATCTCGATCTCGGAGACCTCGAAGGTCTCGGCCTCCAGTGTCTCGACCTCGTGGGCGAGCACCATGGTTCTTCCCTTCTCTGGTGGACGTCCGGGTGGTCAGCCACTGGTGCTGCTGCAACTACAGCTGCTGCAACCGCAGGTGCTGCTGGTGCTCGTGCTGCAACTCGTCGTGGAACTGGTGCTGGTGCTGCAGCTGCAGATCCCGGCCAGTCCGTAGTCCAGCTCGGGCATCTCTTCGATCTCGAAGGTCTCGGCCTCCAGAGCGTCGAGTTCCGCCTGTTTCATCGCGTCACCTCCTCTCCGTGTCGGATCCGGCCCCTCCCGAACTGGGCGGGCGCGTCTCGCACTCGTCGTTGCCCCGGCCGGCCCGGAAACTGCACCAAGCCGGTTCAGCAGGGCAGCAGTACCACCCGGCTCACCGTGACTCCGGTGCATGTGGCCAGGTCGTCCGGGGTCAGGTCGACCCGCACGCCGCGGAACCCCGGCTCGGCGGTGGTGCCAGGGGCGCCCTGGAGGCTCGGCGGGCCCGGATCCAGCCAGCCGAGTGCCTCGCCCGGGACCGGCTCGGGGTCGTCCCCGTCGGTCAGGTCGGCCAGTCCCTGGTCGACGGCCTGGGCCTGCGCGATGACCTGCGTCAGGCCGGTCCGCAGGGCGACCTGCCGGTCGGCGGCGGTTGCGGCGGCGACCAGATCGAGCGGGCGATCGGGGCTGGCCGTCCGCGCACCGATCACCACCACGGTGACGGCGTCACCAGGATGGGCCCGGGCGAAGGCCGTGAGCCGGATCCGCATCGTGCCGGCCACCTCGAGCAGGAAGTCGAGCTCGGCGTCGTCGCCGCCGGACCCCAGGTCCAGCGGGGTCGGCGGGGGACCGGTGCGGTCCGCCAGGTCGGCCAGCACCCGACCGGACAGGGCCGCCTGCAGGGCACGTTCGGCGGCCCGCGCCGACGACCGCGCCGCGGCAGTGCCGATCCCCACCGCGCCCGAGCCGTCGAGGACGACCGCGCGGTCGATCTCGACCGGTTGACCGGTGACCAGATCCCAGGCCGGCACCGTCGGCCCGCTGATGCGCCGGGCCACGGACACCGCGTACCGGCTCATCGCCCGGTACGCGGCGTGGTCGCGGGCGTCGCCGATCGTGCCGGTGCTCCAGCCGGAGACCGATCGGACGCCGGCCCGGCCGGGGACGGCGAGCAACACCCGGCCGATCTTCAGCGGCGACTGGGTGATCGTGAGGTCGTCGTAGTCGCGGATGACCCCGGTGTGCCGCCCGACGAGCGACTCCCAGCCGGTCTCCAGGCGCTGCTTCCAGGACCCGTCGCCGGTGCGCTCCGTGGTCGACCGGGCCACCGCGGGAGCGGGCCGGCCGTCGACCGGGCCCGGTCCCGGCTCCGGTTGATCACCGACAGTGATCGGTCGTGCGATCAGTCGCCGGGGCAGCGGGAGGACCGCCTCGGACCCGCCCACCGTCGTATCCAGATCGAAAACGATTACCTTGCCTTGTGTCTCGGCGCCCACACCGGAGATGTACTTGAACGCCTCGAAGGCGATAAGGTTGCCGAGCAGGCTGAGCGATAGCTCGCTGCCGGCGGGGTCCGAAACTCGTTCCCGCCGCGCCCATCTGCGCCAGAATTCGCTGCTGTCCGTCGCGGATGCGCCGGCCAGGAAACGTTCCCACCCGTCGCCCGGTTCGGGGCCGTCCACCGGGCTGACCAGCGGCCCGAGCAGGACCGCCGGGCCGCATGCGGTGATCGGCAAGACGGAACAGCCTGTAGCGAGCGCCTTGTCGGTCAGCTCGAGCACCGAAGCGGGACTGGCCCACGGATCGGTCGCCAGCACCAGCTCGATCGTCCGGCCGCCACCGTCATCGACACCCGGGGCATCGACACCGGGCGCATCGACATCCAGGATATCGACATCCCAGGAATCCGTACCGCCGTCGAGGTGCGGAGCACGTGAGGTGCCCCGCATCCGGTCCAGCTCGTCGCGCACCGGCGGCGCGTGGCGGACCGCCTGCGCGCAGGCCACCCGGTCGAACCCGTTGGCCAGCAAGGACGCGACGCACGAGGCGGCGACGGGGCCGTCCCCGACGACGGCCAGCCGGGCGGTCCGGACCCGCTCCAGACCCGCCGCGGCATCCGGGACGAAATGCGCCACGTACGCCAACTGCTGATCGAGCGGATCGGCGGAGGCCCGCTGGACCGGTGATCCCGCTTGCACCACACCGCGTTCCGCCAGGGATCGGACGATCTGCCGGACACTGGCCGCCCGCGCCGGGTCAAGCCCGGCCACCAGATCGTCGATCGTGTGCCGCCCGTCGAGCCGCGGCAGGATGCTGGCCAACCAACGGTAGGCCGTTCGCCCCTTGAGCAGGTAGCCACTGTCGCCCCAGCGCACGAGCGCGCCGTCGGGGACCTGGGCGAAGAGCAGGTCCTGGCGCGCGCGGAGCGGCGAACGCTCCTCGACCCCGGTTTCGGACTGGCGAGTGGAGACGTCCACCTCGGCCGTCATCATTCCTCCCGGCGCGTTCGACGAATTCATCCTTCGTGCCGCAAAAGCCTTGCTGTCCAAGCCTTTTGCGATATGCTTTGCATTGGGCACAATCTCGCCAGACGGACCGAAAAAGGGCTCCCCGCGGCCACTGTCGCTCGGAGGTCGATCGGCCGTTCCTTCGAACGTACCCAGCGGCTCGGCTTGTGTACAGGCTGTGAGCGATATCGGCGAGGTATCTCACCGAATGTGCCCGGATCGACCGGTTCGTACGTCATACGTAGGTTGCGTTTCTACCTAGGTCGGCGGTAGGTTGAGTGCATGACGGGAGAACCGTGGCCGGCGGAATGGCAACGCGGACTGTTGCCGACCGCGATCCTGGGCGCCATCAGCAGCGAACCGCTGTATGGCTACCGCATTGCGCAGAGGCTGGAACAGCTCGGTTGGGGCACACTGGCCGGGGGCACTCTCTATCCGATCCTGCGTTCCCTGGACAGTTCGGGGCTGGTGGCCAGCCGCTGGCAGGCCGAGGGGCCCGGACCCGCCCGTCGGTATTACGAACTCACCGATCAGGGTCGGGCGGTGGTTGCTCGGCGTCGCGAGTCTTGGACGCTCTTCGCCCACTCGATGAGCGAACTTCTCACCAGGAAGGGTGGCAACTGATGGTCATGAGTACCGAGCGGTACACCGCAGAACTCGGGCGCCGCTTGCGCGTTCGGGGATTGGACGAGGTTCAGATCCGGGACGCGGTGGCGACCGTCGAGGCGCACCTGCGGGACACCGGAGGATCGGCCGAGGAGTCGTTCGGCAGCCCGCGGGCCTACGCCCGGACCTTTGCTCCGCAGAGCGCGGCGCCGAGGTCCTGGCGCTGGTACGTCGTCGGCTGGCTGGTCGCCGCACTGGCCGGGGCTCTGCTGTGGCTGGGCATGGCGGCCAGTCGCGAGGAAGGTGGCGACGTGCTGGGCTTCCTGGCTCCGGCGGTCGCGATCGGTCTCGGCGCCGGCGTCCTGGTCGGCTGGGCAGCCATCCTGCTGGTGCGATTGACCAGGAGCCCGCGCCACTGAGAGACCGTCCCCGAACGAACGGATCACCAACCAGACCGTGAACGACCGCCATGAACGACCGCTGCACCACCACCACTGACGATCGGCCCTCATCGACCGCCCTTCGACCGCTGCCGGCGGGCGAGTCGACGGGTGCGGGTCACCGTGAAGGGAGAACGGCATGCATCGCGCAGTGAACGGGCACGACCCGGCGGGTCCCAGGGACCCTGGGGGGCTGGACATCGTCGGACTGACCAAGTCGTTCGGTACCGTCCGGGCGCTGTCCGACCTGAGTTTCTCGGTCGCTCCCGGCGAGATCTTCGGCTTCGTCGGGTCCAACGGCGCCGGCAAGACGACGGCGATGCGGATCATGCTCGGTGTGGTCGCCGCCGACCGGGGCGAGGTGCGCTGGCAGGGCCGGCCGATGGATCTGCTGGCCCGGCAGCGGGTCGGCTACATGCCGGAGGAGCGGGGGCTCTATCCCAAGATGAAGATGGGACCGCAGCTGGCCTATCTGGCCGAGCTGCACGGGTTGAGCAAGGGCGACGCGGTCGCGGCGATGCAGCGCTGGACGGAGCGTCTGGGCATCCAGGGCCGGCGCAAGGACGAGGTGCAGGCGCTGTCGCTGGGCAATCAACAGCGCGTCCAGCTGGCCGGCGCGCTCGTGCACGACCCGGATCTGCTGGTGCTCGACGAGCCGTTCTCGGGACTGGACCCGATGGCGGTCGACGTGATGAGTTCGGTCCTGCAGGAGAAGGCCGGGCAGGGCGTGCCGGTGATCTTCTCCTCGCACCAGCTCGAACTCGTCGAGCGGTTGTGCGATCGGGTCGGCATCGTCCGTGACGGCCAGATGGTCGCCGTCGGCACGATCGAGGAGCTGCGTCGCACCGATCGTCCCCGGTACGCGGTGGAGGCGGATCGGGATGTCATCGCGCATGCCGATCGTTGGGTGGCCGAGCTGCCCGGCTCCGTCATCACCGCCCGGGACCGGCATCGCGTCGTTGTCGAACTGCCCACCGCGCAGGCCGATGAGCAGATCCTGCTGCGGGCCGCCGTCGCGTCGGGCGCCCTGCGGTCGTTCGCCCCGGTGCAACCGACGCTCTCGGAGCTGTTCCGGGATGTCGTCAGCTCGCCCGCCGACGACGCGGTCCGCGAAGCGATGGCGGTGGCGGCATGACCGGGTGGAGCACGGTGCGGCTGATCGCCCGCCGCGAGGTGCAGACCCGGCTGGTCACCAAGGGCAGCCTGTGGTCGGTCGGCACCATGGTCGTCGTCATCGTGGCCGCCATCGTGGTGGCCAGCATCCTGATCAACCGGGAGGAGCAGGCGCAGCCGGTCGCGGTCACCGCAGGCACGGCCGGGTTGGGCGACGCCGTGCTGGCGTCGGCGCAGGCGGCCGGCCAGCCGTTGACGGTGCGCATCGTCGACTCGGACGCCCAGGCGCAGGCGTTGACCGAATCCGGCGACGTCGTCGCGGCGATCGCCGGGACCGGCGCCGAGCCGCAGCTCATCGTTGGCCCGGACGCCCCGGCGAGCCTGCACGCGCAGGTGCAGCGGGCGGTCGGCCAGGCCACCGTCGATCAGGCGATCAGCGAGCTCGGTGGCAACCCGGCCCAGGTCCAGCAACGGGTCGCACAGGCGCAGGTGAGCGTGATCGAGGTCGGTAACCAGCGCGAGTTCGACGCGCCCTCGTTCGTGGTCGCGCTGGCGGTGCTGGCCCTGCTCTTCTACCTGATCGTATCGACCGGCACCCAGATCGCCACCGGGGTGGTGGAGGAGAAGGCGGGCCGCATCGTGGAGATCCTGCTGGCCACCGTCCGACCGTGGCAGTTGCTCGCCGGAAAGGTGCTGGGCATCGGCATCGTCGGGTTCATCCAGGTCGCCGTGCTGGTCGTTTCGGCCCTGGTCGCGGCCATCACGACTGGCCTCCTGGACGGGGTCGAGGTGCCGATCGGCGGGGTACTGATCTGGTCGTCGGTGTGGTTGGTGCTGGGTTTCTTGCTCTACTCGGTGATCTGGGGCGGGGCCGCCGCCCTGGTCGCGCGGCAGGAGGAGATCGGGCAGGTCACCGGGCCGTTGATGATGGTGCTGTTCATCCCCTTCTACGCCACGATGTTCGTGGTGGTGAACGACCCCAGCGGGTCGGTCGCCCGGTTGATGACGTTCATCCCGTTCTCCGCCCCGTTTGCGGCCCCGGTGCGGTACGCCTACGACGCGATCGGCACCGTGGACATGCTGATCGGTGTCGCCGGGACACTGATCGCGATCGTGCTGTGCACGCTGCTGGCCGGCAAGGTGTACCAGCGCGGCGTGGTGCACACCGGCGGTCGGCTGGGCCTGCGCCAGGCGCTGCGGGCCGGGCAGGGCTGACTCCGGGCAAACTCATCGGGCGGCGGCTCGGGTCGGCAGGAGCCGGCCCGAGCCGGGTGACTCGGGCCGGATCCGGCCCCTACAGGTCGGTACCCCGTGCCGCGACCGCGGATGAGCGGTTCACTGCCGACACCACGGCCTTGAGCGAGGCGGTGGTGATGGAGGAGTCGATGCCCACACCCCACACGACCTGCCCGTCGATCGCGCATTCGAGGTAGGCCGCTGCCCGGGCGTCACCCCCGGCCGACAGCGCATGCTCGACGTAGTCCAGCACCCGCACGTCATGCCCGATCGAGTTCAGCGCGTCGCAGAACGCCGCCACCGGACCGTTGCCCGCACCTGCGGTGGTGACCAGCTCGCCGTTCGACACCACGGTTGCCGAGATCCGGTCATATACCCGCTCCTCCTCGGCGTCCTCCGGGGTCTCGAACCTCGTGCGGACCAGCTTGATCGGCGTCGTCCGCTCCAGGTACTCCTCCGCGAAGTAGCCCCACATGGTCTTCGCGTCGACCTCGCCGCCCTCGGTGTCGGTGTGCTCCTGCACCACCCGGGAGAACTCGATCTGCAGCCGGCGCGGCAGGTCGAGGCCGTGCTCGGTCTTCATGATGTAGGCGACGCCACCCTTGCCGGACTGCGAGTTGACCCGGATGACGGCCTCGTAGGTCCGGCCGACGTCCTTCGGGTCGATCGGCAGGTACGGCACCTGCCACTTGAAGTCGTCCACCTCCACCCCGGCCGCCTCGGCGTCCCGCTTGAGGTGATCGAATCCCTTCTTGATCGCGTCCTGGTGCGAGCCGGAGAACGCCGTGTACACCAGGTCGCCGCCGTACGGGTGTCGCTCGGGGACGCCCAACTGGTTGCAGTATTCGACGGTGCGGCGGATCTCGTCGATGTCGGAGAAGTCGATCTGCGGGTCGATGCCCTGGCTGAACAGGTTCA
>CAYZBB010000023.1:35803-56642 GCA_964476495.1 uncultured Actinomycetes bacterium | reverse complement strand
TCAAGGGCTCGATGCGCGCGAGCGACGTCGCGGCCCGGGTCGCGGCCGGGATCTCATCGGTCCGCCCGGACGCCCAGGTGGTCACGGTGCCGGTCGCCGACGGCGGCGACGGCACCCTGGACGCCGCGGTGGCCGCCGGGTTCGCGCTGGTCCCGGTGACCGTTCAGGGCCCGACCGGCCGGCCGGTGGACACCGGGTACGCCGAGAAGGACGGCACGGCGGTGGTCGAGCTGGCCGACGCGTGCGGACTGGTTCGGCTGCCCGACGGCGTGCTCGCGCCACTGACCGCGACCAGCACCGGCTTCGGGCAGGTCATCGCCGCCGCCCTGAACCACGGGTGTCGCCGGCTCGTCCTGGCCATCGGCGGCAGCGCGAGCACGGACGGCGGGGCGGGCATGCTCAGCGCGCTCGGCGCCCGTGTCATCGACGGGAACGGCGTGCCCGTTCCGCCCGGCGGTGGCGGGCTCGAGCACGTCCACACGGTCGACCTGTCCGGGCTGCATCCGGGCCTGGCCGACGCCGATGTGGTGTTGGCCAGCGACGTGGACAACCCGCTGCTGGGCGACCATGGCGCGGCCGCCGTCTACGGACCGCAGAAGGGCGCCACCCCCGACGACGTGGCCCGGCTGGACGGGGCCCTGCGGGTGTGGTCCGGTGCGGTCGCCCGGGCACTGAGCCAGCCCGAGGGTGAATCGGGCCATCCGGCCGCAGAGGTGGCCGGGGCCGGAGCCGCCGGTGGGGTCGGTTTCGCGGCCGTCGCCGTGCTGGGCGCGACCGCGAGGCCCGGCATCGAACTGATGCTGGAGCTGACCGGCCTGCGCGACGACCTGGGCGGCGCCGATCTGGTGGTCACCGGGGAGGGCTCCCTGGACGAGCAGACGCTGCACGGCAAGGCCCCGGCCGGTGTCGCCGCCGCCGCCCGCGCCGCGGGGGTCCCGGTCGTCGCGGTCGCCGGCCGGAACCTGTTGACCGACAAGGAGTTGACCGCCGCGGGGGTCCGCAGGGCCTACGCGCTGACCGATATCGAGCCGGACGTCCGCAGATGCATCGAGGATCCCGGCCCACTGCTGGAGCGGCTCGGCCGGCAGATCGTCACCGACAACTCCTGAGCGCCGCGTCCTTCATGCTGCACTTCATCGTGCTTCCCTATTGCCGAGTTCCCCAAGGAGGTGGAACGACGTGAGCCAATTCGACCTGGTCGTCCGCGCGCGTCGCGCGATCACCCCGGACGGACAGCGGCCCGCCGCCGTTGCGATCGACGGCGGGGTGATCGCCTCGATCGAACCGTATGACGCGGATCTGCACGCGACCCGCACCGTCGACCTGCGGGACGACGAGGTGCTGTTGCCCGGCATGGTCGACACCCACGTGCACGTCAACGAACCGGGCCGCACCGAGTGGGAGGGCTTCGCCACGGCCACCCGGGCCGCCGCGGCCGGCGGTGTCACCACCATCCTGGACATGCCGCTGAACAGCCTGCCCCCGACGGTGGACATCGCCGCACTGGCGACCAAGCGTGCCGTCGCCGCCGAGAAGGCCTACGTGGATGTCGGTTTCTGGGGCGGCGCCATCCCGGGCAACATCGACGACCTTCGTCCCCTGCACGAGGCCGGCGTGTTCGGTTTCAAGTGCTTCCTGCTCGACTCCGGCGTGCCCGAGTTCCCGCCGCTGCAACCGGCCGACCTGCACGAGCACCTGGCCGTGATCCGCCGGTTCGACGGGCTGACGATCGTGCACGCGGAGGACGCCGGCGCCGTCGAGCACTCCCCCGCCGCGCGCGGTGCCGAGTACCGCGGGTTTCTGCGATCACGGCCGCGCGGAGCGGAGAACACCGCCATCGCGCACGTCATCGAGGCCGCCAGATGGACCGGGGCCCGGGTGCACATCCTGCACCTGTCCAGCTCGGACGCGCTGCCGATGATCGCCAGTGCCCGCCGTGACGGCATCCGCATCACGGTCGAGACATGCCCGCACTACCTGGTTTTCGACGCCGATGAGATCGCCGCCGGGGCCACCCAGTTCAAGTGCTGCCCGCCGATCCGGGAGCCGGAGAACCGGGAGCTGCTGTGGCAGGGGCTGGCCGAAGGCACCATCGACTGCGTCGTCTCCGACCACTCGCCCTGCACCCCGGAGCTCAAGCGGCTGGACACCGGGGATTTCGGGAACGCCTGGGGCGGCATCGCCGGGTTGCAGGTCGCTCTGCCCGCCGTGTGGACGCAGGCCCGCGCGCGCGGCTTCACCCTGGCCGACGTCACCCGGTGGATGTCCGCCGCCCCCGCCGCACTGGCCGGGCTTGACCGCAAGGGTGGCCTGGTGGTCGGTCGGGACGCCGACCTCGCGGTGTTCGCCCCGGACGAGGCATTCGTCGTCGACGCCGCCACGTTGCGACACCGCAACCCCATCACCCCCTACGCGGGACGCACGCTGACCGGCGTGGTGCGCAGCACCTGGCTGCGTGGCCGGGAGCTGGTCGGCGACCGGTGCGTGGGTCGCCTGCTGGCCCGCACCGACATCCCGCAGCCCGCCGCCTGATCCGATCCGAAGGGACACACCATGAACTTCAACACCTACTACGCCCCGCACGGTGGACTGCCGCCGCAGACCGAGCTGACGACGAACCGCGCGGTGTTCACCGAGGCCTACGCCGTCCTGCCGCGGGGCACCATGCGCGACATCGTCACCAGCTACCTGCCGTTCTGGACCAACACCCGGCTCTGGGTGATCGCCCGCCCGCTGTCCGGGTTCGCCGAGACGTTCTCCCAGTACATCGTCGAGGTCGGCCCGGACGGCGGCAGCGACCATCCAGACACCGACCCGGACGCCGAGAGCGTGCTGTTCCTGATGGAAGGCGGCCTCGTGGTCACCGTGGGCGGTGACAAGCACGAGATCGGTCCCGGTGGCTACGGTTTCGTCCCGCCGGGGGCCGACTGGAAGGTCCGCAACGTCGGCGACACGCCGGCCCGGTTCCATTGGATCCGCAAGGCCTACCAGCACGTCGACGGGATCGACGCCCCACCCGCGTTTTTCACCGTCGAGAACGAGGTACCGGCCGTAGAGATGCCGGACACCAACGGAGCCTGGACCACCCAGCGCTTCGTCGACCCGACCGACCTGCGCCACGACATGCACGTGAACATCGTCAATTTCGAACCCGGCGGGGCCATCACGTTCCCCGAGACCCACGTGATGGAACACGGCATCTACGTGTTGGAGGGCAAGGCGGTGTACCTGCTCAACCAGGACTGGGTGGAGGTCCAGGAGGGCGACTTCATGTGGCTGCGCGCCTTCTGCCCGCAGGCGTGCTACGCGGGCGGCCCGTGCCGGTTCCGCTACCTGCTCTACAAGGACGTCAACCGGCACGCCACCCTGAGCCGCCAGTTCGCCTGACCGCGGCCCTGCGACCACCCACCACCCGAAGGAATCCCACGATGACCTCCCCGACCAGAGTGGTCTACTCGACCACCGCGGTGTCCACCGGCAACGGCCGCAACGGCCGGGCCCGCACCACGGACGGAGTGCTCGATCTCGACCTGACCTCGCCGCGACCGAACGCCGTCCCCGGCGACCCGACCAACCCCGAGCAGCTGTTCGCGGCCGGCTACTGCGCCTGTTTCCACTCGGCGGTCAAGACGCTGGCCAGGGCCGACGGCATCGACCTCGCCGACTCGTCGATCAGCGTCGAGGTCGGTCTGGTCAAGGGCGATGCCGGCTTCCACCTGCAGGCGGCCATCAGCGGCGACCTGCCCGGTGTCGATCCCGGGATCGCCGCGGACCTGCTCGACCGGGCGCACCGGCGGTGCCCGTATTCGAAGGCCATCAGCGGGAACGTCGACGTCACGCTGTCAGTGCGCTCGGCCGCATGACCGGCCGGCCATCGGTGAGTGGTACGTCACCGTCCGGACAACCGATCGGTCGCCCGGACGTCCGCACCATCATGGCTACGAACACCCTGAACGCCGAGACCGATCTGATCATCGAGACCGACGGTTCCGATACGGTGCTGGCCGTGCGCTTCGCGGACGCGCCGTCGCCTCGCGACGCCCGCCGGCTGGCCCAGCACCTGACGACCCTGCGGATGCCCGGCGTCCAGGGCGTGGACGCCGTCGACGACACCGTGGTCGCGTCGTTCGACCCCGGCACCATCACCCGCAGCCACCTCGAACTGCTCGTGCACGACGCCGCGCGGCACCTGTGACCCCGGCCCGATGACAGCGGCCGGTCAGCTGCCCAGGTAGGTCGAGTACGAGTAGGTGCTGGTCAGCACCGCGATGTGGTAGTGCTGCCGATCGCCGGACAGCTCGAACGAGATGCTGATCTGGGGGTAGAACAGCCGGCCATGGAGCCGCTCGAAGTAGGCCGCGGTGTCCAGGGTCAACCGGAACCGACCAGGCGCCAGGTCGGTCGCGTTCAACTGGAAGACCCGCCCATCGTCGTCCGTCCGCCCCCGGCCGAGCTCGGAGGTCGCCCCGTCGACCAGGCCTTCCAGAGCGGCCGGAATACCGACCGCCGGCCGTCCGACCGTGGTATCCAGGACGTGGGTGCTCAGCCGAACGATGGTCATGCGCTGAGTATGCCGCTCACCAGGCCAGCGACAGCAGCTGATCCTCCCGAAGTTCCGTGACCGGGATGCCGCCGAGTCCGGCGTCCGCCAGTACCTTGGCCGACGCCGCCTTCGGCAGCCGCTCCAGCCAGTGCGCGATCGCCTGCGACAGCGCCGCCGGCAGCAGCTTGCCCATCAGGTGCAGCCGGGAGAACCCGCCGTCGGGGTAGACGTCGACCCGAACCGCGGTCACCTGACGATCGTCGGTGACCCGGAACCGGTTCCGGGCGTCCGGCGAGACCTGGCTTTCCGGCACGATCTCCCGCCACTGCCCGGTGTCGGTTCGACGGGCGGACAGCCGGACCCGGCCCGGCGCATTGCCCAGGAAGTAGCCGGTGTCAACGGTGACGAACTCCAGTTCGGCCGGGCCCGCCAGGGTGACGACCAGGTAGTCGTTGCCGGCGGTGCGCCGGCGCGCGGTCTCCCACCCGTCGGCCATCGACGCCGCGATGCCGGGGTAGAGCACGTGGCGGGCGTCGGAGTAGAACATGTCGGAGCACTCGGCGATGTCGCCGCCGTGGTGGATGGCGGCCAGGTCGATCCGGTCGCCGAGCACGCGGGGGTCCGGCATCGCGGTCCCCAGGACCCGCAATCGGGCGACCCCGCCGTCCGGGTAGATGTTCAGCCGGACGTGGGTGAACGCCTGGCTGTTGTACACGCGGTAGGTGTTCACCGTGTCGCCGCGGGCCGCCGAATTCGGCACCACGGTCATCCATTCCGCGGCGTCCAGCGCGGCACGGTCCGGCGAACCGTCCAGCCAGGTCGCCTCGACCGATACCTCGGGCGGGTAGTTGCCGCGGAAAAAGGATGTATCGACGACGATCTCGTGCAGCACGCCGGGAACCCCGAGCGCGACGACGGCCCAGTCGTGTCCCGGGCTACGGCGGCGGCGGGTCTCCCAGCCGTCGTAGATCTTGCCGTGCGGACCGAACGTCGTGACGTCGTGCACCGGCGCGGACGGCATCAGCAGGGCCTCGCAGGGCGCGAAGAACTCGTCGCTGACGTACCGCACCGACCCGCCCAGCGCGCGGCTGGCCAGGTTCAGATCGGTCCGCTTCATGCGTGCTCCTGCTCGTCGGTGACGGCTCCGGTCGACGCGACCCTACCGCGCTCGACCTGGGCCACTTGCAGGTTCACTGCGTCACGCAGTGCTGGTCGGCAGCCAGGCCGACACCAACCAACCATCGTGCACCGGGCCGATGTCGACGAGACCACCGAGTTCCTCGGCCCGTTCGCGGATCGACCGAACGCCCACTCCCGGTCGGAACCGCGTCGGCGGAGTCCCGTTGTCGTACACGGTGATCCGCACGCCACCGCCTTCCACGGCGATGGCGACCCGAGCCATCGACGCGGACGAGTGCCGACGGACGTTGGCGATGGCCTCGAGCGCGATGCGATAGGCGGCGAGCTCGACCGCCGGCGTCAGCTCGGGCAGCGCGTCGACGATGCTGACCTGCACCGGAGGACCGGTGCCGTGCGCGGCGTGCTCGACTATCGCTCCGGCCAGGCCCCGCTCGTCCAGCGGGATCGGCCGCAGCCCGTACACCACCCTGCGCACCTCGCCCAGTGCGGCGCCGATGTCCGCCCGGGCCTGCCCGAGCATGTCGCGGGCGCGATCCGGGTCGCGGTCGATCAGGTTGCCGGCGGCGTCGGCCCGCAGCGCGGCGCTGGTCAGGGTCGGACCGAGGCCGTCGTGCAGATCCCGGTGCAACAACTCGCGTTCGCGTTCCCTTGCCTCGACGGTCTGCGCCCGGGCCCCACGGACCTCCGCGACCAGCCGGTGTTCGCGCAGCACCAGCGCGAGCAGGGGAGCAACGAGCTGCAGGGCGCGACGGTCGGCGCGGTGCAGGCGCCGCTCGCCGGGCCTCAACGTCACCACCAGCTGGGCGAGCAGTTCGCCGCCGCTCTCCAGCGGGACGGAGTCGCGTTCGGCGTCGGATGTGTCGGTGCCGGCGACCGCGAGTGTCGCCACGCCGGGCACGGCGACCAGGGCCAACCGGGGCACCCGCAGGGCACCCCGGAGTTCGGCGACCGCGCCGTCCAGGTCGGTGGCCTGCCGAAGCCCGGCCTGCACCCGCGCCAAGGTGGCCGCGGGGTCGTCCCTCGTGCCGAAGAACGCCCGAGAGATCGCTCGTTGCACGAAGGTCCGCAACGGTGCGAACAACAGCGCCACCACGACGGCGGCCACCGCTGCCACCGCTCGGGACGTGCCGGCGGGGACGATCAAGGTCAGCCCCGCCACGAGGCCGGCGTACACCGCCACCACCAGCGCGATGACCGAGCCATACAGCAGAGTCCGGGACAAGACCACCCGGATGTCCAGCAGCTGGTATCGCACGATCGCGATGGCCAGCGCGATCGGCACCAGTACGACGGACAGCAGGAGCAGGATCGGCCCGTCTCCGGTGATCCACCGTTGGGCGTTGAGCACCAGGACCGCGACGACCGCGAGGATCGGCCAGAGCAGCCGGCGTCGAGTGCGTTCGTCGCCGCGTCGGTACCGCACGATCAGTCCCGCCAGCACCGCGACGACGAGCACCAGACTCGTGACGGTCGTGACGGCGTCCACGAACGGAACCGGCAGGTCCTGCCAGGCCAGCAGCGACACGGATGCCGGCTCGTCGGCAACGAGCGGCACCGGGGTCAACGCGGTGGTGACCACGGTCCAGGCGGTGAACGCGAGGATGGCCCAGGCCAGCCACGCCCAGCGCGGCGACGGCAGGTGCCCGTCCGGGAACAGCAGAAGGGCGAGCAGGAACAGGCTCGGCAGCCCGACGACCCAGCCGACCGTGTACGCGGTGCACAGTACCCGGACCACCGGCTCCGGCCAACCCGCCGCCAGCGCCAACCGGCCGATGGGGCCCAGTGCCCCTGTGATCAGGTGGCCAAGGCCGGCCAGGATCAGCACCAGGCCGACGGTGTTGCGCGGACGGTGCCAGGCGATCATCACCCCGGAACCGGCCAGGCCGAGACCGATCACGGTGTTGGTGAGCGTGTAGGACTCGACATAGTCCGCCCAGCTCCATCCGAGCCACATCACCAGCACGGTGGACACGGTCGCCAGCGTCAGCGCGGCGCCGCCCGCCACGACGGCGAGCAGTCGGCGGTCGCGCCGACCTCCAACGGGCGAGGCGGCCGGAGGGTCGCCGACCGGCCGCGCCTGCGCGCGTGCCGCATCGGCGGTCATGTCGTGCCGCCCAGTCCGGCGTCGCGGGCTCGAACGATCGCCTCCGCCCGGGTGGCCACTCCGAGCTTGAGGAAGATCGCCGAGATGTGATTGCCGACCGTCTTGGGCGCCAGCGAGAGCCGTCGCGCAATAGCGGTATTCGACAGGCCAGCGGCGAGCAGATCGGTGACCTGCAGCTCTCGCGGGGTGAGCTGGGGCAGCGCGTGCTTCGCCGGTTCGGGTGTGATCCGGCTGAGCACACGCGCGGCGACGTCCCGGCTGAAGATTGCCTCGCCGCAGGCGACCGCCCGGATGGCGCGGTCGATCTCGTCCTGCTCGGCACCCTTGAGCAGATACCCGCGGGCCCCCGCCGACAGCGCGTCGGCGATCATCTCGTCCTCGTCGAACATGGTCAGCACCAGCACGGCCGTCCCGGGGTGCTCGCGAACGATCCGTCTGGTCGCCTCGACCCCGTCGATCACCGGCATCCGCAGGTCCATCACCACGACATCCGGCCGCAGCAATGCGGTCTCACGCAGAGCCTGCTGGCCGTCCCCGGCCTGGCCGACGACGTCGATGCCGGGCAACGTGCCGATGAGCGCGACGAGCCCGCCGCGCACGACCGGATGGTCGTCTACGAGCAGCACCCGCACTGCGCCGTTGCCGGACATGACGCTGATTGTGCGCCGATGTGGGCGGGCGACCCAGGGGTCTGGCCCCGGGTGACCCGGGAAGCCACCCGGGAATTGCCCGCCACCGCGCGGCCGGCACCCCATCCGCGCCGACGACCGGTCGCGGATTCTCGACGACGACCGGCAGTCCGCCGGGTCGGAGGAGGGAGAGGCAAGTGACAACCACCGTGCAGGCGCCACCGCGGGGTCGGACGATGCTGCTGCGAACCGGGCTCGGCCTGGCCGCGGCGTTGGGGGTGCTGGACGTGATCACCGGGGTGCAGGCAGTGGCCGGCGTCTTCTTCGCCCCACCGGAGATGGGCATCGCGATGATCGCCCTCGGCCTCATCACCGTCGTCCTGGTGCCGATGGCGTGGACCGGTCGACGGTGGCCCGCCCGGGCGGCGGTGGCGGCCCGGGTGCTGTCGGCGATGACCGCGCTGCCCTCGTTCTTCGTACCCGGCGTGCCGGCGGCCGGGACCGTTGCCGCGTCCGTCGGGATCCTGCTGGCGGCGGCAGTGGCCCTGCTGGTCGCGTTCGGTATGGCCGGTTCCCGATGAGCGCGACGGAGATCGCCGCCACGGCGGCCTCGAAGGGGGCATGGCGGCCCGCCGACCTGCGGCGTCTGGAGCGGGTCAGCGCCGCGGTGCTCATGCCGATCGGACCGACCACGATCGCGCTGCTGCGGTACCTGTACGTCGATCCGACCTCGGGCCCGGTCGATCCGGGAACCCAGCAGCTCGTGCTGTGGCTTGGCACCGTCGGGCTGCTCACGCTGCTGCCCGGCGCATACGCCGCACTGAAGCTGCTGAGGCGGACGACGCCGCGGCTCACGGCCTGGACCGCGGTGTTCCTGATTCCCGGCTACCTGGCCATGCCGGTGCTCGTCGCGACGGATGCCGTCGCCGCGGTTGCCGCCGACGCCCCCGACCTGGACGCCACGACGACCGCACGGATCCTGGACGGGCTGGTCGGACTGCCGCAACTGTCGCTGCTGGTCATGGTCTTCGTCGTCGGCCATGTGGTCGGTACCGTGCTGCTGGGCGTCACGATGATCGCCGGCCGGGCCGCGCCGCTGGTCATCGGTGTTCTGATGACCGTCTCGCAGCCGCTGCACTTCGCGGCGGTGATGATCGGCAACCCGACGCTGGATCTCGTGGCCTGGGCGCTGACCGCCCTTGGCATGGGTTTCCTGGCCGTCCGAGCGCTGCGGACAACTGACGATCAGTGGGATCTGGCCCCACCCACCCGGCGCAGGGCCGGGTGAGTGGTGAAAGGTCAGCCCACCGCCACCTCACCGGACGGGTGCGGTTTCACCGCACCCGTCGGACCGCCGGCGGCGCCCCGGCGCGATCCAGCACGGCCGGTTCCGGCGCATAGAGCCTCGTCGTGATGTCGACCGGCCCGGCCGGCGCGGGCGGCCAGTTGGCCTCCCGCTCGGGACCGGGATTGGTGTGTTGCACGTTCAGCCCACGGGTTCGAGCACCTCACGGCCGCCCAGCCCGGCCTGCAGGGCCTTGGGCACCCGCACCGATCCGTCGGACTGCTGGTGGTTCTCCAGGATCGCCACCAGCCAGCGGGTGGTGGCCAGCGTGCCGTTCAGGGTCGCGCAGACCTGCGGCCTGCCGTCGTCGTCGCGGTACCGGATGCCAAGGCGCCGGGCCTGGAACGTGGTGCAGTTCGAGGTGGACGTCAGCTCGCGATAGGTGCCCTGCGTCGGCACCCACGCCTCGCAGTCGAACTTGCGCGCCGCGGACGAGCCGAGATCGCCGGCGGCGGTGTCGATCACCCGGTACGGCACCTCCATCTGCGCCAGCATCTGCTCCTCGAAGGCCAGCAGCTGCTCATGCTGGCCGGCCGCGTCCTCCGGCCGGCAGAACACGAACATCTCGACCTTGTCGAACTGGTGCACCCGCAGGATGCCGCGGGTGTCCTTGCCGTAGGAACCGGCCTCCCGCCGGAAGCAGGAGGACCAGCCGGCGTAACGCAGCGCACCCCCGGACAGGTCCACGATCTCTCCCGCGTGATATCCGGCCAACGGCACCTCAGCGGTGCCGACCAGGTAGAGATCGTCGCCCTCCAGCCGGTACACCTCGTCGGCGTGCGCGCCGAGGAACCCGGTGCCCTCCATCGCCTCCGGCTTGACCAGCACCGGCGGGATCATCGGCACGAATCCGTGGCCGATCGCGGTGCTGACGGCCAGGTTCAACAGCGCCCACTGCAGTTGGGCGCCAACGCCACGCAGGAAGTAGAAGCGAGCCCCGGAGACCTTGGCGCCGCGTTCGATGTCGATGGCGCCCAACAGTTCTCCGAGCTCGACATGGTCGCGCGGGGTGAAGTCGAACGTGGTCGGCGCACCGACCTGCCTGATCACCAGGTAGTCCTGCTCACCCCCGGGCGGCGCCCCCTCGATGACGTTCGGGACGGCCATGTGTGCGGCCGCAAGTGCGGCGTTGGCCTCGGCTTCGGCCGCTTCGGCTTCCTTGACCTGGGCGGCCATCTGCTTGCCGCGCTCGAGCAGGGCCGGCCGGTCCTCCTTGGACGCCCTGCCGATCGTGCGACCGAACGCCTTCTGTTCCGCGCGCAGCGAATCCGCCGCGGCCACCGACGCCCGCCGCGCCGCATCCGCCTCGAGCAGTCGGTCGACGGCGGCGGAGTCCTCGCCGCGGGCATGCTGGGAGGCTCGGACGCGTTCGGGGTCGTCACGGACGATGCGCAGGTCGATCACCCGGGAAGGGTAGCCCGACCCGATTGCCCGGCCCTCGACCCCAAGGTCCGGACAATGGTCCGATGGCCGTACAGATGTCGCCCGCCGAGTTCGAGGACCTGATCGCCGAGGCGCTCGATCTCATCCCGCGGGAGTTCACCGAGGCGATGGACAACGTCGTCATCCTCGTCGAGGACCGGCACCCCACACAGAACCTGTACGGGCTCTACCACGGCGTCGCGCTGACCTCACGCACCTCCCAGTACTCCGGCCACCTACCGGACACCATCACCATCTACCGGCGGCCCATCCTGGCCCACGCCCACAACCTGGACGAGGCCCGGCAGCAGGTGGCCACCACGGTGATCCACGAGATCGCGCACCACTTCGGCATCGACGACGACCGGCTGGACGAGCTGGGCTGGGGGTGATCGCCCGGCGACGCGGCGTGCACGACCGTAGGCTCACCCCGATCCGGTCGACCCACCTGCCCCGCCGAGGAGCCTCACGCATGCCCACCATCGCCATCGTCGGGGAGGTCGTCGCGGACGCCGTGTTGCCCCCCGACGGAATCGTCGACGGCGCAGCCCATCTGACCGTGCACCCGGGCGGCGGGCCGGCCAATACCGCCGTCGCGCTGGCCCGGCTCGGCTCCACGGCCCGCTTCGCGGCTCGGCTGTCCGGTGGCGCGCTCGGCGCACTGTGCCGCGCGAAGCTGGAGGCGTCGAAGGTCGACCTGAGCGCATCGGAGAACGCGGTCGAGCCGGCCACGCTGGCCATCGCCCGCCTGGACGCCGGCGGGGCCGCATCGTACGAGTTCTACACCGACGGAACGGCGGACTGGGCATGGACCGACGCGTCGCTTCGCAAGCTGATCGATGGCCCCTTCGGCCCCCGCTCCGCCCCTGTGGCCGTGCACACCGGCTCGCTGGCACTTGCCCTGCAACCGTCCGGGCAGGTCATCGAGAACCTGCTCGCCCGGGCACGCCCGTCGATGACGGTGTCGATCGATCCGAACCTTCGCCCGCTGCTGGTGCCGGTGACCTCGTACCGACTGTGGATCGATCGGTGGGCGGGGCTGGCCGACATCCTGCGCCTGTCCGGGGACGATCTGGATCTGTTGTGGCCGGGCTGGACTCCGGAGCAGGCGGCCCTGCACCTGCACGCCTGTGGGGTGCCGCTGGCCGTGGTCAGCCTGGGCGCCGATGGCGCGTTCGCCTCGCTGCGCGGTGAGCAGGTGCTGGTGCCGATCGCCCCGACGACGCTGGTGGACACCGTCGGTGCGGGCGACTCCTTCCACGGGGGCCTGCTACATCACCTTGCCGAGGCCGGGCAACTGGGCGGACGACTGGAGAACCTGACGATCGACCGCCTGACCGAGGCGCTGACGTTCGCCTCCCGCGTGTCGGCGATCAACTGCTCAAGGGCGGGCGCCAACCCGCCCTGGGCCGACGAGTTGGGCTGACCCGGCATGGCAGTCGGTTGGAAACCGGTCGGAATCGACGAACCGCTACCCCTCGGCACCCCGGTCAAGCCGGACGAGCGGCTGTCCTGGCCGAAGACCGTTGGCGTGGGCGCACAGCACGTGGTGGCGATGTTCGGGGCGACGTTCGTCTTCCCGATCATCATGGGCCTGGATCCGAACCTGGCGATCATGATGTCCGGGATCTGCACGATCCTGTTCCTGCTCATCGTGTCCGGGAAGGTGCCGTCGTACCTGGGCACGTCTGCCAGCTTCGTCGGCGCGGTGGTCGCGATCCGTGCGGCCGGCGGGTCCACCGCGTCGGTCACCGGCGCGATCCTGGTCGCCGGCCTGACGCTGGCGATCGTCGGGGTGATCGTGCACATCGTCGGCGGGCAGGCGGTCCGTCGGGTGCTGCCGCCGGTGGTCAGCGGCGCCGTCGTCATGCTCATCGGGTTCAACCTGGCCCCGGTGGTGGCGGGCGTGTACTGGCCGCAAGATCCGGGCGTCGCACTGACCGTCATGGCCTTCACCATCCTGGCCGCTGTCGCGTTCCGGGGATTCTTCTCCCGGGTTGCGGTGTTCCTCGCCCTGATCTTCGGCTTCGTGCTGTCCTGGGCGCTGGACGAGATCCTCGGCCCCATCACCTCGGCCACCGCGTCCGGCGAGATCACCACCCACTTGCGGGTCGACCTGTCGGGGGTGCAGGACGCCGCCTGGTTCGGCCTGCCCGCCCTCCATGCGCCCGAGTTCAACGTGCAGTTCATCCTGCTCGCGCTCCCCGGGGTGATCGCGCTGATCGCCGAGAACACCGGTCACGTCCGCGCGGTCTCCGAGATGACCGGCGAGAATCTGGACCCCTACCTGGGACGGGCCTTGTTCGCCGACGGCTTCGGCACCGCGCTGTCGAGTGCGGTCGGCGGGTCGCCGACCACCACCTACGCGGAGAACATCGGTGTCATGGCGGCCACTCGCGTCTACTCGACGGCGGCCTATTACGTGGCGGCGATCGTGGCGATCCTGCTCGGGCTCATCCCTAAGTTCGGCGCCCTCGTCAGTGCCACCCCGGGCGGGGTGCTCGGCGGCATCACGGTGGTGCTCTACGGCATGATCGGCCTGCTCGGCGCGAAGATCTGGATCGAGAACAGGGTCGACTTCGGCAATCCGGTCAACCTGGTGCCGACGGCCGCGGCGATCATCATCGGCGTCGGCAACGTGGCCATGCCGTTCGGCGACGACTTCGAGTTGTCCGGCATCGCGCTGGGCTCGATCGTAGCCGTCGTGGCATACCACGTGGCGCGACTGGTCGCACCCCGGGTCCTGCGCGAGCCGCTCGGCTAACCCAACCAGTCGCGGAGCCTGCCCTTGGGGTGCCGGACGACGATCGACCCCGACTTCTTCACGCCGGTCAGCACCAGCGTCATCCCCCGGCCCGCCGTGCGCGGGTCGACCTTGTTGTGCACATGACCGCCGCGCATCTGCAGCCCGTCCACCCGCACGGTGCTGCCGACCGGGACGATGAATTCGGCCGCGCCGCCGTAGTTGGAACGAAACTCGACGGTCACCGAGTTCGACGCCAGTTGGGCCTGGGTGAAGTCCAGCCGGGTGCTCGCGCCGGTCCCGCCGACCACGATCAGTGACGGCGCGGACCAGTAGCCCTTGAAGGTGCGGGCACCCCAGCCCAGCAACTCCAGCACGCCGCTCGGTGCCTGCACCGCCCCGGAGAAGCCCGGCCCGTTTTGGGTCACCTGGGTCGTCGCCGCCGTGGCCGCGTCCACCGACCGGCCCGCAATCTGCAGGCCGGGCAGGTCGATCAGCACCGCGTTCAGGTCCCGCCGAGTGCGCGCGGCGATCACCCGGCCGCTGCGTTCGGTGTACTCGTCGATGTCGATCAGTCCACGACCGGTTGCCTTCTCCAGCAGCGCCAGCACATGCGACCGCTCGTCATCGGAGACCCGCAGGTCACGCGGGTCGATCGGCGAGCCGGGCACCAGCCAAGAATAGGTCAGCCGGGTGGACCGGCGGCCGGGGCGCGCGCCGGCCGGGTGACACCCGCCGGGAACGCCGAGCCGGTCGGGTCGCCGCCCGCCGGGCCGTCTGCGATCCCGTCGTCCAGGCGGGGGCCGCCGAGCGCGCGCCCGGCCCACGATTCGATCCGCCAGCTCCCGGCGGCCGTGCCGGTCATGACGATCATTCCCGTGTTGTGCAGCGGCTGCACCCGTTCCAGCAGGTCCCGGCGGGTCTCGCCGTCGGTGCCACGGACGGTCGCCCAGGTCCGCAGCATCGCCCCGTGCGCGAACAGCGCGGCGGTTCCGTCCTCGCCCACGCGCCGCGCCACCAATTCCGTCATCTCCTCCACGACGGCGTCGAACCGGCCGACCACCTGTGCCCCGGTGGACCCGCCGGGCATGGCCAGGTCCAGGTTGCCGTCCATCCATTCCCGCACCGTCGTCAGGTAGGTGCGCACCGCCTCCTCATCGCCGCGCATCTCCAGGTGTCCGGCCGGCACCTCGCACAGCCCGTCCCGGATCAGCACGTCCAGGCCGCGGTCGGTGGCCAGCGGCGCGGCCGTGAGCTGCGCGCGGGGCTGGGTGGATGCGGCGATCAGGTCGATCCGCCGGTCGGCCAAGGTGGTCGGCAGCGCCGCGGCCTGTGCCACGCCCAGGTCGGTCAGCCCGGGGCCCGGCGGCGCGGTGTCGAGCAACCCGAGCACGTTGGACGGGGTCTGACCGTGGCGGATCAGCAACAGCCGCACCGTCAGCCACCCCGCTGCCAGCGGCGGACCCGATCTGCCGCCTCGGCGTAGGCGTCCGCGGTGGCGAACTCCGCGGTGACCTCGTTGACCCCGGCGGCGCGTGGATACGAACCCAGCCAGCGCAGCAACGCACGCCGACGGATCAACGCGGCCACCACGTCGGCCATGGCCGGGTCGGCCAGGTGCCCGTCCGCGTCCACCAGGAAGTAGTACACGCCCAGCTTCGACCGGGTGGGTCGGGACTCCAGCCGGGTCAGGTTGATACCGCGGGACGCGAACTCGTCGAGCACGGTGAGCAGCGACCCGGGGTGGTTGCCGACGGACAGCACCAGCGAGGTGCGGTCGTTGCCGGTCGGGGCCGGCGGCGGGCCGGGCCGGCGGAGCAGCACGAACCGGGTGACCGCGTCACGCACCTCGCCCACGTCCGGCACCAGAGTCAGCAGGCCGTACCGGATGCCGGCGACCGGCGCGGCCGCCGCGGCATCCAGTTCACCCGCAGCGACGGCCGCGGCCGCCGCCGCGTTGGATGCGGTCATCACGGGGTCCGCGTGCGGCAGCGCCGAGGCCAGCCAGGCCCGGATCTGCGCATGGCCGTGCGGATGCGCGCCCACCGTCCGGATCGCGTCGAGTTCGGTGCCGGGCCTGGCGAGCAGGTCGAACGTGACCGGCACGTACGCCTCGGCGGTGATCAGCAACGGATCGCCGTGGGTGAGCTCGTCCTGGGTGACCGGTACGGCGCCCTCGACGGAGCTTTCCATCGCCACGCACGCGGCGTCCGCCCGGCCCGACCGCACCGCGTCGAGCGCAAGCGCAACGGTGCCGGTGGGTTCGAGCTCGACGACGCCACCGTCCGCTGCGGTGAGCTGCCTGACTGCCTGCTCGGTGAAGGTCCCCTCGGGGCCGAGGTAGCACCAGTGTTCCGACGACGTGCTCAACTGCCCCACGCCCTCACCCTAACCAGGGCACAACCGGCCGGCGTGCAGCCCCGTCAGGCCCCTTCCGGCGGCAGCGCCTGGAGCTGGGCCAGCACCGCGGGGTCCTGGACGTCCATCCAGGCAATCAGGTCGCGGAACGGGACGCAGTAGGTCTCCGGCTGCCCGCACTTGGACAGGACGAAGTCGGTCAACGCGTTGGCGTAGGCGCTGTTGTTCCACTCGTTGAAGTGGTTGCCCAGGATCAGCGGTGCCCGGTTGCCGTTGTACGTCGCGTTGTACATGTCGTTGTAGGTGGCCAGCACCTGTGCCTGGTCGGCGGCCGACTCCTGCGGCGTGACTCCGGCGCTGGTGGCGTTGCGCTGGGTGTAGTAGAAGTTGTAGTCCATCGTGATCTGCCGCTTGCCGGTCCCGTTGATCGGGAACGTCGCCATGCCCAGCCGCCAGATCCCGTACTGCGGCGACTTCTTCGGCCAGGAGATGCCGGTCTCGGTGAACGACGAGTCGTAGGTCATGTTGTGCGCGACCAGCGCCGGGAACAGCTCCTCCGCCTTGCCCTCCAGGCAGGGGGTGCGCTCGCCCTTGATCGTCGCGGGGTCGAGGTTCAGGTCGTCCATCTGGACACCGGGATTGTTCTGCTTGACGTTCTCGATGAGGGAGAAGAACGAATCCAGCTCGCTGTTCCAGTCGGCGGTGCTCCACTGATTGCCGCTCGGCTCGGCGCCGGCACAAAAATGCCCGTTGAAGTGCGTGCCGATCTCGTTGCCCTCGGCGATGGCCTGGTTGAGGTCCTTGATCTCGATGGGCAGGTCGGTAACGCTGTTCCAGCTGATCGAGGAGTTGCCCGGGCTGTGTCCGGGTCCCTGGTAGGCCATCTTGGTTTGGTCGGAGAGCATGTACGTGCCGGAAAGGAACCCGGTGAAGTGGAACGGCACCTGCTCGCCCACCTGGAACCAGTGCTGCCACTTCTCGTGCCAGCCGACCCCGTCGAAGCTGACCACGATGAATTGCGGCGGCTTCTCACCGGCCTTGAGCTTGGTCGGCACGAAACCGGACGGCAGGGCGACGCCCTCGCCGGCGCTGCCGTCGCCCGATTGGGTCTGGGTCGGACTCGGCGATGCCGACGGGCTCTCCGACGCGGCTGTCGACAGGTCAGAACTCGACGCGGCCGGCTGTGACGAGGACGGGCTCGAGTCCGGATCCGCGGTCACGAAGCTGGTGACTGTCACGTCGCTTGCCGAGGAACTGCCACAGGCGGCGAGCAGCATGGCGAGCACCCCCGTCACCGCGACCAGGGCCTTGCGCCGACGTGCCACCTGCATGAATCCCCCTACCTGCTCTACCGTTTCGTCACAGTCCGTTACCTGGTGTACGCACAAGGCGCACACGGCACCTGAGGGTACTGTCCTGGACCCGCCGTGCGATCACCGTGAAGGGCCCTTCCCGCCGCTCGGCCGGGCGATCGGTCCCCGTCCGCGCCCACCGGGACGCGACGGAGTGCGATCTAAGCTGCGCGGTCATGACCACCGGTGCACCACCGCCGAACGGCGGCCCACCTGCGGCGACGCCGCCGCAGGACGTCGACGGTTTCCTGTCCCCGCGGCCGTACACGCCCCGCTCGATGTGGGTCGAGCTGGTCGTGGTGTTCCTGGTCACCCTCGGCATGAGCGGGCTCACCTCTCTGGTCAACCTGATCGACGCGATGCTGGCGCCGGTGCCGCTTGCCTCGCAGACCGTTGCCATCGTGGTGCCACAGGCACAGGCCTCACTGCTGGACCTGATCAAGCAACTGCTGTCGGTGGTGCGCGGGCTGGCCTGGGGAGCGTTGGGCCTGTACCTGCTGTGGCGCAGCGGGGTGAACCTGCGCACGCGGCTGGGACTGGACGGTCGGCGGCCGTGGTCGGACCTGGGCGTCGGGGTGGTCCTCACCGCCGTCATCGGGATCCCGGGAATCGCCCTCTACCTGGGCGCGGTCGCGGCCGGGATCAACCTGACCGTGGCGCCGACCACGCTGAACGACGCGTGGTGGCGCCTGCCGGTGCTGGTGCTGGCCGCCATCGAGAACGGGTTCCTGGAAGAGGTGCTGGTGGTCGGGTACCTCGTGACCAGGCTCGAGCAGCTCCGGCTGCCGGGGTGGGCGGCGATCACGATCTCCGCAGTGCTGCGCGGGTCCTACCACCTCTACCAGGGGTTCGGCGGCTTCCTGGGCAACGCGGCGATGGGCGTCGTGTTCGCCTGGTGGTTCCGGCGCACCCGCCGACTGTGGCCACTGGTGATCGCGCATTCGCTGCTGGACGTCTTCTCCTTCGTCGGCTACGCGCTTCTGCACGGTGCGGTGAGCTGGCTGCCCTGACCGCGAGCCGCCCCGACGCCGGCCCCCACCCGGTCCGATCAGCGCAGCGTGAACTGCCGGCCCAGGATGCCGTCCCGAGCCCGGCGCTCGGCGTCCGACAACGGCGCGTCCACGGCCAGCGCCTGCGTCAGCCGCTCCGCGAAGGCCAGCGCCGGAGCGTCCCACTCGCTCGGGTGGGCGTCACGGTCCAGGTCCCACACCGGAACCAGCCGGCCGTGCGCCCGGAACGACCCGACGTACCGCGATCCCGACCCGAGGTCGAGCCGGTCGGCGACGTGCAGCCGAGCCAGGGCCGCCATCAGCGGCTGTTCGTCCTCGGGGCGCACCCAGCGCAGGTGAGCACGTTCACCGGCATCGACCCAGTACGCGCCGGGAAGCCCGGCCACCCGGGTCGTCGGCATGATCGCGGCATTTGCCCGTTCCAGCGACAAGGCGACCTCGCTGCCGGGCTCGACCTCCTCCTCCAGCCACCAGGAGAAGTTCTCGTGCACGGTGACGTCCAGCTGCTCGTCGACGACCAGGTCGCCGTAACGGTCGCCGATGCTGGCCCGACCGACCACCGGCAGCACCGACGACGGCTTCGCCTCCAGCGCCCATTCCAGGGCCGCGGCCAGGTCGCGGGACAGGTCGCCGGTATGTGTCTGGACCTGCATGCCCAGCAGGATCGACCGGTCGCTGCGGGTCAGCGCCGCCGCCGCGCCGGGCAGCACGCTGGCGAGCGTCACCGACGGCACGCCGTCCCGCGGCTCGATCAGCGCCAGCGGCGCGCTCGCGGCAGGCAGGAACTCCCGCAACGCGATCAGTTCGGTCTCCGCGGCCAGCCCGGCGAACGGTCGGGTGACGATGAGGTCGGCGGCATCGGCCGATCCGTGGCATGCCTTGTATCTGCGGCCGGACCCGCACGGGCACGGGTGACGTGGATTGACGGCGGCGCCGTCGACAGGTCCGTCCGTGGCGGCCGCCGCGCGGCGATTCCTCTTGGACACCGGGCCACGGTAGCCGAACGCCCGACATCGGTCCCCCAGCAGCCGCTGCGCCGACCCGCCGCACGCTCAGCCGCGGGTCGGTGCGGGGGCGGCGATCACCCAGCCGTCCGGGATGGCATGCCGGCGGCGCAGCAGCCGGGCGAACCGCAGCAGCATCGCCGCGCCCAGCCCGGCGGTGACCGTAGCCGCCAGGTCGACCGCGATGTGCAGTTCCACCGTGTCGGCGATCGCCTGAAGGCTGCCGCCGAGCCCTCGGACCAGCGCGGCCGCCATCAGCACCGCCGAGACCACCCAGCTGACCCACCAGCAGGCGGTGAGCCAAGACGCGCGCGCGGGCCGGGCCGGGTCCACCTGCCTGGCGGTCAGCATCCGGTCGATCTCGGTGACGATCTGCCCGGCGCCATACAGGTTCCAGCCGGGCACCAGCACGCGGGCGAGGACCCCGCCGGTCGACCGGGACGGCGCCCGGCCCAGCCGCATTGCCGCGACCGGATGGGTGCGTACCAACGCGATCGCCGCGACCACCAGGGCGGCGACGGCCGCCGCGGGCGCCCCGATTCCGGCGGCGGCGACGAACACGTCGCTGGCGCGCACGGTCGGCCCGGGCAGCACCGTGGTCCGTCCCTCGAGCATCAGCCCGAACCGCCAGATCTCCGCCACGGCGGCGATCGACGACGCCACGGCCGAGACACAAGCCAGGGCGAAGGCCGCGCGCAGGGACCCGGACGGGTCGGTGCGCCGCCGCCGGTCACCCGGGTCCGCATCGGCCTCCTGCCAGACCACCGGCGGGAACGCCCAGCGCGGATGGCCACCCAGGTAGGCCGGCGGACCCTGGTACGGCGATTGCGGACGGGCCCGCGGCCGGCGTGGCACGGTGCCCGGCGGCGGCACCGCGACCCATCGACGCAACGGGGCGCCGCAGGCGACACACCGCCCCCAACCCCCTACCGGCTGCCGTACCCGACACCGCTGGCACGCAATGGTCCGGCCCGGCACCGGCGGAGCGAACCCATGGTCCAGGGTCGCCGTCGGCACGCCGGGTCCCGCCCGGCCGATGGGATGCAGAGGCGAACTCATCGCCCCCCCAATCGGGTTTCAGCGGAGCGATGCAGCGCCCACGATTCGCTCGCAAGCTCGCTCATCGCCCCCACTCCCAGATTTCAACGGAGCGATGCAGCGCCCATGATTCGCTCGCAAGCTCGCTCAT
>CAYZBB010000023.1:0-35703 GCA_964476495.1 uncultured Actinomycetes bacterium | reverse complement strand
CCCAGATTTCAACGGAGCGATGCAGCGCCCATGATTCGCTCGCAAGCTCGCTCATTGGGTCAGATGACCTCGGGCGCGGCGTCGCCGTCGGCCTCCATCGGTCGGCCGGCCCGGAGCCAACTGCCCATCCCGCCGGCAACGTTCACCACGTCCCAGCCCTGCTGGTTCAGGTAGGCGGTCACCCGCGCCGATCGGCCGCCCGACCGGCAGATGACGTATACCGGGTTGCCGTCCGGCAGGTCGTCAAGGCGCGCGGCCAGCTGGGTCATCGGCACGTGGACGGCGCCGGGCGCATGCCCGGCGGCCCACTCGTCGTCCTCGCGGACGTCGAGCAGGACGGCGTCCGGCGGGATCTGGTCGACGCTGACCTCGGGAATCGAAGGACTCACAGCGACCATGATTCCATCGGCGAGGCATTCGGTCGTCACGGACGGTAGGGTCGTCGCCGTTCGGGAGGCAGCGCATCGACGATCGCCCGGGAGCCGGGGGTGGCTGTGACTTTTCGGATCCTGGTGGTGTGCACCGCGAATCACTGCCGATCACCGATGGGTCAGCAATTGTTGCGACACTCGGCCGCGGGCAGGTTCGGTGACGGCGCCTGGCAGATCGAATCCGCAGGCACGGACGTGCCCGGTGCCTGGCCGATGCATGAGCACGCCGCAAGTGTGCTCGCCGGCCGGCTCCCCCGGGTGCAACCCCACACGTCCCAACCGCTGTCCGGCCGGGTCATCGTCGACGCCGATCTGGTCCTGACCGCCTCCCGCCGGCAACGCGGTTTCGTGGTCAGGGCGGTCCCCGCGGCCATCGGCCGGACGTTCACCATCAGGCAGTTCGCCCGGCTGTGCGACGCAGTCGCGCCGATCCCGGCGGAGACGACGGATCCGGGCGAGCTGGGCCGCCGTTTGGTGGTCGAGGCCAGGCTGGCCCGGTCGTCCCTGCAGCCGGTGCCAGGCGAGCAGGAGGACCTGCCCGACCCCATCGGCGGAACACTTGCGGACTTCCAGGTGTGCGCGGACCGGCTGCAGGACGCGATCGACCGGATCCTACGACCGCTGCCGGTGCCCCCCCGAGCTACTTGACCAGCCGGGACAGGCGGCGGTCGGCCAGCTTTCGGCCACCGGTCTGGCAGGTGGGGCAGTACTGGAACGACCGGTCGGCGAACGACACCTCGGCGACCACGTCACCGCACACCGGACACGGCAGACCGGTGCGGGCGTGCACCCGCAACCCGGTCCGCTTCTCGCCCTTCAACCGGGCGGCCTCGCCACCGACCGAGCGCAGCACGGCGTCGGTGAGCACGGTGGCCATGGCGTCGTGCAGCCGGTCCAGCTCGTCGGGGCCGAGCCTGCCTGCGGTGGCGTAGGGCGACAGCTTCGCGGTGTGCAGGATCTCGTCCGAGTAGGCATTGCCGATGCCGGCGATGACCCGCTGGTCGGTGATCACCGTCTTGATCCGGCCGGACTGCCCTGCGAGCACATCGGCCAGGGCCGCACGGTCGAGGTCCAGCGCGTCGGGTCCCAGGCGGGCGATGCCGGGCACCTGGGCGGGGGCGGTGACGACCGCCGCCGTCACCGACTTCTTGGTGCCCGCCTCGGTGACGTCGAATCCGCCACCCCCGGACAATGCGACACGCAGCGCGATCGGGCCGCCCATCTTCGGCGGGCGCGGCGAGATGGTGTCCGACCATCGGAGCCAGCCGGCCCGGGCCAGGTGCAGCAGCAGATGCAGCTCGGCCGGTGCACCCGTGGGCGAGGACGGCCCACGCGCGGTGATCAGGTCGAGGAACTTGCCGTGCCGGGCGGCGCCGGACAGCTCCCTCCCGACCAGCGCCGAGGCGGGCGGATCGTAGGTGGTCAGCACGTTGAGCGAGGTGACGGCCACCGCGGTGATCGTCTGTCCGGCTGCGTGGTCGGTCAGGAACGCGGCCAGCGCGGTGACCTCGGGCAGCTCGGGCATGGGCCCAGTCTGCCGGATCGGTCAGCGCAACGGCGGGCGCATCCGGGCCCGGTGTTCCAGGAAGAAGCGGAGCATCTCCACGGAGGCGTCGGGGCCGAGCGGGTCGGTGAAGCTGCCGCCCGGCCGGCCGCCGAACCAGGTGTGACCGCCCCCCTCCACCAGCCAGGACTCGACGGCGGGGCGATCCGCGGCGTCCAAGTGCACGGTCCGGGTGTATCCGCGACTCCCCTCGCCGGCGGGCACCACGGTCGTCGACGCCGTGGACGGGTCCGCCGTGCCCACCGCGGACCGGACGATCCGCTCCGCATTGACCGCGGACACGGTGGCGTCCTGGGTGCCGTGGAACACGATGATCGGAACCGTCCCGTGAGGCTCTGGGCTGCCACCGCGTTGCATCGCGTCGAGCGCCGACATGATGTCGGTCGCGGCGCGGTAGCCGACACCCGAGTGCACCCCGACCGCCGCGATCAGCTCCGGGTAGGCAGCGGCCATCACGATCGCCATGGCACCGCCGGCAGACAGCCCGGCGGCGAACACCGCCCCCGAGTCGACCGGAAGCTCGCTCGCCACCTCCGCCACGATCCCGGCGATGATGGCCGGCTCGCCGCCCCCGGCCTGCTGGTCCTGCGGCCGGAACCAGTTCCAGTACATGGCCGGGTTGGCCTCGCGCGCCTGCTCCGGGTACACGACCACGAACGAGTAGTGGTCGGCCAGGGCGTTCATGTCCGTCCCGGTCGCGAAGTCGGCCGCGTTCTGGGTGCCGCCGTGCAGCATCACGACCAGCGGGACCGGGCCGCCGGCGATGTCCGGAGGGACGTAGAGCGCGTAGTCCCGGGACCCGTCCACGCCCAGATAGGTGCGCCGGTCCAGCCGTCCCTTGGCGTGACCGCGGGCGGACGGCGGGGGCGGCAGGATCTCGACCGGCCCGGTCTCCTCCCACGCGGCCACCTCCGGAAGGTCCGCGACCGGGGTTCGCTTCCGCGGAAACGTCATCAGTCGCTTGAGCCTTCCTGTCAGCCGGTTGCCCACGAGTGGGTCCCCTCTGTCGGTCTGTGCTGTCGGTCTGTTCCGTCGGTCCGTCCATCCCGGGCCGCACGTCAGTCCACCCTGGCACGTCGGAGGTCGGAGACACGCCGACCGCGCCCGAGCGGGGTGTGAGGTGCATGGCAGCGCCGTGTGTAACAGACTGCTGGTCATGAGCAGACTCCGCCGTTCGGGCCACGATCGGTGACCGGGCGCACGGCGCTGCGGCGCCGGCCGAAGGTGGCCGTGATCGGGTCCGGGTCGTGGGGCACCAGCGTCGCCTCGATCCTCGCGCGACACTCGCCGACGGTGATCTGGGGCCGTTCGGCCGAGGTGGTCGATCAGATCAACTGCGGACACACGAACGAGCGGTACCTGCCCGGCTTCGAGCTCACCCCCGCCCTCACCGCGACCACCGATCTGCAGGAGGCGGTCGAGCCCGCCGACATCCTGATCATGGCCGTGCCGTCGCACGGGTTTCGCGGCGCCCTCGACGATCTGGCGCCCTACCTGCGGCCATGGGCACCGGTGGTCAGCCTCGTCAAGGGTCTGGAGCAGGGCACCCGCAAGCGGATGACCGAGATCGTCGACGAGGTGCTGCCCGGGCACCCGGCCGGGGTGCTGGCCGGACCGAACATCGCCCGCGAGGTGGTCGCCGGTTACGCGGCCGCGGCGGTGATCGCCATGCCCGACCCACACCTGACCGCACAGCTGGGTGAGTTGTTCCGCACCAAGTACTTCCGCATCTACTCCTCGTCGGACGTGGTCGGCGTGGAGATCGCCGGCGCGCTGAAGAACGTGTTCGCCATCGCCGTCGGCATGGGTGACGGCGTGGGCAGCGGCGACAACACCAGGGCGATGGTGATCACCCGGTCGCTGCGGGAGATGACCAAGCTGGGTACCGCGGTCGGCGGTCAGACCGAGACGTTCGCCGGGCTCGCCGGAATGGGAGACCTGGTGGTCACCTGCACCAGCAAGCACAGCCGCAACCGGCACGTCGGGGAGGAGATCGGCAAGGGCGTCCCCGTCCCCGAGATCCTGGCCGGGATGAAGCAGGTCGCCGAGGGCGTCAAGACCGCGTCGGTGGTGATGAAGGTGGCTGCGGACCACGGCGTGGAGATGCCGATAGCCCGCGAGGTGGACGCCGTGGTCAACCACGGTTCGAACGCCGTCCGGGCCTATCGGGGACTGCTGAACGAGGCACCCGGCCACGAGGTACACGGGGAAGGCTGGTAGCCGCAGCGGGTCAGTCCCGGGCGAATCCGATCTGCAGGTCGTCGAGATAGTCCGCGGCGAACCCGGCCTGCGAGTAGGCCAGGTAGAAGTTCCACATCCGGACGAAGGTCTCGTCGAAGCCAAGGGCCAGCACCTCGGGCAGCCGCTCGTTGAACGTGTGCCGCCACCGCCGGAGCGTGGGCACGTAGGAATGCCCGAGCCGACGGGTCTCCTGGACCCGGAGACGGGTGTGTCCGGTGACCACCTGGTCGATCGCAGTCATCGACGGCAGTGCTCCGCCCGGGAACACGTACTTGTGCACCCAGGTGTAGCCGTTGCGGGTGGCCAGCAGCCGCTCGTGGGCCATGGTGATCGCCTGCAGCGCGAACCGGCCGCCGTCGGCGAGCATCCGGTCGATGGCCCCGAAGTAGTCCGGCCAGTACCGCTCACCGACCGCCTCGATCATCTCGACGCTGATCACGGCGTCGTACGTACCGGCCTCGCCGGTGGCGTGCCGCCGGTAGTCCGCCACGAGCACGTCGATGCGCTGCGACAGGCCGGCGTCGGCGATCCGCTGCCGAGCCAGCTGCGCCTGCGCCTGCGACAGGGTCAACGTCGTGACATGCACGTCCCGGGTGCGTGCGGCCCGCATGGCCAGCGCACCCCAGCCCGAGCCGATCTCCAGGACCCGCATGCCGGGTCGTACCCGAGCCAGGTCCAGGATGGCGTCGATCTTGCGTAGCTGCGCGGCGGCCAGGTCGTCACCGGGCTCGAACCAGGCCGCCGAGTAGGTCATGCTCGGGTCCAGGAACAGCTCGAACAGGTCGTTGGACAGGTCGTAGTGCCGCTGGATGTTGTCCCGCGCGCCGGTGGGCGTGTTCTCCTCGGCGGCCGGGGGACGGCTCTGCCACATGTGCCGTAGCGCCTGCAGCGGTCGCGGTACCAGCACCGACATGCGGTGCGCGAGCACCTCGAGCACCTCGGCCAGCTCGTCGGTGGCCTCGTTGACCAGGGATGGATCGAGCCGCGAGCGCTCAGGGCCGGACCGGGCGGCGGGCGCCCACCAGCCGCCGGTGGTCATGTCCCCGGTCATCCATGCCTCGCCGAACCCGATCAGGCCGTCCGCGCCCAGCCTTGCGAAGAAGCTGTCCGGCCTGATCAGCGCAAGGGTCGGGCCACCCGCACCCCACCGGGTGCCGTCCGGGAACACCAGGGTCATCGGGAGCCCGCGGACCGCCGCGGCCGCCAACCGCCGGGCAATCGCGGCGTGCACCGGCACCCTCGGCACGTCGAAAAGACCAGGCCACACTCCCGCCGCGGGCCGGGGTGTCGGGTGGCGGCGCGTGGGGGTGAGCAGTGCCATCGGTGCGCGGATCCCTTCTCGTCGCAGCGGCTCGTCGAGCCCGCGGGCAGCCCCGCAACCGCGATTCGCTGCCGACGGGTGCGCGGATGGGTTCGCGGAGCGTTGGTCATTCTCACCGATCGCGCGGCCGGCTCGGCGGCCGTCGGGCGCGCATCGGGCTGGGACGGCCGACGCCGCCCGAACGAGACCTGTCACAGCCCCAGCGACGCCGCGACCTCCTTGACCTCGTTGGCCGACCTGCGCAGCAGCTGGATCTCGCGGTCCGACATCGGCACGTCGAGCATGCTGGCCACCCCGGACTTGTTGACCAGCGACGGCAACGACAGGCAGACGTCCGAGATGCCGTGCCGCCCGTCGAGCAGCGAGGACACCGGCAGCACACCGTTCTCGTCGCGAAGGATCGCCTCGATCACCCGGGTCGCCGCTAGGCCAACCGCATAGTTGGTGGCGCCCTTGCCACGGATGATCTGCTCCGCGGCGGTGACCACGTCATGGGCGATCCGGTCCTCGGTGTCCCTGTCCAGCCGCTCGCCGCCGGGGCCGACGAAGTCAAGCACCGGCACCGTGCCGATGCTGGCGGTGCTCCACAGCGGGAACTCCGAGTCCCCGTGCTCTCCCGCGATGAACGCGTGCACGCTCTGCGAGGCGACGCCCAGCCTGCGGGCGATGACCTGGCGCAACCGCGCCGAGTCCAGCACGGTGCCGCTGCCCAGCACCCGGTTGCGGGGGAGGCCGGAGAACTTCAGGGCGGCCAGGGTGAGCACGTCAACCGGGTTGGTGACCATGACGATCACTGCATCGGGAGCGACCTCGAGCAGCTGCGGAATCAACGACCGACAGATGTCGACGTTCACGCCGGCGAGCTCGAGCCTGGTCTGGCCGGGTCGCTGCTTGGCCCCCGCCGTGATGGCGATGACATCGGCGTTCTCGCAGATCGCGACGTCGTCCGAGCCGTCGACGTCACCGGGCGGGCAGAACTGCAGGCCGTGCCGCAGATCGAGCACCTCGGCCTCGACCTTGGCGGTGGCCTTGTCGTACAGGACGATGTCGTGTGCCGCGCCTCGGATGAGGCTGGCGTACGCCAGGGTGGCACCCACCGAGCCAGCACCCACGATCGCGACCTTGTTGCGGCGAAGAGAGACTTCCGTCATCGCTGTCAGGGGTGGCGGCATTGATGGTCGACCGGCCTCCCCATCCTCCTTTCAATCTGTATGTCCGGCTTTCACGATCAGCTCACCGAATGCGTTCTTGGAGCTTGGCATTAGCTACGCGACCGCCGGGTCGCGGGAACGAAATGCAAGTCCAAACAGATATGCCTGGCCGGTCCGTTGATTTCGACCCTCCTCGCGATTGTCAAGCCTTTGAGTCCGACGCCACCATTCGAACTCGGCAGATTTCTCGCCCGTGACGGAAATCACTGACCATCTCCCACCGAACCGGGCCCGAATCGACTCGAGCACCATGTTGATCCCGACTGCGCTATCCCCCGTTCCGTCCCAAGGCGTGACGAAGTGCGGCTCGGGCCCCCGCCGGGACGCGACGAACTGCAGGCACCCTTGGTGACGGGACGGCCCGCGATCTTGTTCCCTCTGAACAGGAGTTCAACCGCCCGGCCTGCCGCTCCGCTACCGAGCGCTTCGGCGTTCTTACCCGCATGGGACTCTCACCGCTGGCGGGGGCGTCTGCAGGACTAGCATCAGGAAACCGTATCGGCGATGTCCGACATCGGTAGGGTCGAACATCCCGGCCTCGCCGGACGCGGATCTGCAGCGGCGACGTCGGAGGCCGGCCCTGCGGTTCACTTTGAGTGCTCGATCGGCCTCTGACTACAGTGAGTGATCCGCCTCGACGCGCGACCTGCTACTTCGCCCTAATCCGGCTGCAGCGGAACCACGGACAGTGATGCGCCCATTCGAGTAGTCCGAACAACACCGACCGGGTACGTAGCTTCGCGCTACGCAGCGGTCGAAGCCTACTCACACTCAGTGACCCGAACCGGACACCAAGAGCCTAATCAGGCGGACACGCCGTCACTCTATGAAGTGACGCGAACGGTCATATCTCCCAATTGTCTTCGAATGGGGCTTTGATGCACCTCGCTTGGGTACTCTTGCATCGAATGGCCCATGATTGCGGCCCTGGCACTAGTATCACTCTCGTGAAGCGCTTACACCCACATGCCAGAACGGCTCGGACAGTGGCTATCCTCCGTGCATGTGAGGGTTCGGTCCTTGGGTGCTACAAGGATTCGAAATCCGGCTGTCTGTTCGTCTTTGCGACCCCAACGGACCAACCGGCACTCTGGGAACAGTTCCTGGAAGGTGCGCTGGAAAGCTATGCCAGGCATGGTGTGCTAAGCGCGCTGGAATACGACAGGATCCGGGACGGCTCAACCACGACGATGTTCATCGCCGCACTGGATGCCTCCGGACACGTGGTCGGCGGGATGCGGGCCCAGGGCCGGTACACCTCACCGAGAGAGTCGCACGCCGTCTCGGAGTGGGCCGGTCAACCCGGCGAGGCCTTGCTTTGGGGAGACATCGAGGATCGGCTGCCCGCCGGAGTGATCGAAATGAAGTCCGGGTGGGTCAGCGAGGACTTCCCGGCACGGGCCGAACTGTCCTCGGCGCTAGCGCGCGTCGTTCTGCATTCGATGCGGCTGCTGGACGTCAGGTATGCCCTGTGCACCGTTGCCCAGCATGCTGTTCGCCGCTGGGAGACGACCGGCGCTCGGGTCAGCTCGATGGTCCCGTCAGTGCCCTATCCCGATGCCCGTTACCAGACGGTGCCCATGTGGTGGGACGCCCAGACCGCTCCGCTCCTGGCTACCCCTCAGCACCGGCCGGCGATGGAGAAGGAGTGGGCGGAACTCGCCGGGGCGCAACGGACTCGTGACTGGGCTGCGGTCGGCGACAACGCAGCCGCATGATAGGCACACCGGGTGGCTTCCATTCCTCCCGGACCCGACGCACATCGCGCGGTTCTGTTCCCCGGTGACCATCCGATCGGCTCTCCGGCGTTCGAACAGATCTACGCAGATCCGTGCACAATCGTCCTGGACCACCGGGAAGCGCTCGCTCGTCAGGTCGCCGGTCTGAGACCCGCGCCGGCACCAGACCGGACCGCGCATTGGGCGTACTACCCGTGGCTGCGAACGTTGATCACCGTCCCCAGCCCCGGCCTCCTTCACCGTATCCGGTTCGACCGGAATCGGTATCAGATCACAGCCGACGAACAAGACCGCTTCGACGGAGTTCGAATCGGCGTGGTTGGTCTCAGTACCGGACATTCCATCGCACTCACGCTGGCGATGGAAGGGCTTTGCGGATATCTGCGGCTGGCTGATTTCGATCTCCTGGAGCTTTCGAACCTCAATCGGTTGCCCGCCACCATCCTTGATCAAGGCCTCAACAAGGCTGTCATCGCAGCTCGCCGGATCGCGGAGTTGGATCCGTACCTGCAAGTGGACGTCGATACCAGGGGCGTGCTGCAGAATTCCGCTGCAGAGTTCGTGGATAGCCTCGACATCGTCGTCGACGAGTGCGACTCGCTTGATATCAAGGTCGAGTTGCGACTTGCGGCCCGCGAGCGCGGCATCCCGGTGGTCATGGCGACGAGCGACCGCGGGCTCATCGATGTCGAGCGATTCGACCTCGATCCGGGTCTGGAAGTCTTCCATGGGCTGCTCGGCAAGGTCGATCCGACTGCCCTGCAAGGCCTGTCCACCCGTGACAAGGCACCGTTCGTCATGCGAATCCTCGAGGCGAGCGAGCTTTCGTCTCGGCTGGCGGCTTCGCTCGTGGAAACCGATCGGACCGTCTCCAGCTGGCCGCAGCTCGCCAGCGAGGTCACTCTCGGCGCCGCATCGGTCGCGACCGCAGTGCGGCGAATCATCCGTGGCGAAGCGGTGCCGTCCGGACGCACGCGGATCGACCTCGACCGGGCATTGGCAGCACTGCATCCCCCGGCACTCGACGATGAGCCCTTCGGGACGGACTGGCCGCCGGCCCCGGATCCGAGGCCGGCCGGAGTGACCAGCGCGCTGGACGCGATGGTCGACGCAATCCGACTCGCACCGTCTGGCGGCAACAGCCAACCATGGACGATCACCCAGTACCCGGGTCGGATCGAGATCACCGAACAAACGGGCCGGACCACAGCGATGGACGTCGGTTTCCGCGGAACCCACGTGGCAATCGGCGCCGCAACCTTCAACGCCAGGGTCGCCGCCGCAAGGTTCGGAGTCGGCGGACCGACAAGCATCGCCACCGACCCGGCAACGGGTCATCCGACAGTCTCGATCCACCTCGGAGGATCCACCGACGACGTGCTCGCCGACTACTACGAAGCGATGATCGACCGGATGTCCAACCGCACGGTCGGAGTCCGTCGGCCACTGGACAGCGGCACACTCCGCGCACTGCACGATGCTGTCGCGGCCGAGGGCGGCCGTCTGGTCGTAACGACTGACACGGACCAACTGGCCGAGCTGGGCGACCTCCTCGCCGCGTCGGACCGACTCCGCTACCTGACACCGACGCTGCATCAACAGATGATCAGCGAACTCAACTGGCCCGGCCGCGACCCTCTCGACCGCGGGATCGATATCCGGACACTGGCTTTGGACGCCACAGACACGGTCAAACTCGAGGTCTCAGCCAGACCTGACGTCATGGCGCGACTGGCCGAGTGGGGAGTCGGCACCGCGCTCGGCGACCACGCCCGCGACCGGATCCGCGACGCTTCTGGCTTGGCTGTCGTCACCGTGCGCGGCGATAGCGCTGCAGACTACGTCACCGGTGGCATGGCGTTGGAGCACCTCTGGGTCCTCACGACCCGATTCGGTCTCGGCGTGTATCCGATCTCACCGGTCTTCATCTATGCGCGGACCGATAATGACTTGGCCACCCTCACACCTCATTGTGTGGAGGAACTCCGAGAACTCCGGGATCGATTTACCAGAATCTTGGGCATTGATACAGTCGAGGCGATGATCCTCGTCCTCAGGATCACGCACCAGCCAGGCGTGGCCGTCCGCAGCGGGAGACTCTCGCGGCGGGCGAACGTTCTTGCGAAACTAGGGTGAGGTCCCCGTCCCGGAAGTGGGTTCGTCCGATGGCTTCCAAGCTCGAACTCGAGGAACTCGTCACCCAGGCGGCCTCCGAGCTCATGGGAGTGACCGGCCTCACTCTGCACGCAGCCACCGAAAAGCTCCTGGCCAAATTGGCCAGCTACTTTGAGGTGGACAGCAGCTTTCTCCGTCGCAACGACCACGCCATCGGCGCGACTATTCTGGTCGCCGAGTGGCCACCGCGCGAGGGTAAGCCGAGCCCTGATCCCTTGGCCGTCGTTTATTTCGAAGGCGCTGATCCAACCTTCGCAGCGTCGGAACACCTCAAAGGCGTGCTGATCACCCGGCCCGGTTCGGTCGATCACATCGCCGTCGACGACGCTGCCTACCAGGATCTGGTCCGGCGAGCCTCGGGAGTCGAGGTCGGCGTCTCGCTCGCGGTCGTTCCGCTCCTGGGCCCCGACGACACGATGGGAGTGCTCGGATTCGTCAAGTACGGAGACCGGGCCTGGAACGACGCCGAGATCAACGCGCTGCGAGCCGTCGCCGGGCTTCTCGCCCAGCTCCAGGCGCGGGTCGACGCCGAGGAGAAGCTGCGCTACCTGGCCTATCACGACGAGTTGACCAGCCTTGCCAACCGTCGCGCGCTGGTGGATCACCTGAGCATGCGGCTGGAGCCGGGGCAGTCAGGCCCTGTCGGGTTGATCTTCATGGACGTCGATCGCCTCAAGGCGTTGAACAGCTTCTTCGGCCACGCGGCGGGCGACCAATACCTGCAGATCCTGGCGAACCGACTGCGGGAACGGATCAACCCGGCGCACCTGCTGGCGCGTCTCGGGGGCGACGAGTTTGTGCTGGTCATGGCTGGCGCGACGGACGAGCCCGCGGCCAGGGCCAAGGCCGAGAAACTCCGCCAGGTGGCGAACGAACCGATCGTGGTCGGCGGTGAGGAGGTCAGCCGCGCGGTCAGTATCGGCGTTGCCCTCGGTCAGCCGGGCGAGCTCACCGCGTCAGAACTGATGAACCAGGCCGACCAGGCAATGCTGGAGGCGAAGAGCCGGGGCGGCAACGAGATCGGCCTGTTCTCCGCCCAGATGCGCCGGGCCAACGAGCTGCGCACAGATATCGAGCTGCACATCGGAACCGCGATCCGGCACGGCTCGCTGCTGCTGCACTATCAGCCGGAGGTTGACCTGCGGGATGGGCGCATCCTGGGTGTCGAGGCCCTGGCGCGGTGGCCCCACCCCACGTTGGGCGTGCTGCAGCCCTCGGCGTTCATCGACGTCGTCGAGGCCACCAACCTGGCCGGCGAGCTGGGCCGGTGGGTCCTCGCACACGCGTGCCGGCAACTGCGGCAATGGCAACGGGACTACCCCGACCGCCGGCTGACCATGAGCGTGAACGTCTCACCGGCCCAGTTGATGACCCTGGACTTCGTCCAGTCCGTGTCCAAGATCCTTTCCGACCATGGATTGGACGGGGACCTGCTCACCCTGGAGATCACCGAACAGGCCCTCGTGCGGGACACCGACCAGGCTCTGGCCACCTTGCGCGGCCTGCAACAGATCGGCGTCAAGGTCGCCATCGACGACTTCGGCACCGGCTACAGCTCGTTCGCCCAGCTCAAGTCGTTGCCGGCGGACACCCTCAAGATCGACCGGGGGTTCATCCAGGACCTGGGGTCCAACACCGACGACCTGGCGATCGTCCGGTCGATCATCGGACTCGCCCGCTCGCTCGGTCTGCAACTCGTTGCCGAAGGGGTGGAGACCGAGATCGCCGCCGCGACCCTGGTCGACCTCGGCTGCACGCACGCCCAGGGCTTCCTGTTCGCCGGCCCGCGGCCCGCGCAGGAGATCGAGCCGATGCTCGCCAGCGGGATCTGCCCGCCGATGCTCGGCCTGGACAACGGGAGCACCGTCGAGACCGCTGTCATCCCGCTCATCCGCCCGGCGTCCTCCTACGACGGTCCGGCCGTCCCCGCACGCCGCGCATCACGACGCTTCCGCCCACCCGCCCAATGACCGTGCAGTGACCGCTCAGTCGGCGCGCTGGTGCGGATAGCGGACCGAGGTCGGCGCGACGAAGGTCTCCTTGATCGACCGCGGAGACGTCCAGCGCATCAGGTTGGCCGCTGATCCCGCCTTGTCGTTGGTCCCCGAGGCCCGCGCTCCACCGAACGGCTGCTGCCCGACGACCGCTCCCGTCGGCTTGTCGTTGACATAGAAGTTGCCGGCGGTGAACCGCAGGGCCGCGCTCGCCCGCAACACCGCGGCCCGATCGCGGGCGATGATCGAGCCCGTCAGGGCATAGGGGCTCGCCTCGTCCACCTCCCGCAGCACCGCGTCGAACTGGTCGTCCGGATAGATGTGCAGGGACAGGATCGGCCCGAAGTACTCGGTGCAGAAGATGTCGTCCCGCGGGTCGGTGCCCAGCAGCAGCGTCGGCCGCACGAAGTAGCCCTGCGCGTCGTCGTAGCTGCCGCCGGCGAGCACGGTCACCGAGTCGGTGCCGCGCGCGCGGTCGATCGCCGCCGTCAACCGGCCGAACGACCGATCATCGATCACCGCGCTGGTGAAGTTGCCCAGGTCCTCCACCGATCCCACGGTGAGCGACTCGGTCTCGCCGATCAGATCGTCGCGCAACCGCGACCACACGGAGGCGGGCAGGTACGCGCGCGACGCGGCGGAGCACTTCTGCCCCGAGTACTCGAACGCCCCGCGCACCAGCGCGGTACGCAGCACATCCAGGTCCGCGGACGAGTGCGCGACCACGAAGTCCTTGCCGCCGGTCTCCCCCACCAGCCTTGGGTAGCCACGATATCCGCCGATGTTCGCGCCGACCGCCGACCACAGCTGCTGGAACACCCTTGTCGAACCGGTGAAATGGATTCCGGCCAGATCCGGGTGGGCGAGGACGACCTCGGAGATCTCCGGCCCGGTCCCGGGCAGCATGTTGATCACCCCCGGCGGCAGGCCGGCCTCGATCAACAGCCGCATGGTCAGCGACGCCGCCAGCTGTTGGGTCGTCGACGGCTTCCACACCACGACATTGCCCATCAGCGCCGGCGCGGTCGGCAGGTTGCCGGCGATCGCGGTGAAGTTGAACGGGGTGACGGCATAGACGAATCCCTCCAGCGGCCGGTGGTCGGTCCGGTTCCAGATCCCCCTTGCGTTCGCCACCGGCTGCTCAGCCAGGATCTGCCGGGCGAAATGCACGTTGAAGCGCCAGAAGTCGGCCAGCTCGCACGCCGAGTCGATCTCGGCCTGGTACGCGGTCTTGGCCTGGCCGAGCATCGTGGCGGCGTTGATCCGGGCCCGCCACGGGCCGGCCAGCAGGTCAGCGGCCCGCAGCAGGATCGCCGCACGGGAATCGAAGTCCGTTGCCCGCCAGTCGGCCGCCGCCGCCAGCGCCGACGCGATGGCGGCGCGAGCATCGTCCTGGACCGCATGGGCCGAGCGGCCGAGCACCCGACCGTGGTCGAACGGCGCCACGACGTCGAACGGGGCGCCGCCAGGATCGCGTTCCTCCCCACCCACCACCGCCGGAAGCTCCAACGGCGCGGCGAAGATGCCGAGCGCATCCAGCAGCGCCGCCCGCTCCGCCGAACCCGGTGCGTAGTCCAGGATCGGCTCGTTGACCGGCAGCGGGGGATGTGTCACGGCGTCCATGGCGGTTCCTTTCGACAGCGTGGGTCGGGTTCGGCGGGGTTCGAAGGGGCATCAACCCTTGGACGCCAACGAGCGCAGGAAGAAGGCCAGGTTGGCCGGACGTTCGGCCAGTCTCCGGGTGAAGTAGCCGTACCAGTCCGATCCGTAGGGCACGTAAACGCGCACCGTCCTCCCGGCGGCCACCAGCCGGCGTTGCTCCTCCGGCCGGATCCCGTACAGCATCTGGTGCTCGTACCGGTCGGGGGTGCGACCGGCGTCGGAAGCCAGCTTCTCGGCAATGGCCACGATGCGCGGGTCGTGGGAGGCGATCATCGGGTAGCCCTTGCCCTGCATGAGGAACTTCATGGCCCGCACGTAGGCCAGGTCGATCTGCTCCGTATCGGTGTAGGCGACCTCGGCAGGCTCGTTGTAGGCACCCTTGACCAGTCGCACCCGTGACCCCGGGCCGGTCAGTTCGGCCAGGTCCCTCGGGGTTCGCAGGAGCATCGCCTGCACGGCGATGCCCACGTCGGGGTGGCTACGCCGCAGCTCGAACAGCACCTCAAGGGTTTGATCGACCGTCGTGTGGTCCTCGATGTCCAGGGTGACCCGGGCCCCGGCGGCGTAGGCCGCGTCCGTGATCCGACGGGCCCCGGCCAACGCATAGGCGTTACCGCCCGCCGGCAGGCCCGGGGAGGCGAGCAGGGCCTGCCCGACGGCAGAGAGTTTCACCGACACCTCCGCACCTGCCACCTGACCGGCCTCCGTCAGCGCCGCGATCAACTCGAGGTAGGCCTCGACGGTGGCGTCCGCCCTGGTCCGGTCGGTGGTGTCCTCACCGAGGTGGTCGAGGGTGACCTGAAGGCCCGCCGCGCGCAATTCGGTGACGGCGGCGACCGCATCGATACTGGTCTCCCCGGGGATGAACCGGTCGACGACCGACCTGGTGAGAGGCATGACGCTCAGGGCGCCGCGGACCGCGCTGTTGCCGGACAGTGCCAGGATCGGCTTGCGCAACAGGAACATCGTCCACCTTCCACGGCCCGGTCGGTCCGGCAGTCCGGTCACGACCCGAACGGTTCCGGCTCGCCGGCCGTCGGTCACCATCTCAGCACGTGAGGACCGGCGGTGTGACGGTGGCGCCTGCCCCCGTCGACCGAAGGAGAGCCAGAGATGGAACTGACCGGGACATCGGCGCTGGTCACCGGCGCGGCCTCGGGTCTGGGCGCCGCCACCGCCGCGGCGCTGGCCGGGTCCGGCGCCACGGTGGTGGGCATGGACCTGAGCGGCGCATGGGAGCGCGCCGCCGACCCGCCTGCCGGCGTGATCCGGTCCGTCGGCGATGTCACCTCACCCTCGGACACGCAGGCTGCGATCGACGCCGCGGTGGCCGCGGGGCCGGTCCGGTTGGCGGTGAACTGCGCCGGGATCGGCACCGCCGGCCGGATCCTGTCCCGTTCGGGCGTGCACGACCTGGATCTGTTCGGCCGCGTCGTCGCGGTCAACCTGATCGGCACGTTCAACGTGCTCCGGCTGGCCGCCGCGGCCATCGCCGCCACCGACCCGGTCGGTCCGGACGGGCAGCGCGGTGTCATCGTCAACACCGCCTCGGTGGCCGCCTACGAGGGACAGATCGGGCAGGCCGCCTACGCCGCGTCAAAGGCCGGGGTGGTCGGACTGACCCTGCCCGCCGCCCGGGACCTGGCCCAGTTCGGGATCCGGGTGGTCACCATCGCCCCCGGGATCATCGACACCCCGATGCTCGCCGGAGTGACCGACGAGTTCCGGGCCGCCCTCGCCGCCGGTGTGCCGAACCCGGCGCGCCTGGGCCGACCTGACGAGTACGCCGACCTGGTGCTGGCGCTCGTCCGGCTCGACTACCTCAACGGTGAGGTGATCAGGCTGGACGGCGCCCTGCGTATGCAGCCGCGATAGGGCGATCGCACCGGCGGCGGCGTTGGTCGGATCATCTAGGCTGGTCGCGATGGCCGGCGGTGGCCGGCGCGAGGAGGGAGCAGGCGTGGCGCTGCGTCGCAAGTCCCGCAAGAGGGCCGCGGGCCCATCCGTGAGCAAGACAGCCGAGAGCAAGACAGCCGAGGTCTCGGCGGGTGGCGGCTCGGCAAAGTCCTCCGGCAAGTCGGCCAAGGCCGCCGCCGGTTCCGGCGGCGTGGTCACGCTGCTGAGCGACCCGAAGGCGCTGCGCCGCGTGCTGCTGGCCGCCAAGATCATCGGGCCCGCGGTGGCCGCTGGTGCGCTGCGGGCGTCGACCGGCGTCCGCGGAGCCATGGACGAGCGGCGCGCGCGGCAGCTGGGCGTACCGATCGAGGACGTCGCCGAGTACCGGGGACCGGCCGGCACCGTCCAGGCGCGAATCGCCGGACTCCGCACGGCGCTGGCAGAACTTCGGGCCCGTCGCGGCACCGATCCGGCCATCGCACAGTTCGCGGACGGCACGACCGCTCGGCTGGTCGAGCTGTCGGCAGCTGCGGGCGCGACCGCGTCCATGCCCCCGAACACCCGACGGGCGGCGCTGCGTGCGGTGTCCGCCGATCTCGACGTCGTCGACGCCCAGCTGATGACCCAGCTGGTCGGGCCGCGCGCCGCCTGAGTCGGTCCGCTAAACCGGGACTCCTCATGCCGTGTCGCTCCGCCGTGCGCGCCGCGGCACGGGCGGCCCTGGTCATGCTTGTCACCGTCCTGGCCGGGGTCGCCGTCACGGGCACCGCGTCCGCCCATGCCTCGCTGATCGGCAGCGATCCGTCCGACGGGGCCACCGTCCGGTCCGCGCCCACCTCGGTGCGACTGACGTTCGACGACGCGCTGGCGAGCTTCGAGCCGCTCGTCACGGTGACCGGTCCCGACGGGGACCGCTACGAGTCCGGTGCACCGTCGATCAACGGTGTCGACCTGACCGTGGCGGTCGCGCCGTTGCCGGTCGCGGGCACCTACACGGTCGCCTACCGTGTCGTGTCCGGCGACGGGCACCCGGTGCAGGGCGAGATCCACTTCGAGCTCGCCGCATCCGGGGTCAGCCCCCCGGCGACCTCGTCCACCGCTCCACCGTCCACCGCTCCATCGTCCACCGCGGACCTGACCTCGAGTTCCTCCGCCGCGTCACCGTCGGGCGCGCAGACTGCCACGTCCGGGACGACCGACACCACCGCTACGGCCGTGTCGACCTCGACGGGCGGACCGGTCTGGCCGTGGATCCTGGCCGGGCTGCTCGTCGTGCTGGCGGTCGTGGCGTTCGTCGTGCGACGGCGCGCCGGAACCGCGCGCCGGAGCGCCGGTGATTCGGACTCCGGGCCAGCGGACTGAAACCCGGGTTTGCGTTACCCGGAGGTTCGATCCACCGATCAACCGGACGGGCCGCCGGGCAACGGTTCGACCCCGGTCAGCTCGGCCGACCTGGACCAGAGCCAGCCCGCCGCGGCGGAGTCGACCATGATCCGCGGGGCCTGTCTCCCGGCCGGGCCACCGCGAACCAGGAACCGCGGGCCCACCAACACACCGCCGGGAAGGTCCGGAGACGTGGCCGCGGCCACCTCCGGCCGGGCTCCCACGGCCGGAGGTGTGCCAAGGACCGCGGTCGCCCGCCGGGCGAGCGCCACGATCCGACCCGCGCCGTCCTCCGGCCGGCGGACGGCGGTGGCCGACCAGCCCGGGTGGGCCAGCAGGCAGGCGGTTCGCGACCCGGATGCGCGGAGCCTGCGGTCCAGCTCGGCGGCGAACAGGCCGACCGCAAGCTTGGACTGGGCGTAGGCGGCCATCGGCGAATAGTCGCCGTCCAGACCCAACCCGTGATCCAGGTGCCGCGCGCGATAGGCGGTCAGCGAGGTGACCGCGACGATCCGACCGGCGGGAGCGCGTTCAAGCGCCGGCAGCAGGCCGGCAGTCAGCGCGAAATGGCCCAGATGATTGACCCCCATGTGCATTTCGAACCCGTCCGCGGTGAGCTCGCGTCGCGGCACCAGCATGACGCCGGCGTTGTTCACCAGCACGTCGACCCGGCCCATCGCGGCACCGGCCACGAAGTCCTCGATGGAAGCGAGGTCCGCCAGGTCCAGGTGCACCACCCGAACCCGCGCATCGGCAAGGCCGTCCTTGATCCTCTGCGCCGCCGCCTGGCCCCGATCGATGTCCCGCACCGCCAAGATCACCTCGGCGCCGGCCCCGGCAAGTGCCTGAGCGGTCGCCAACCCGAGACCGGTGTTCGCCCCGGTGACCACGGCCCGTCGGCCGACCTGATCGGGCAGGCCGATGCTGTGCCAACGGCTCACGAGCGCTCCTGGATCGGCATGATCACCTCGCGGACGATGAGCATGATCGCCGCGGCCACCGGGACCGCCAGGATCGCGCCCGTCACGCCGAGCAACGCGGCGCCGATCAGGATCGCCACCACCACGCCGCCGGTGGAGATGTCCACGGTGCGCCGCATCACCCGCGGGTAGAGCAAGTAGGCCTCCAACAAGTGCTGGCACAGGTAGAACACGCCCGAGATGATGCCGATCGCGAGCCCCTGGGTGAAGCCGATCAGGGTGATCGACACGCCGACCGTGATCGGCCCGACGACCGGGATGAAGTCAAGCACCGCGGCGCCAAGCCCGATCGCCCAGGGATACGGCAGGCCGACGACGGTCGCGAAGATGCCCGCCACCAAGCCCGCCTGGATCGCGATGATCGTGGCCCCGGAGAGGTACCCGCCCATCTGCTTGAGGATCCGGTCGCCCAGGTCCGTGACGCGGGCCCGTCGGGACGCCGGAACCAGCCGGTAGGCGGACGCCTTGATGCGGGAGAAGCCGGCCAGGAAGTACAGGGTCAGGATCAGCACGATGAAAAGCTCGGCGAACACCGTCGCCACCGTGAATCCGGCGGACAGGATCCCGCCGGCGGCGCCACCGCCCAGGCTCTGCACGATGTTCGAGTTCCGCAGCGCCTCCAGCAGCCCGAACCGCTGGTCCAAATCGTGGATCGTCGCGTTGTTCTGCAGGTTGGTGATCAGCTGTGGCACCGAGGCGACGAACGACCCCACCTGGTCGATGATCGGCGGGATGATGGCGAAGATCGCTGCCGCGATCACCGCCAGCAGCCCCACGAAGACGATTGCCACTCCGACCCCGCGACGCAGACCTCGCCGGGTGATCATGCTGACCAGCGGGTCGAGGCCGATGGCCAGCAGCGTGGCGATCGCGATCAGCACCAGGGTGTCCCGGATCGATTCGAGCACCAGGAAGCTTGCGTAGGCGATCAGCACCCCGAGCCCGCCGAAGAAGCCCCACTGGAACGGCGACGGTCGGCCGCGGCGCGGCCGCTCGTCATCCCCAGCGACGGCCTGCGCTACCTGCAGACCGATGGTCGCCGCCTCATCGGCCCGCGCCGCCCTCTCGGACGACAGGCGCGCAGTCAACGCATGCAGCGCGGCCAGCAGGCTCGACCGGTCGGGGGTCCGCCGTTCCGACGGGGCCTGCCGATCCTCGTCCGGGGGCCCGCCCGCCCCGCCCGGGCCGTCCTCGCTGCCACCGCCGATGTCGCCGGGCACCTCGCGGTCGTTGTCGGGCGGACGACCGGCTTGCCCCGACCCACCGGGGCCGGTATGCGGCATCAGGAAGCGATCAGGTCTTCGTAGTCCGGGTGCTCACGCAGCCACCAGCCGACGTAGGGACACGTCGGCACCACGGAGACGCCTTCCGCCCGGGCGGTGTCGAGCACCTCGCGGACCAGATCGGAGGCAACCCCGTAACCGCGGGCGACCGGCTCCGTATAGGTGTGCACGACGTTCCACTTGCCCGGCAGCCGGCGGTAGTCGACCACAGCCACCTCGCGACCGTCGATCGTCAAGCTGAATCGGCCGTGCGCCTCGAGGTGCTCGATGTGGCGGGTCCGGGTCGGCCCGGCCCCGAGCGGTTCCAGGCTTGCGAGGCCGTCGCTGGTCTGATCGGACATCCCCGACCCCTTCTGTGGTGTGAGCGTTCTGTGATGTGAGCACGCTGCCGGGACCGCAGGCATCGTGACACATCGGCACCGACCCGATCGTCCAGGGTCACGGAGCGATCGCGGTCGTCGCACCCCCATCATGCGCCGGGGCCGTCCGGCCGGGCGCGACCGTCCACAGCGGCGGCGCCCAGGACGCGCCGGCCGGGTCGGATGCCGCGCCGCCCACCGGGTTCGACCACGAAGCGTGCGCCGGAGCCGCAGGGTCGGGCGGTCGCGCCGCCTTGGCCGCATAGAGCCGGTCGTCCGCGCGCTTGATCAGCCCCAGGGGGTCGACGTCGCGGCGGTCAGCAACCGCCCATCCCACGGTGACGCCGACGAGCACCGTGCGGTCCGCGACCTGGATGGGCCTTCCGACCGCGGTCCGGATGCGCGCGACCACCTCCCGCACGCTGCGTCGGCCCGTCTCCCCGGTCAGCAGGACCGCGAACTCGTCGCCGCCGAACCTGGCCACCACATCCGACGATCGGGTCGACTCCTCGAGCCGCCGCGCCACCTCCACCAGTACCTGGTCACCGGCGAGATGGCCGAGGTCGTCGTTGATCCGCTTGAACCTGTCGAGGTCGATCATCAGCACCGTCAGCGATTCACGGTCACCACCCAGCCGCGACTTGAGCCTGGCGAGCAGGAACGCCCGATTGGGCAGGGAGGTCAACGGATCGGTGTCGGCGAGCGCGGTGCGCGACGTCACGACGCTCAGGCCGACCTGGGCGGCGACCATGGCAAGCGCCAGCAGGGGCAGCAGGGCCGGCTGCGTCGCCGCCAGCACCGCCGGAATGGGTGCGGTGAGATCGAGTGCACCGACCGAGAGCTGGTCGCGCCAATCCGCGAGGTAGGCGCGTGGTGTGGTGGCACCGGCCAACCACTGCGACGTGAACACCAGAATCACGTTCAGACCCTCGATGACCACGGCAAGCACGACGGTCATCGGCAGCATCGCGGCCACCGGCATCTGCTCCGGCCAGCCGAACCAGTGCCAGCCGAATGCAAGCACACCGGCCGCGACCGCGCCCTGGACACCCCACAGCGCGGTGTTGAGCAGCACCCGCCACCACCGCATGCGCAGGGCAAGCGACATGGACAACCCGGCGATGACGAACACGAGCGCCGCATGCGGCCCGAACGCCATCAACGCCGCGATGGCCAGCGGGGTCGAGAAGTAGAACTCGTCGAACGGATGCGACCTGCGCATCCAGGGCAGGATCGGGTACAGGTCGGCGAGCAGAATCAGCGCGAGCAGCATCAGGGCGCCCGGTTCGGTGACGATCGACGACAGATCCGGTCCCGGTGCGAACGCATGCAGCAGGGCGAACCCGACGAGCAGGACCACCAGGCATCCCGCGAGCCACCACCGGAAACGCAGCGGAGTGCGGCGCAGCGGCAGGTTCATCAGGTTCGGTCGATCGCTCGCGTCACCTCCCCGCTCTGGATGCGTCACACGGACGGCCTCGCTCATGTCACCGTGGTTCCCGGCCGTTCCCGGAGTTCGGACGGGACCCCCGCGCTCGGCGACGCCGACCAACGGACGCCGGGCCAACCGGAATCGGGGGCGGAGTCCGTTCCCTGCACGCTCACACTCCAGGTCGGTGGTCGCACGACGACCGGCCGCGGCCGCGCGTCGACCGCCGTCCGGAACCGAGTGCGCAGCGGCCCGCCGCTGTCTCTTTTCATCCGGTACATGTCAAGGTCAGCCATCGCCAGCAGGCCGAGCACATCCATCCTCGAATCGCAGGTGATCGCGACGCCCACCGAGCCACCGAGCCTGACCGACACGTCGTCGACCACGATCGGTTCGACGACCGCGGACCGGTAAAGCTGGGCCGCGCGTGTGACCTGCTCGTCCGTCATCCCCGGTGAGAGCACGACGGCGAACTCGTCCCCGCCGTACCGGGCGACGAGGTCGTTCGGCCCCGCGACGGCCTGAAGACGGTCCGCGACGCAGCGGAGCACCCGGTCCCCGACGAGGTGGCCGTGGGCGTCGTTGATCTGCTTGAACCGGTCGAGGTCGATCAGCAGCAGTGCCACCGAATCGCCCTGCCCGACGTCCGCGATCCGACCGGACAGCACCCGGGTGAGCCGCAGCCGATTCGCCAGACCGGTCAGCGGATCCGTCCTGGACGCGGCGGTGCTGCGGTACATGGTGCTGGACAACCTGTTCAGCGAGATGATGACGACCGCCATGCAGGGCAGGGCCCATGGGCCGTCAAGGGCCAACGACGCCAGCAGCGGGGCAGCCACCAGGCTGACGCCCCAGATCCGGACGCTCTTGCCGAACCACGCCCGTTGCGCCCGCCAGCTGTTCACGCCGAGCTGGATCTGCGCGTATCCGGTCAGCCCGGCCGCCATCGCGACCACCAACGCCCCCATCAGCAGTCCCCAGCTGGCCAGCCGCCAGGCGCCGGGGGGCATCAGCGGGTCGAAGGTGTCCGCGTACCTGGACAGCTCGGCCATCACCAGGCCGATCAGGCCCAGTGCGATCATGTTCAGCGCGATCAGCCACCAGCGACCCGTGCGCCGGGACAGGGCGGCGGTGAAGCCGGACAGCAGGAACAGCACGGACGCGCTCGGGCCGTAGGCCAGGATGGCCGCCAGCGAGAGCGCGGCCGACCATGAGTAGGTGACCTTCGACCTGACGTCACGCATCGAGGGCACCAGCGGGTACAGATCGGCCAGCAGCACCAGCGCGGTCAGCAGCAGGAATCCCGGCGCAACCAACAGCTCGCCCAGATCCGGCTGGCCGGGATGCAGCAGCAGCCGGGCGTAGCCCAGCAGGACCACCACTCCGCCGATGGCCAGCGGTATCCGGAAACGCAGCGGCGTGGAACGCAGCGGCGCCCACGCGATATCCGGAGTCGAACGGCTCACGTTCGCATGCCCCTCCCCTGAGCCTGGATACAGATCGTACTCAGCCGATCGCGGGGTGAGATAAAGCTCTCGGGTGATGGGAGGCGATCGTGCGATTACCGAGCGTCTCAACACCGGCCTTTCTATCCCGAAAACGTTCGCTCGTTCGAGTTCGACAATTCGAAATCCGACCCTCGCCCCGGGAGCCTTGCGGTGCACGCCGTCGGAACGACGGCCCGCTGGATCGCCCCGCACCCGTCGGAGTGGAATGTCCGGCCGCAGATACGTTCGCGTTGTGGCAGGGTCGGTCCATGGCGGACGCGGACATCATCGTCGTCGGGGCCGGGCTGGCCGGGCTGCTCGCCGCGGCGGAGGCGGCGGACGTGGGCCGGTCGGTGATCGTTCTCGACCAGGAGGGCGCGGCGAGCCTCGGCGGGCAGGCCTGGTGGTCGCTCGGCGGCCTGTTCCTGGTCGGCTCCCCCGAGCAGCGGCGTCTGCGGATCAGGGACTCCGTCGAACTCGCGCTCGAGGATTGGATGGGGGCAGCGGGCTTCGACCGCTCCGAGGACCACTGGCCGCGGGAATGGGCCCGGGCCTATGTCGACTTCGCGGCCGGCGAGAAACGATCCTGGCTCAAGGCACAGGGCATCGGGTTGTTCCCGGTGGTGCAGTGGGCCGAACGCGGCGGCTACGAGGTCGGCGGGCACGGCAACTCGGTGCCGCGGTTCCACGTGACCTGGGGCTCCGGCCCGGGAGTGATCGACCCGTTCGTCAACCGGGTCCTCGAGCATGTGCGCGGCGGCCGGGTGCAATTGCGGCACCGGCATCGGGTGACCGAGCTGACGGTCGACGGCGGTCGGGTGACCGGAGCATCCGGCGAGGTCCTGGAGCCGACCACGGTGGAACGCGGGCAGCCGTCGTCCCGTGTGGTCGTCGGCGACTTCACGCTCACCTCGTCCGCGGTCATCGTCGCCTCCGGCGGTGTCGGCGCCAACCACGACCTGGTGCGCCGGTACTGGCCTGGGGGCCCGGACCGGGCTCCGGCCGAGATGCTCAGCGGCGTGCCCGATTCGACCGACGGGCTGATGCTGGCCGTGACCGAACGGGCCGGCGGGCGGGTGATCAACAATGACCGGATGTGGCATTACCCCGAGGGGGTGCACAACCACTCTCCGGTGTGGACGCGGCACGGCATCCGCATCCTGTCCGGGCCGAGCCCGCTGTGGGTGGACGCGTTCGGCGCCCGGCTGCCGGCGCCGTTGTTCCCCGGTTTCGATGCGCTCGGCGCGCTGCGACACATCACGGCCAGCGGGCGTTCGCACTCGTGGTTCGTCCTGGACATGGACACCGTCGGCCCCGAGTTCGGCCTGTCCGGATCCGAGCAGAACCCGGATTTCGTCCAGAAGTCGGTCAAGCTGCTGCTCACCACCCGCGCCGGCGGCAAGATCACCCCGCCGGTGCAGGCGTTCCTGGACCGGGGCGTCGACTTCCTGACCGCACCGACCGTGCCCGAACTGGTCGGGAAGATGAACGCGCTGGTCGGCGAGGACCTGATCGACGCCGACGCGCTGGCCGCCCTGGTCCGGGACCGCGATCATCAGGTGCGCGCCAAGCTGGGCAAGGACCCGCAGGTGGTGGCGACGGCCGGCGCCCGGCGCTATGTCGGAGACCGGAGGATGCGGGTGTCCGCGCCGCACGAGATGCTCGACCCGAAGCACGGCCCGCTGGTCGCGGTCCGGCTCACCGTGATCACCCGCAAGAACCTCGGTGGGCTGGAGACCGACCTCGCCGCGCGGGTGCTCGCGGCCGACGGGCAACCAGTGCCCGGCCTGTACGCGGCCGGCGAGGCCGCGGGATTCGGCGGCGGAGGCATGCACGGCTATCGCGCGCTGGAGGGGTCCTTCCTCGGTGGCTGCATGTTCTCCGGACGGATCGCCGGACGGTCCGCAGCCGGCGCCGTCTGACCGGTAACGCCCGTCCGACCGGAATGACGCGATTCGCCCAGGTGGTTGATCCGGGTGGTTCATCCAACCGTCACGTCACAGATCGGTATCGAAGGGGGGACGGCTGCCCTCCGAAGCGCATATAAAGGCTCTGTGAGTCGTGCGTGCCGCCGTGCCGCACCCACCGGGGGATCGAGAAGGACAGATGACCGCACTTCGCGAAGTCAGAATGCAGCCGGACGTCTACGACGACGATGATGTGCTGCTGCCGTTGCTGGAGCACGCGCCGCACGCGGCGCTGCGACTGCCGGACGGGCGGGCAATGGCGTGGGCGGAGTACGGCAGTCCGCGCGGGCTGCCCTGCGTGCTGATACCCGACACGGGATCGTCTCGCCTCGCGCCGGGTTGGCTGTTGCACGACAGCGCACTGCCGGGTGCGATCCGGCTGCTAGCGATCGACCGGCCGGGCGTCGGCGCGTCCGATCCGATCGGCCTCGGTGGCAGCGAGCAGCCCGCCGAGGACCTGCGACGCATGGTGGAGACGCTCGCGGTCGGCCGCGTTGCGGTCATCGGAATCGGTCGCGGAGCGGATGACGCCTTCGCGTTCGCCGCCCGGTATCCGATGCTCGTCTCGTCGGTGTCCGCCGTCTCGGTCCGGCTGCCGCTTCGCGACTCGCGTCGGCGCAGCCTGCGACACCCCCTGCGGCGGGCCGGCCGGGCCTGGGCCGGGCCGCTGGCCTGCTGGGTCGACACCGCAGGCAAGGACGCCGACCTCACCCTGGAGTCGACCTGGCGGCGGATGCTGGAAAAGCTGGACCCGAAGGCCGCCGACGTGCTCGGGGACCGTTGGATGGAATCGGACTTCCGGGAGGCCGTGGCCGCCGACGCCGCGCAGATCAACCCGGCCTGGACCGCGCCCGCCCGGATCTGGGGTCCCGCGTCCTGGGTGCTCGACCCGGGTGCGGTGACCGTGCCGGTCGAGTTGTGGCACGGCGAACGCGAGAGCGGCACGACCCTGGCCGCCGTTGAGTCGCTTGCCGCGGACCTGCCGGCATGGACCGTGCGGCCGGCGGACGGCAGCTCGGCGGTGCTCGGCGCGTGGACCGAGATCCTGGACGTCGCGGCGAGGAGCTTCTCGGCGTGAGCTGAAGCCGACTCAGTCGACCGGCGGCAGCGCGTTGGTCGCGATGAGGCGTGCGTACCAGCGGGCCGAGTCCTTGATCGTGCGCTCGAGCGTGTCGTAATCGACATGGACGATCCCGAAACGGCGGTCGTAGCCCCAGGACCATTCGAAGTTGTCCAGCAACGACCAGAGGAAGTAACCGCGCACGTCGACCCCGGCGTCGACGGCTCGACCGACCGCGTCGATGTGGTCGTGCAGGTACGACGTCCGATCCGGATCGTGGACCGCACCATCGTCGGCGACCGTGTCGTAGAAGGCCGCCCCGTTCTCGGTCACCATCAGCGGCAGGTTCGGGTACCGCCGCCCGACGTCCGTGAGCAGCTCGAACAAACCCGGCGGGTCGATGGTCCAGCCCATGGCTGTACTGGGGCCCGGCTGTGCGAGGAACTCGACGTCGTCGGCCCCCACCCAGGGGGTGCGGCCGGTGTCGCCGTGCCCGTCCGCGTGCTGCATCGGGCCGTCTCCGGCGTGCCTGCGTACCCGGGACGTCGTGTAGTAGTTGATGCCAAGGACATCGATCGGCACCGCGCAGGTGGCCTCGTCGCCGTCCCGAACGAACGACCAATCGGTCACCGACGCGGTGTCGTCCAGCAGGTCCTTCGGGTAGGCGCCCTCCAGCATCGGGCCCAGCCATATCCGGTTGCCCACCGCGTCGATCTGCCGGACCGCATCCCGGTCGGACGCGGAATCGGGGTCGACCGGCCGGACGACATGCAGGTTCAAGGTGGCCGACAGCCTGGTGTCGGCGCCGGCGACGTCCCGCACCGCCCGACCGGCCAGACCGTGCGCGAGATTCAGGTGGTGCGCGGCTCGCAACGCCGACTCCGGTTCGGTACGGCCCGGGGCGTGGATTCCGGAGGCATAGCCGAGGAAGGCCGAGCACCACGGCTCGTTCAGCGTGATCCACAGATGAACCCGGTCGCCGAGCGCGCCGGCGGCATGCGCGGCGAAGTCGGCGAACCGGAGCGCGGTATCCCGGTCGGTCCACCCGCCGGCGTCCTCGAGCGGCTGGGGCAGGTCCCAGTGGTACAGCGTGACGACCGGCTTGACCCCACGGTCCAGCAGCCCGTCGACCAGCCGTGAGTAGAACTCGATGCCCTTGGGGTTGAAGGCCCCGGACCCACTCGGCTGGATCCGCGGCCAGGCCAACGAGAACCGGTAGGCCTTCAGGCCGAGCTCACCGATCAGGTCCAGGTCCTGCTGCCAACGGTGGTAGTGGTCGTCCGCGACGTCGCCGGTGTCGCCGCCCAGGATCTTGCCGGGGGTGTGGCTGAAGACATCCCAGATGGACGGCCCGCGGCCGTCCTCCGCCACGGCACCCTCGATCTGGTACGACGCGGTTGCCGACCCCCACAGGAAACCGTTGGGGAACGTGCGCGACGGACTGGTCATCAGATTCCTTCCGATGCGGGCGATGCGGGCCATTTGCCACATTCGGCCTCCTGAATCGATCACGCTCGGGCGGAATCCGGCAAATCGAGGCAGGGGGGCGGCGGAGCGGCCTACCGCATGGGCAATCAGCCCAGGCGAGCACCAAGGGCGTGCTCCACGGCCAGTTGGTTCAGGTGCACGAACGCGTACGAATGCTCGGCAGCCTTGTCCGCGTCGAAGTTCTCGAACGCCGACTCGTCCGTCAGCAGATCCTCGACGGTCTCCCCCTCCGCCAGGGTCGGGGTGGCGAGTTCGGACAGGCCGGACGCCTCCAGCGCGGCCTGCACCTCCGGGTCGGCACGGAACGCCAGCGCCCGCTCCTTCAACAGCAGGTAGGTGGCGATGTTGGCCCGCGCCGACGCCCACACGCCGTCGAAACCCTCAGTGCGGGAAGGCTTGTAGTCGAAGTGCCGGGGGCCTTCGTAGCGGGGGCCGCCGTTCGGGAAGCCGTTCTCCAGCAGGTCGACGGTGAAGAACGCGGACAGCAGGTCGCCGTGCCCGAACACCAGGTCCTGGTCGTATTTGATGGATCGCTGCCCGTTCAGGTCGATGTGGAAGAGCTTGCCGGCCCACAGCGCCTGGGCGATGCCGTGCGTGTAGTTCAGCCCCGCCATCTGCTCGTGGCCGACCTCGGGATTCAGGCCGACGATGTCACCGTGCTCCAGCCTGCCGATAAAGCCGAGCGCGTGGCCGACGGTGGGCAGGAAGATGTCGCCGCGGGGCTCGTTCGGCTTCGGCTCGAGCGCGATCCTGATGTCGTAGCCCTTGCTCTTGATGTACCCGGCGACGGTGTCCACACCCTCCGCGTAGCGATCGAGCGCGGCGTGCACGTCCTTGGACCCGTCGTACTCGGCGCCCTCCCGGCCGCCCCACATGACGAACGTCCTCGCGCCGAGCTCGGCGGTCAGGTCGATGTTGCGCAGCACCTTGCGCAGGGCGAAGCGGCGAACCGATCGGTCGTTGGAGGTCAGGCCGCCGTCCTTGAACACCGGGTGGGTGAACAGGTTGGTGGTGACCATCTCGATGGTCACGTCGTGCTCGGTGCAGGCGTCCCGAAAGCGGGTCAGATGATGGCGTCGGCTCTGCGCATCGGAGCCGAACGGCACCACGTCGTCATCGTGGAAGGTCACACCCCACGCGCCCACCTCGGCCAACTTGCCGATCGCCTCCACGGGATCGAGCGCGGGCCGGGTCGCCTCGCCGAACGGGTCACGTCCCTGCCAAGACACCGTCCACAGACCGAATGAGAACCGATCCTGGGGGGTTGGCTGGGTGACCATGGTGATGACTCCTTCGTCGATTCTTTTGTTCTGCCATTAAACTTATCGGACGGAACCCGCTAAGGTCAACCCATGACGCCCCGCTCGCCGGCCACTCGTGGATCCTCCGCGATCCGGCAGGCGAACCTGCGCGAGCACAACCTCGGCCTCGTGCTCCGGATCATCTCCGATGCTGCCGTCCCGCCCTCGCGGGCGGACATCTCGGCGACCACCGGGCTGACCCGGGCAACCGTGAGTTCGCTGGTGGACGCGTTGATCGAGGCCGACCTGGTGGCCGAACTGCCGCCCGTGATGTCCCAGCGCGCCGGCCGGCCCGCGGTGCCGCTGGTGCCGGCCGCCGGCACGCTGGCCGCGGTCGGCATGGAGGTCAACGTCGACTACCTCGGCGTGCGACTGATCGACCTGTCGGGCGCCGTACTGGGCCAGGAGTTCCGCGACGGCGACTTCCGGGGCAGCGACCCCGCCCGGGTGATCCAGGAGCTGGTGGGGCTGTACCGGAAGGTGACCGGTTCGGTCGGCCGGACCATGCGGATCGCCGGCAGCGGTCTGGCCATTCCGGGCCTGGTCGATCGCCCGATCGGGCCCGTCCGGCACGCACCCAACCTGATGTGGCGCGACGTCGACGTCGCCGGTCTGTTCCGGACCGAGCTGGACAACTCGGGTGACCCGACGCACCGCAACGATCTGGCCATGCTGCTGGACAACGAGGCGACGCTGGCGGCCCGCGCGGAGTGTGACGCACTGCGGGCCGTGGGGCTCGGCACGTTCCTGTACCTGTCCGGTGAGGTCGGCGTCGGCGGCGCCCTGGTGCTGGACGGGACGGTCTTCGGCGGGCGGCACGGCTGGAGCGGCGAGATCGGGCACACCGTTGTCGACACCGACGGACCGCCGTGCCGGTGCGGCGCCAACGGCTGCCTGGAGCAGTACGCCGGAAAGGACGCGCTGATGAGCGCGGCGGGTCTCGACCTGGATCTGCCGGTGGAACGCCTGCAGCGCGCGGCGGCCGCCGGCGACGTCGATGCGCTGGCCTCGATCGCGTCGGGATCGCGCGCGCTCGGCACCGCCATCGCGAACGCGATGAACCTGATCGATGTCGAAACCGTCGTGCTCGGAGGTATTTTCGCGCCGCTGGCCGGCTTGCTGACCCCGGGCGTCGAGCAGGTGCTGCGCACCCGGGTGCTGGCCGCGCCGTGGTCGAACGTGCAGGTGCGGCCGGCCGTGGTGTGCGAGGCCGCCGCGATGACCGGGGCCGCCTCCGCGGTGCTGGCACACGTGATCGATCATCCCAGTGAGTGGATGCGCCGCTAGCCGGCACCCGATCGGCCGGAACGGCTGCGCCGTCCCCCTTTTCGCCGACGGCGTCTGCAAAGGACTGGCACTCTCCGACTAAGAGTGCTAATTGTGGATGGTGCACAGCATGCGACGCATCGCCACGGTGGTGAGCGTCCCGAGAAATCCAGGAGGTGGTCGCTGTGCTTGGTTTCGACCCGTTCCGTGACATGGATCGGCTTGCTTCCCGTCTGTCCAATCTGCCCACGGCCGCCGGCCGGACGCCGGCGTTCATGCCGATGGACCTGTACCGGACCGGCGACCACTACGTGCTGCACGCGGACCTGCCCGGCGTCGACCCGGGTTCGATCGACATCGGCATCGACAACAACACCCTGACCATCAAGGCCGAGCGCACCGCCCGATCCGAGGACGGCGTGCAGTGGCTGGCGAGCGAACGGTTCACCGGCAGCTTCCTGCGCCAGCTGTCGCTGGGCGACGGCATCGACACCGATGCGATCAGCGCCGGCTACGAGCACGGTGTGCTGACCGTGACCATCCCGGTCGCGGACAAGGCCAAGCCACGGAAGGTGCAGATCACGACGCCGGGCGACCGCGAGGTCGTCGAGCCCGCGACCCGGCCGCACACGGTCACCACCGGCTGACCCGCTCCTGAGGCACGCCCCGGGGCGTAGCGTCCCGGGGCGTGATCGACCAACCGCCGCCCGTCGCCGATCTGATCCGCGTCGCCGCCGAGACGGCGATCGAGTACCGCAGCGGTCTGGGTGACCGGCCGGTCGTCCGACCGGCCGATCGGGACGCGTTGCTGGCCGGCCTCGGCGGACCGCTGCCTCAGTCGCCCACGGCCGCAGACCGGGTACTGGAGCGGCTCGTCGCCGGGGCCGACCCGGGACTGGTGGCCACGGCGGGGCCGCGGTTCTTCGGGTTCGTGGTCGGCGGGTCGCTGCCGGCGGCGACCGCCGCCGACATGCTGGCGGTGGGCTGGGACCAGCTGGCGTTCAACGCCCTGTCCTCGCCGGCCGCAAGCGTCGTCGAACAGGTGGCCGGTGATTGGGCCAAGCAGTTGCTCGGCATCCCGGCCACCGCGTCGGTCGGGTTCGTCACCGGCACGCAGGCGGCCAACACGGTCGGGTTGGCGGCGGGCCGTCATCGCGTCCTGGAGGCGGCCGGCTGGGACGTGGAACGCGACGGGCTGTCCGGCTCACCACAGGTGCGGGTGGTCGCCTCGGTCGAGCGGCACGCGACCGTGGACCGGTCGTTGCGGCTGCTCGGACTCGGCACCGCCGGCATCGTCCCGGTAGCCGCGGATGCCCGGGGTGCGATCGACATCGCCGATCTGGAACGGGTTTTGGACGACGACGGGTCGTCACCGACCATTCTGTGCCTGCAGTCGGGAAACGTGAACACCGGCGCCTGCGACGATCTGCGGGCGGCGATCGGACTCGCCCGCGTTGTCCCGAACTGCTGGGTGCACGTGGACGGCGCATTCGGGCTGTGGGCTGCTGCAAGTCCGTCGATCAGGCACCTGGTGGACGGGATCGAACTGGCCGACTCGTGGTGCACGGACGCGCACAAGTGGCTCAACGTCCCGTACGACAGCGGCCTGGTGTTCTGCGCGGACCCGTCCGCGCATGTCGCGGCCGTCTCCTACACCGCCGCATACCTGACGGGTGCCGGAACGGCGCACTCCCCCTCCGACTTCGCGCCCGAGTCCTCCCGACGAGCAAGAGGTTTCGCGGTGTGGGCGGCCCTACTGGAGCTGGGCGCGGGCGGGGTGGCCGACCTTGTCGACCGCTGCTGCGCGCTGGCCCGCAGATTCCGCGACGGCCTGGCCGCGGGTGGCATCGAGATCGTGGGCGACGTGGTGCTCAACCAGGTGCTGGCATCCTTCGGCTCCGACGAGCGCACCGACGCGGTGATCGAGGCGGTGCAGCGGGACGGCACCTGCTGGCTCGGCGGGACGACCTGGAACGGCCGCAGGCTGATGCGGGTGTCGGTGTCGAACTGGTCGACCACCGCATCCGACGTGGACCGCAGCGTCGACGCGATCCTGCGCCTGTCCGCCGGGCTGTGACGGGCCGCGACGCCGGGCTGAACCGGCAGATCCTGCGGCTGGCCGTACCGGCGCTGGGTGCGCTGCTGGCGGAGCCGGTCTTCCTGTTGGTGGACGCCGCGATCGTGGGCCATCTCGGGGTGGCGCAGCTGGCCGGGGTTGGCATCGCGTCGGTCGTCCTCGGCACCATCGTCGGGCTGTCGGTGTTCCTGGCCTACGGCACCACCGCGCAGGTATCCAGGGCGCTGGGCGCCGGGCGGGCGGCGGACGCCATGACCTTCGGCGTCGCCGGGCTGTACCTGGCAGTGATCATCGGGGTCGCGGTCGTCGTCGTCGGCTGGCCGCTGGCACCGCTGCTGATCGACGCCTTCGGCGGCACGCCCGACGTCGCAGGCTTCGGCGTGACGTTCCTGCGCTGGTCGCTGCTGGGCCTGCCGGCCATGCTGGCGGTGCTGGCCACCACCGGCGTGCTGCGCGGACTGCAGGACACCCGGACCCCGCTGTACGTGGCGGTGGCCGGCGCGGCCGTGAATAGCGGGCTGAACCTGTTGCTGGTCTACGGGGTCGGGCTCGGTGTGGCCGGCTCGGCGATCGGCACCTCACTGACCCAGACCGCCATGGCCGCCGTGCTGGTGGCGATCGTCGCCCGCGGGGCACGACGGGCCGGCGTGGCGCTTACCCCGCACAGCGGGCACATCCGGGGTGCGGGGCGGGCCGGGGTGCCCTTGTTCGTACGCACGCTGACCTTGCGGGCGGCGATCATCGTCACCACGGTGGTGGCCACCCGGCAGGGGGTGGCGGAGCTGGCCGCGCAGCAGGTGGTGATGTCCATCTGGAACTTCCTGGCACTGGGCCTGGACGCGCTGGCTATCGCCGCGCAGGCGCTCACCGGCAAGGCGCTCGGCCAGGGCGACGGGCCGACCGCTCGCCGGTTCACCGGGGTGATGCTGCGCTGGGGCGTGTGGGTCGGTGTCGCGGTCGGTGCCCTGGTGCTGCTGGTGCACGCGGTCGCCGGCTCGGCGTTCTCCCCCGACCCCTCGGTGCGGGCTGCGGTCGGTGCCGCGCTGGTCGTGGTGGCCATCTCACAACCGTTGTGCGGCTGGGTGTTCGTGCTCGACGGGGTGCTGATCGGGGCCGGCGACGGCGTGTTCCTGGCCTGGGCGGGGGTGTTGACGCTGGTGGCCTACCTGCCCGCGGCGTGGGCGGTCGCGGCGTGGGCACCCGCGGGCACTGCAGGCCTGGTGTGGCTGTGGGTGGCGTTCTCCGTGGTCTTCATGGGTGCCCGTGCGGTGACCCTGGGTGCGCGGTACCGGGGCGACCGATGGCTGGTCACCGGAGCCGTCCGCTAGCCCGCTATCCGCCGGTACCGCTCTGGTCAGCAAAGGTAGGCTGTCCTTACTTCGTGAGTTGGGAGGCCCGATGGCGGTCGAGGCGTTGGAGCGGTTGCAACTGAAGGTGCTCAAGGCGACGGTGCCACTGGTCATGGCGGCGGCGAACTACCGCGACGACTTCGAGCAGTTCCCGATGACCGTGACCGCCGTCCGCACGCTGAGCGAGCCGGTGCGCCGCATCACCTTTCAGGCGCCCGAGTTCGGGCGGTTCGTCCCCAGCGGGCCGGACGAGTACTTCGCCCTGATCTTCCCACGCTCGCCCGGCCAGAGGTTGGTCATGCCCAACGCCGACCGGGTCAACGTGCGCACCGCGGTCGCTCAGATCCCCGAGGCACAGCGGCCCGAGATGCGCTGGTACACGGTGCGGGCGCTGCGTCCCGAGGCGGAGCAGATCGACGTCGACGTCATCGTGCACGGCGACAGCGGACCGGGATCGGCATGGGCGCTGCGGGCAGCGCCGGGCGACCAGGTTGGCTTCCGCGCGTCCGGCTCGTGCTACCGGGCGCCCACCGGGCCGGGCCCTCGGCTGTTCGTCGCGGACGAGACCGCCATGCCCGCGCTGTACTCCGTGCTGGAGACGCTGGACTCGACGGACGGGGTGACCGCGCTGCTGGAGCTACCCGACGAGTCCTACGACACCCCGCTGGCGGCCGGTGTCCGGCCGGAGGTGGTGCTTCGGGGGACGGACGCGCCGGGATCTGCGGCGCTGGCCCGGTTGGCCGAGCTGACCCTGCCGAAGCTCACCTACGCGTGGGCGTGCGGGGAGTCGTCGCTGGCCACCGGCGTGCGGCGACACCTGGTCAAGAACAACCTGGCCGATCGGCGGTCAATCATGTTCTCCGGGTACTGGAAGCTGGGACAGGTCCGGGTCTAGCCTGCCCTGATGCCCGCTCCCGCCGTCCTGATCCTCGGCGGGACCGCCGAAGCGCGTGCTCTGGCTGCCGAGCTGAATCGCCTTGGGGTGCCCGTGATCTCGTCGTTGGCGGGGCGGGTGAAGGATCCCGCATTGCCGGTAGGCGAGGTGCGGGTGGGTGGGTTCGGCGGGCCGCACGGGCTCGCGGCATACCTGCGGGGGGCCGGCACGGTCGCGGTGGTCGACGCCACGCACCCCTTCGCTGAGACGATCTCTGCGTCGGCCGCCGAGGCATGCGCCGCTGCCAGGGTGCCGGTGCTGCGGCTTGCCCGGCCCGGCTGGGCCGAGCATCGCCTGGCCGGGACCTGGCAGTGGGTGGACGGCTACCCGGCCGCGATCGCCGCGGCGCGCGGCGGCCGCGTGTTGCTGACCACCGGCCGCAGCACGCTGCCCGTGTTCGCGGCCCTCGACGCGCCGTACGTGCTGGTGCGACTGGTGGAACCGGCGTCGGCGCCGCTACCGGACGGATGGTCGGTGGTCACGTCCCGAGGCCCGTACACAGTGGCCGGCGAGGTAAACCTGATGCGCGGGCACCGCATCGACGTGCTGATCACCAAGGACTCCGGCGGCGCCATGACGGAGCCGAAACTGCTTGCCGCTCAACGGCTCGGGGTGCGGGTGATCATCGTTAGACGGCCACCCGCACCACCCGGTGTGCCAACGGTGGTGGACGTGGTGGGCGCCGCAGCCTGGGTGCGGACGACCATTGCATGGTGACCGGCGGCTCGGACCCTGCCGGTGCCCGGACTCTGCCGATCCCCGTCCGGGTTGCGCTGATCGCTAATCAAAGCCTCGCCGGAACGGGCATAACCGGCGTAGAAGCGAAGCTTCGGTCCGCGCAGATCCTTGCTCGGCACAGCGCTCCGCCTGTTCGAAACAATGGTTCCAACCTGCATGCATACCTTGTCAAGGGCAAGCCTGAAACGGTAGAATCGAACACATGTCAAGTCGACCGGTCACCGCGATCAAGCAGCTGATCGGACTGCTCGCCACCCTCGACACGGACACCGCCGACGCCGAACGGATCGATGAGATCACCGTCCTGGAGGAGCTCAAGGCCGCCTGCGCGGCCCGGCAGGCCCGACTCACCGACGCATTCGCGGTGT